>NZ_CP025546.1:3977006-4282930 GCF_003614435.1 Mycobacterium paragordonae
CTGCGCCGCTACGTGCAGGACCGTCGCAACGAATCCGCCTTCCTCGGGGCCGACTACGGGACGTTGACCGCTTGGCTCGAAGACTTCGCCCTCAGCGGCGGCAAACGGATGCGGCCGGTGTTCGCCTACTGGGGTTGGGACGCGGTCAGCACCGAGGCACCCGATGCGGACACGCTGCTGCTGTTCGCCGCGCTGGAGCTGCTGCACGCGTTCGCGCTGATCCACGACGACGTCATCGACGCCTCCGCGACGCGTCGCGGCAGGCCGACCGCTCACATGCATTTCGCGGCCCTGCACCGCGACCGCGACTGGCGCGGCGCGTCGGAGCAATTCGGGTTGTCCGCGGCAATCCTGCTCGGTGACATCGCGCACGCCTGGGCGAACGACGTCATCTCCCGCGCCAGTTTGTGCCCGGCGGCCCGGCAACGCGTCGAGCGCGTCTGGTCGGACATCCGGACCGAGGTGCTGGGCGGCCAGTTCCTCGACATCGTCGCGGAGGCTTCGACGCCGGCCTCGGCCGCCGAGTCGGTGGCATCGGCCATGACCGTCGCCACCTACAAGACCGCCTCGTACACCGTCTCCCGGCCACTGCAACTGGGAGCGGCCGCCGCCGCCGACCGGCCCGACGTGATGGCCGCCTTCAAACAGTTCGGGACCGACCTCGGGGTGGCGTTCCAGCTCCGTGACGACGTGCTGGGCGTGTTCGGCGACCCCGCAGTGACGGGCAAACCGTCCGGCGACGACCTGCGCTCCGGCAAGCGCACCGTGCTGCTGGCCGAAGCCACCCAGCTGGCCGACGAGTCAGACCCGTTGGCGGCCAACCTGTTACGCACCTCGGTCGGAACCGAATTGACCGACGACCAGGTGCGTGAACTGCGCACGGTGATCGAGGATCTGGGCGCGCTGGCCGCGGCGGAGAACCGCATCACCGATCTCACCCAGCGCGCGTTGGCAACGCTGTCCGCGGCGCCGATCAGCGCCACGGCCAAAGCCGGATTGTCCGAACTGGCCCGCCTGGCCACCGATCGGACCGCCTGAACCATGACAGACGCGACCGCCGCCGCACCGAAACAAAGCTACCGGCAACGTCTTTCGCGATTGCGGACGTTCGCCACCGCCGCCGAGGGTGCACCCGCGCGGCTCGGTTTCCTCGGGTCGGTGCTCATCACCGCCGGCGGCCTGGGCGCCGGCAGCACCCGTCAGCACGATCCCCTGCTGGAGTCGATCCACCTGTCCTGGTTGCGTTTTGGGCACGGGCTGGTGCTGTCCTCGATCCTGCTGTGGATCGGCGTCGGCCTGATGCTGATCGCCTGGCTGCGGCTGGGCCGGCAGTGCCTGGCGGGTGCGGCCTCCGAGTTCACCATGCGGGCCACCACCGCGTTCTGGCTGGCGCCGCTGCTGTTGTCGGTGCCGGTGTTCAGTCGCGACACCTACTCCTACCTCGCGCAGGGCGCGTTGTTGCGCGACGGCCTGGACCCCTATGCGGTCGGGCCGGTCGGTAACCCCAATTCGCTGCTGGACGACGTCTCCCCCATCTGGACCATCACCACCGCCCCCTACGGTCCGGCGTTCATCCTGATCGCCAAGCTGGTCACGATTATCGTCGGCAACAACGTCGTCGCCGGCACCATGCTGCTGCGGCTGTGCATGCTGCCCGGACTGGCGCTGTTGATCTGGGCCGCTCCCCGACTGGCGCATCACGTTGGCACCGACGGCGCCAAGGCGCTGTGGATCTGCGTGCTCAACCCGTTGGTGCTCATCCACCTGATGGGCGGGGTGCACAACGAGATGCTGATGGTGGGTCTGATGGCCGCCGGTATCGCGCTGACTCTGCAACGTCATCATGTCGCTGGGATCACGCTGCTCACCATCGCGATCGCGGTCAAAGCGACCGCGGGGTTGGCGCTGCCGTTCCTGTGCTGGGTCTGGATGCGTCATCTTCGGGAGGATCGCGGCTGGCGACCCGTCCGCGCGTTCCTGGCGGCCGTGCTGGCATCCTCGGTGATCTGTGTCGTCGGGTTCGCGGTGCTGTCACTGGTGGCCGGGGTCGGGCTGGGCTGGCTGACCGCGTTGGCCGGGTCGGTGAAAATCATCAACTGGCTGACCATCCCGACGGCCGCGGCCAACATCATCCACGCCGCCACCAGCGGTTTCTTCGCGGTGCAGTTCTACACCGTGCTGCGGATCGCCCGGTTGGTCGGAATCCTGGTCATCCTGGTGTCGCTGCCGGTGCTGTGGTGGCGATTCCGCCGCGACGACCGGGACGCCCTGCTGGGCATCTTCGGCGTGATGCTGGTGGTCGTGCTGTTCGTGCCTGCCGCGCTGCCGTGGTACTACTCCTGGCCGCTGGCGGTGTTGGCCCCGCTGGCCCAGTCTCGTCGGGCGATGGCGGTGATCGCGGGATTCTCGACATGGATCATGGTGATCTTCAAACCCGACGGGTCCCACGGCATGTACTCCTGGCTGCATGTGGGGCTCGCGACCGCATTCGCGGCAGTGGCCTGGTATTCGCTCTACAAGGAACCGGAGCCGAGCGAGGAACAGGTCGCCGTCAGTACGCCCTGATCAGTCCTGATCAGTACGCCATCGCCTGGGCGCGGCGGACCACCTCGCGGGCCTGGTGGGCGTGCAGCGCGTCGACCGGGCGGGCGTTGTTCAACGCATCGCGGGAGCCGTCGCGGGTCACGGTCAGCGACGGGTCCGGGGTGAACAGCCAGCGCATGATCTCGGTCTCGTGGTAGCCGCCGTCGTGCAGGATCGTCAACAAGCCCGGCAGGCTCTTGACCACCTGGCCGGTGTTGGTGAAGAACACCTGCGGCACCACCACGCCGCCGTCGCGGCGCACCGCGGCCAGGTGTCCTTCCCGGAGCTGCTGCAGGACCTTGCTCACCGATATGCCGAGCAGTTCGGCGACCCGGGACAGGTCGTAGATTGGCTCATCGGGATCCAGAACATCGTCGCCGGCCGGGATGCTGCCCACGAGGTCAGTCTAGAACTTGCCGGGCGGCCAAGTGTGCGCGTTCTGCCATCGAATTGCGCTGTCCACCTACCCGCCCACCTACGATGGCCCACGTGGTTGGAGGGGACCGGTTGGAGAACACCGTGCTGGATGGCCGGTATCTGGTGCAGGCGAAGATCGCCAGCGGTGGCACCTCAACCGTCTATCGGGGTTTGGACACGCGGCTGGACCGCCCCGTCGCCTTGAAGGTGATGGACTCCCGCTACGCCGGCGACCAGCAGTTCCTGCACCGATTCCAGCTCGAGGCGCGCACGGTCGCCCGGCTGAAGAATCCGGGCCTGGTCGCGGTCTACGACCAGGGGCAGGACGGCAGGCACCCATTTCTGGTGATGGAGCTGATGGAGGGCGGCACCTTGCGCGAGCTGCTGTCCGAGCGGGGCCCGATGCCGCCGTACGCGGTCGCGGCGGTGCTGCGCCCGGTGCTGGGCGGACTGGCCGCCGCGCACCGGGCCGGGCTGGTCCACCGCGACGTGAAGCCGGAGAACGTGCTGATCTCTGACGACGGCGAGGTCAAGATCGCCGACTTCGGGCTGGTTCGTGCCGTCGCGGCAGCCGGAATCACATCCAGCAGTGTCATCCTGGGCACCGCGGCCTATCTGTCGCCGGAGCAGGTCCGCGACGGCAACGCCGGTCCCCGCGGCGATGTCTATTCCACCGGGATCCTCACTTACGAGTTGCTGACCGGGGAGACACCGTTCAGCGGCGATACCGCGTTGTCGGTCGCCTATCAGCGGCTGGACAACGATGTGCCACCGCCCAGCGCGGTAATTGACGGCGTACCAACACAATTCGATGAGTTCGTGGCATGTGCGACCGCTCGTGACCCGGCGCAGCGCTACGCCGACGCGATCGAGATGGCCGCTGATCTGGAGTCGATTGTCGAGGAGCTGGGATTGCCGGACTTCCGGGTCCCGGCGCCGCGCAACTCAGCGCAGCACCGCGCGCTCGAGCACAGCCGCATGACCGAGCGTCCGGCCAAGAATCCGGCGCCCAACCCGACCCGTCAGTTCGCCCGCGAGCCCGCGGAATCGCCCCCCGCGGCTCCGGCGCAACCCTTCCAGGAACCCGACGTCTTCGACGAACCCGACGTCTTCGACGACGAGGCCGAGTTCGAACCCGATTCCGGGGAATTCGCCGGTATCCCGATGGACGAATTCCTCTGGGAGCGCCAACGCCGCCGTCGCATGGTGCTGATCTGGGTGGCCGTGGTGCTGACGCTGACCGGGTTGGTCGCGTCCGCGGCCTGGACGATCGGCGTCCACCTGAGCACGCTGCTCTAGTCGCGCTCCGCTGGTCTGGTAGCGCTAGTCGCGCAGCATCTCCGCGACCAGGAAGGCCAGCTCCAGCGACTGCTGGGTGTTCAGCCGCGGATCGCACGCCGTCTCGTAACGGCCCCCCAGATCGGTGTCCGAAATGTCCTGTGCCCCACCAAGACATTCCGTGACGTTCTCGCCGGTGATCTCGACGTGGATCCCGCCCGGGTGGGTGCCCAGCGCGCGGTGCACCTCGAAGAAGCCCTGCACCTCATCCACGATCCGGTCGAAGTGCCGGGTCTTGTATCCGGTCGACGACTCGTGGGTGTTGCCGTGCATGGGGTCGCACTGCCAGATCACCTGGTGGCCGGCGGCCTGAACCTTCTCGATGATCGGCGGCAGCACGTCGCGCACCTTGTTGTTCCCCAGCCTGCTCACCAGGGTCAGTCGGCCCGGCTTGTTGTGCGGGTCAAGGCGTTCCACGTATTCCACGGCCAGCTCGGGGGTCATGGTCGGGCCGATCTTGACGCCGATCGGGTTGGCGATCACCTCGGCGAACGCCAGGTGGGCGCCGTCGAGCTGACGGGTCCGCTCGCCGATCCAGACGGTGTGCGCCGACAGGTCGTAGAGCTGCGGCTCGCCGTCCTCCACGTCGGACAGCCGCAGCATCGAGCGCTCGTAGTCGAGTACCAGCGCCTCGTGGCTGGCGTAGATCTCGGCGGTCTGCAGGTTACGGTCGGCGACCCCGCAGGCGCTCATGAACCGCAGGGCCCGGTCGATCTCGGAGGCCAGCGCCTCGTACCGCGCGCCGGCCGGGGAGGTGCGCACGAACTCGCGGTTCCAGTCGTGCGCCAGGTGCAGCGAGGAGAACCCCGACGAGGTCAGCGCCCGCACCAGGTTCATCGCGGCGCTGGCGTTGGCGTAGGCCCGCACCAGCCGGGACGGGTCGTGGGCGCGGACGGCGGCGTCGGCAGCGAAGCCGTTGATCATGTCGCCGCGGTAGGACTTCAGGCCCAGCGCGTCGATGTCGGCCGAGCGGGGCTTGGCGTACTGGCCGGCGATCCGGGCCACCTTCACCACCGGCATGCTGGCGCCGTAAGTGAGCACCACGGCCATCTGGAGCAGGGTGCGGATGTTGCCGCGGATATGCGGCTCGGTGTTGTCGGTGAACGTCTCCGCGCAGTCGCCGCCCTGCAGCAGGAACGCCTCACCCCTGGCCACCTGCGCGAGCTGTTCCTGCAGCCGCACGATCTCCGACGGCACCGTCACCGGTGGCACGCTCTCGAGCACCTTGCGCATAGCCGCCGCTTGGTCGGCGTCCCAGCTGGGCTGCTGGGCGGCCGGCTTGGCCAGCGCCGCGTCCAGCTGCGCCCGCAGGTCGGCAGGCAGCGGCGGCAGCGGCGGCAGCTGGTCGATCGGAATGTCGACGGTCCAGTTCATCGGTCCATGGTAACTGTGGCCGTTGATCGCTGATCAGGGCGAACGACGCTGGCCCGCTTCGTCTACCGAGGAGATTATCTGGAAGCGGCGCAGTTGATCCCGGGCGTCGACCAGCGCGTCGTGCGCATCCGGAGACCTGGGTGGCAACCGCGGAGATCCCCGGTCCTCCCAGAGTTGGCGCAGCTCCCGGGTGAATCGAGGGATCGCCTTGGGCAGATTGGGCATCGTTCCCCACAGCTGACACAGGACCACGTGGTCGTAGGCACCCAGCCAGGCCCACAGTTCGATCGGCTCTGAGCTGTTGACGCCCAGGAATTGCTCCAGGTCGGCGCGGATCCGCCGCCGCGAGCGCCACAGCTGCGACGACGGCGACGGCAGCTTCGGCAGCACGTGATTTCGCACCCAGTTGCCGGCCCGTCCGGGGTCGAACTCGGAAGACACCGCGTAGTACTCCCGGCCGTCTTCGGCGACCACGCCTATCGAGATCAGCTCGATGGTGCGGCCGTCCTCGATGAATTCGGTGTCGTAGAAGTACCGCACCGCCGCAGCTTAGTTCGCCTCAGTTGCGCGAGCGGCCCCTTGGCTACCCGCTGATCAGGATGGGGCCGGTGTCCGGCGGCGGCGCCGGGTGCACCTCGAGATCCAGTTGTGCGTCGACAACGCGCTCGTCGGGCAGCCGCGGAGTTCCGGCGATCGCGCCCTGCAGCCACAGTTTGGCCTGCACCACCGGGCGCCGCCACCTGCGTTCGCGCGCCAGCGCGCGCCGCATCTTCGCCGGCCTGGCGGTGTAGCGCCAGCGTGCCCACGGGGCGTGCGGACGGGACAGCCGGACCGCCCCGATGATGAGCAACACCACAATGAACATGCCGAGTAATCCGGTCCACACCTTGCCCTTGAGCAGCACGATCACCGCCAGCGGCAGGGTGACCACCAGCGCCGACGCCAGCGTGCTCTGCAGCGTCAGCCAGTCACCGTCGTAGCGGATGGGCAGCACGAACATCAACGGGTGCAGACCCAGCATCAACAGCCCGGCCACCGCGATCGCGGCGAACACGGCATCCACCGAGCTGCGGCCGTCTTCCTCCCAGTACACGTCGGACAGGTGCAGGATCAGCGCGTACTCATCCAGCACCAACGCCGCGCCGACACCGAAAAGCACTGCCGCGAGAGTGAGTTGGGGTTCCTGGCCGTTGACCGCCAGCGTCACCAGGGTCAACCCGGACAGCATCACCAGCACCACCCCGAACGCCACGTGGTGAATGTGCACGGTTCCGACGTGGATATTGCGCGGCTGCCACCACCGCGCCGGCCGCTCTCGATCGGCCCGGTGCCGGATGAAGCGCACACAGGACCGGGTGACGAAGAAGGTCAAAATGAAGGCCACCAGACAACACAGCAGCGGCAGGTGACCGCGATCGACGATGTCGTGCTGGAACCAGTGGTGCACTTAGAAAAAGCTACGCCGGACCGACGCGCCGCACCGGCAAGCCGCGCTGCGCGGGTAGGACAAGCCGAAATAACGATTAGGCTGTGCTCGACATGAGTAAATGGCGGTCGCCCGGAGTGGGCAGTCGACTCGGGCGGGTTTCGCTATGGTGCCTGCTCTGGCTGCTGGCCGCCCTCGCTCTGGCCAACACGTGCTGGCAGCTGTTCGGCCACATTCCCTACCGCATCGACATCGACGTGTATCAAATGGGTGGGCAGGCCTGGCTGGACGGGCGCCCGCTCTATACCGGCAACGTGATGTTCCACACACCGATCGTCGATCTGCCGTTCACCTATCCCCCGCTGGCGGCCATCACGTTCAGCCCGTTCGCCTGGATGGGCATGCCCGTCGCCAGCGTCGTGATCACGGCACTGACCCTGGTGGTCCTGTTGGTGTCGACGACGATCGTGCTGAGCCGCCTCGACGTGTGGGCCGAGTCGACGCTGCTGCCCGGTCCGGCCTGGCTGCGTCGCGTGTGGTTGGCCGTCGTGATCGTCGCGCCGGCGTCGATCTGGCTGGAACCGATCGCCTCGAACTTCGCCTTCGGCCAGATCAACGCCATCCTGATGACGTTGGTGATCGCCGACTGCTTCCCGCGGCGCACACCCTGGCCGCGCGGCCTGCTGCTCGGGTTGGGAATCGCGCTGAAGCTCACCCCCGCGGTCTTCCTGCTGTACTTCCTGCTGCGCCGCGACAAGCGGGCCGCGCTGACGTCGCTGGCGTCGTTCGCGGGCGCGACCTTGCTGGGCTTCGTGCTCGCCTGGAAAGACTCGTGCGAGTACTGGACCGAAACGCTGCACCACACCGACCGCATCGGTGAGGCGGCGCTGAACACCGACCAGAACATCGCGGGCTCGCTGGCCCGGTTGGGGCTCGATCAACACGAGCGCTTCCCGCTGTGGGTGCTCGCGTGTCTGCTGGTGCTCGGCCTGACGATCTGGGCGATGCGCCGGGTGCTCAAGGCCGGCGAGCCGACGCTGGCGGTGATCTGCGTCGCGCTGTTCGGCCTGGTGGTTTCCCCGGTGTCGTGGTCGCACCACTGGGTGTGGATGCTGCCCGCGGTGCTGGTGACCGGAATCCTGGCCTGGCGCCGCCGCAACATCGCGCTGGGCGTGGTCAGCGTCGCGGGCCTGGCCTTGATGCACTGGTCGCCGATTGACCTGCTACCCAAGCACCACGAGACCACGGCGAACTGGTGGCGCCAGTTAGTCGGGATGTCCTATGTCTGGTGGGCCCTGGCCGTCATCGTCGTCGCCGGCGTCACGGTCACCGCTGCGATCGCACCGACGCGCCCGACTCCGCGCGAGCGCACGCCGGTCCCGGCGGCCTAACGCGGCCGGACTTCAACCGACAGCGGTCTCCGGGATCCGCGCCGCGACCGACGATTCCGGCTTGGAACCCTCGGTGTCACCGTCCTCGGCGGTGCCGTCCTTGACGCTGGCGGCGTAGATGTCGACGTACTCCTGCCCGGACAGCCCCATCAGCTCGTACATCACCTCGTCGATGACGGCGCGCTCGATGAAGTGGTTCCCGGCCAGGCCGTCGAACCGGGAGAAGTCCATCGGCTTGCCGAAGCGAACAGTGACGCGGCCGAACCGCAGCCGCGTCGTGCCGGGCGGGTTCACCACGTTGGTGCCGATCATCGCCACCGGGATCACCGGGACACCCGTCTGCAGGGCGAGCCGCGCCAGGCCGGTCTTGCCCTTGTAGAGCCGCCCGTCCGGTGAGCGGGTGCCCTCTGGATACATGCCCAGCAACTTGCCCTGGCCCAGCAACCGCTCTGCGGTCTGCAAGGCGGCCTGGGCGGCTTCGGAATCGGTGCGGTCGATCGGCACCTGACCGACGGCGGTATAGAACCAGCGGTTGAACCTGCCCTTGATCCCGGTACCGGTGAAGTATTCGGCCTTGGCCAGGAAGGTGATCCGGCGACGCACCACCAACGGCAGGAAGAAGCTATCCATCACCGCGAGGTGGTTGCTGGCCAGAATCACCGGGCCAGAACTGGGAATGTGCTCTAGCCCTTCAACTTTCGGACGGCCGATCAAAGACAGCAACGGACCGAGGAGGACGTACTTAAACAGGTAGTACCACATTGGCCCTCCCTCTCGCCCACACCCGTTGGTGTCTGCGCCAACTGTACCCACCCGCGCTGACTCCGACCACCTCGCGAGACCCGCCCTGGTGCCGGCTCACTCCTGCACCGTCACGGGGATGGCCTGGTAGCCCGGCTTGGCGGTGGCCTTGCCGTTGGTGCGCGGCGCGGGCTGCTCTTCGGTGTCGTCGCTGTCGCCGGCCTCGTCGTGCGGTGGCGTCGCCGTGCGATCGATGTCGTCGACGATCGCCTGGATCACTTCCAGCAGGGCGACACTGTGATCGGCGATGACCGTCACCAGGGGGTGCTGCTCGCCGTTGACCGCCGCCGCCAACGCGCACACCGGACACCACACCTGCTGGCACTTACCGGGCGCGCCGCCCGATGCCATCGTGGCCGCCGCCCGTACTGCCGGGTCGATCCCGTCCAGGATCGCCTGGGCGAGCCTGCGCAACTCGGGACCGATCTCGGTATGACCCCTACTCACTTCGGCCATACCTCCGGATCGGGTTGGAAACGGACAGTCAATTCACTGCCCCGCAGATGGGCGTCCAGCACCGTACACCGGCGCAGCACAGAGGCTAGCCGAACCCGGCGCCGTACACCGCCGGCACTGACGATCAGGTCGTCGTCAGAGCGGCCCAGGGCCAGCGATCCGGCATCGAGTTGAGGCAGGGACAGCCGCATCCGGTACACAGACTCCAGACCTGTCCCGGATTCCAGGTCGACGACCGGGTGCAGCGGCCCGGGCGGGGCGGCACCCCGGCGCCGGCGGGCGCTGTCGAGCAGTTCGCCCAGGGCCTTGGGCCCGATCGGCTCTCCTGCCTGGTGCGGCACCAGCACCAATGCGACGTCGCCGATGGTGGCGTCGAGTTCTTCGAGCACCGCGCGTTGTTCAGCGATCCGTTCGGCGTACCAGTAGAAGGCGGGGTGGTCGGGCAGGCTGCTGTACTCGTAGGTTTCATCGCGGACCAGGACCTGGTTGACCAGCAGCTCCTCGATCCGCACTCCCATCAGCGCCAACGACCCCAGCGTGCGGGCCGCCTCGGCGGCCACCACCCGCTCCGGGGTGAGCACCAGGTGCGCGCTGACCAGGTCGCCGTCGGTCAGCAGCGAGTTGAGCCGGTCGACACCGGCGCTGGTGCGTTCCAGCAGTTGCACCACCGCGGCCGAACGAGGGTCCTCGACGCCGATGCTGAGCCGCCGGTGCCGCGGCCAGGCTCGTTCCACATACAGGCCGAACGTGGCGGGCAACGTCAACATCCGCAAGGCGTCCGCCGTCGACGCGCAGTCGACGATGACGCGATCCCATCGGCCCGACATCGCAAGCTCGCCGACGGCGTGCAAGCCCAGGACTTCCTGAATGCCCGGCAACGCCGAAAGTTCTTCGGGCGCAATGCGACTCAGCTCCGATTCGGGGAAGCGCGCATCGAGCGCGCCCACCACGTCGCGCCACCGGTCCTCGAGCAGGGCCAGGGTGTCCAGGGCCAGGGCGTCGAGGAAGCCGCCGCCGGCCTCCGAGTCGTCGGCGTGCACCCGGACGGGTTCGCCGTGACCGGTCGGCGGGACCGGGATGCCCAGGACGTCGCCCAGTGAGTGGGCCTGGTCGGTGGATACCACCAGCACGCGCTGTCCAGCGCTGACATCGCCGACCGCGGTCGCAGACGCCAGAGTGGACTTTCCTACCCCGCCCTTGCCGACAAAAAGGCTGATCCGCGCCGGGGTAGGCGGGACGGAATCACTCAGCCCTCGACTCGTTTCTTCAGATCCTTCAAGGCGCCGTCGATCAGCCGGCGTTCGGCCTTGCGCTTGAGCATCCCGATCATCGGAACAGCCAGGTCTACCGCCAACTCGTAGGTCACGTCGGTGCCAGAACCCTTGGGCGCCAAGAGGTACGAGCCTTCCAGCGACTTGAGCAGAGAGCTGGATTCCAGCGTCCAACTCAGCGACTCACGGTCGTCCGGCCATTGATAGTTCATGATCAGGGTGTCTTTGAAGATCCCCGCGTCCATCAACATCCGCGCCTTTTTCGGATAGCCGTCGTCGGTGGCCTCGAGGACTTCGACTTTCTTATATTCGTTGATCCAGTCCGGGTAGGACTCGATGTCGGCGATCGCCTTCATCACCTCGGCTGGGTCTGCGTCGATGTAGATCGTCTGGTTCGTCTTGTCCGCCACTTGGCTGCTTCCCTTTCCCGGTCAACCCCGGTCAACTGCGGGAGTGCCCCCAAATCTCCCGGCAGAAACGGTACTCTCTCTCGCCTGTCTTGATGCCACTCTTGACCCGGTTAAACTACCGGAGAAGTTCCGACGGGACGCGAGCGTTCCAGGGTCGTTTTCACCTCGAACGCCATATTCTTGCCCGCCACCCGGTGACGGTGCGTCATCTTCGCCAGGTTCAGCCTGGCCAGCTCGGATGCCGGGACGCCGGTCGGTTCCGCGTGCAGGAAATAGTGCAGTATGACCCCGTCCATCGACGGTTCCAGCCAGACCTCCATCGTGCCGGTCAACGGGCCGCTGACCGCCCACCGGATCCCCTTGTCGGCACGGTCCTCGGTGACCTGCAGGTGCAGGTCCGGCCACCACCGGCTCCACTTCGAGCGATCTGCGATTGCGGCCCCGACCAGTGCGCCAGCGGCGGCGACGTAGGTCTCGTCGGCGATCTGGATGCTGTTCATCGCCCCAGCTTCACATACCCACCCGGGCGGGATGGGTGCAGCCCTTCGATGCACAGGGAGGCCTCCCGGCAATCGTGCCGGACGGCTACCGGCCGTCGCCCTAGTGCGTGAATGTCCCCGATAGGCTGGGTATCAGCAAGCAACCGGCGAGAAGCGCCAGTCAAGGTCAAGCGAGGTAATGAGAGTGCGTCAGTACAGTGTCCCGGCCCGCTTCTCCGTTTACGATCACGACCACGTCGCAGCCGTGGTGTACGAGCACGAGCGCAACGATCCCGATTACGTCATCTACCGGCGCCGTGTCGAGGGGGCCTGGACGGACGTCACCTGCGCCGAAGCTACTGACCAAATTCGCTCGGCCGCACTGGGTTTGATCTCGATGGGAGTGGAAGCCGGCGACCGGGTCTCGATCTTCTCGGCCACGTGTTACGAGTGGGCGATCCTGGATCTGGCGATCCTGTCGGTGGGTGCGGTGACCGTGCCGATCTACGAGACGTCGTCGGCCGAGCAGGTGCGCTGGGTGCTGCAGGACTCCGAGGCGGTGCTGGCGTTCGCCGAAACCGACGAGCATGCGGCGATCGTCACCGAGCTCACCGGCGACCTGCCCGCTCTGCGCCGGGTGCTGCACATCAACGGCTCCGGCCCGAAGGCGCTGGACCAGTTGGTGGAGGCCGGCGCCTCGGTCGATGCAGCCGAACTGACGGCGCGGCAGAAGGGGCTGACCGCCGACGCGCCGGCCACGCTCATCTACACCTCGGGCACCACGGGCCGGCCGAAAGGCTGCCAACTCACCCACTCGAATCTGCTGCACGAGATCCGCGGTACCGCCGAGTGCCTGCCGACGTTGCTGTGCGAGGGACAGCGGTTGCTGGTCTTCCTGCCGCTGGCCCATGTGCTGGCCCGGGCGCTCACCCTGGCGGCCTTCACCAGCAAAGTCACTGTCGGATTCACCAGTGACATCAAGAATCTGCTGCCGTTGCTGGCAGAGTTCAAACCGACTGTGGTGGTGTCGGTTCCACGAGTCTTCGAGAAGGTGTACAACACCGCCGAGCAGAACGCCGCCAATGACGGCAAAGGTCCCGTGTTCAAGGCGGCCGCGCAGACGGCGGTCGATTGGAGCCGCGCCCAGGACGACGGCAAGCCCGGATTGGTGCTGCGTGCCAAGCACGCGCTGTTCGACCGGCTGGTCTACGGGAAGCTGCGCACGGCCCTGGGCGGTGAGTGCCATGCCGCGGTGTCGGGCGGGGCACCGCTGGGCGCGCGCCTGGGGCACTTCTACCGCGGCGTGGGCGTGACCATCTACGAGGGTTACGGGCTTACCGAGACCAGCGCGGCGATCACCGTGAACCAGATCAACGGCCTCAAGATCGGCACCGTGGGCAAGCTGGTGCCGGGCAACAGCCTGCGTATCGCCGAGGACAAGGAGCTGTTGGTGCGCGGCGGCGTGGTGTTCGCCGGCTACTGGCGCAACGAGCAGGCCACCGCGGAAGCCTTCACCGACGGCTGGTTCCGCACCGGAGATCTCGGCGCAGTCGACGAAGACGGGTTCGTCAGCATCACCGGCCGTAAAAAGGAACTCATCGTCACCGCGGGCGGCAAGAACGTTGCACCCGCGGTGCTGGAAGATCAACTGCGGGCCCACCCGCTGATCAGTCAGGCGATGGTCGTCGGGGACGCCAAGCCGTTCATCGGGGCCCTGATCACCATCGACCCCGAAGCGTTCGAGGGCTGGAAGCATCACCACCACAAGGCCGATGCCGCGACGGTGGCTGATCTGGCCACCGACCCGGACCTGGTCGCCGAGGTCGATGCGGCGGTCAAGGAAGCTAACCTGCAGGTCTCCCACGCCGAGTCGATCCGCAAGTTCCGCATCTTGCCCGTCGACTTCACCGAGGACACCGGTGAGCTGACACCGACGATGAAGGTCAAACGCAACGTGGTGGCTGAGAAGTTCGCCTCAGATATTGAGGCCATCTACTCCAAGGACTAACGGGTATTGGGCGTCGCGCCGGCATTGGGCGTCGCGCGTGACCCTTGAGCCTGCTGTTAACCGCCGTCGAGCAGGCCCGCGAGCCGGGCGGCCAACAGGTCCCAGCGCCACTGCGTGCGCACCCATTCGCGGCCGGCGGCGCCCATCGCGGCCGCCCGGTCGCGGTCGGTCAACAACTCGGTGACCGCCTCGCCGACCTCTTCCACCGAGTTGCCGTCGATCACCAGACCAGTCTTGTTGTGCTGCACAGCTTCCGGGGCTCCGCCGGAGTCGCCCGCCACCACCGGGATGCCGGCGGCCGATGCCTCCAGGAAGACGATGCCGAGACCTTCGACGTCCATGCCGGCGCCGCGGGTGCGGCAGGGCATCGCGAACACGTCGGCCATCGCATGGTGGGCGGGCAGCTCGTCGCCGGGGACGCCGCCGGTGAAGGTGACGTGGTCTTCCACCTCGTACTCGCGCGTCAGCTTGCGCAGTGTCTCGAGGTAAGGGCCACCGCCGACGATGACCAGCGCAGCGCCGTCGACACGCCGGCGAATCGACGGCAGGGCTTTGATCAACATGTCCTGGCCCTTGCGGGGCACCAACCGCGAGAGACACACGACAGTGGGCCGTTCGCCCAGCCGATAGCGTCGGCGCAGCTCGGCGCGGGCGGCGGGGTCCGGTCGGAAGCGGTCGCTGTCCACGCCGGGCGGGAGGTATTCGAGTGCGGCATTGGGCCCGAATGCCGGCGCGAATCTCGAACGGGTGTAGCGGCTGACGAAGGTCACTACGTCGGTGTGATCGCCGATTCTGCGCAGTACGGGTCGGGCGACCGGCAGCATCGACCAGCCGACTTCATGGCCGTGGGTGCTTGCCAGCACTCGTGTGGCGCCGGCCTGCCGCGCGCGTGGCGCGAGTAATGCCAGCGGGGCGGCCGCGCCGAACCAGACGGTGTCGATGTGCTGCTCTTCGATCAGCCGGCGCATCCGGGTGTCGACGGTGGGGACCGGCAGCATCAGCGTGGTGGGGTGGCGCACGACGCGGTAGCCGGCCGACTGGGCCGCTTCGTCAAAAGCCTCGGCGCCCTTCCACTTTGGCGCGTACACCGTCACGCTGTGCGTCTTGTCGTCGACCAGTCGGTTGACGAACTCACCCAGGTAGGACTGGATGCCCCCGCGCCGCGGTGGAAAGTCGTTGGTTACCAGCAGGACCCGGCTCACAGGGTGAGGTTAGCGGGCGACGATGCGCGCCGCGGGCAGCGGCGCGTTGAGGAGCCTCTTGGATGGCGACGAGGGTGCACAGAATGCCAGTGGTCGCGGCGTGTCTGTGTACAACACTGCACGCTCGCGCCGAACCGGATCACGCGTGGCTGACCATCCACCGTTGCCAGCGCGGCAACAGCCCGGCGACGTCCACGCCCAACGCCTGACGGACGGCGCCGGCCAAGTCGGAGTGCCCGACGCCGCATGCGTCCACGTAGAGTTCGCGCAGCTTCCCCGGACCGTAGGTGTCGGCGACGAATCGGGTGAACCACCAGGCCCGGTCGTAGGCCAGGGAGCGCTGCGGCCCGGGGGTGTCGAGGTCGGTGTCCGTCGGCAACGCCCGGGCAGCCGATGCCGCGTCGGCGGGCAAGACCGTCCGGGGCCGGGCGACGAAGTCGGCCACTCCTTCGGTGAGCCAGCGCGGCGCGTCCAAGGCGGTGTCCACGCGCGCCGCATAGTGAAAAAGCTCGTGGCTGAGCACGATCTGCAACGCGCCCGCACTCATGTGAGTCGCACCCGGAGCCAGCAAGATCCGCGCGTCGACCATCGTCCGGGATACTGGATCCACACGCTCGGCCACCGTGACCGCCGCAATGTCGGCCCATTGTGCGGCCGGACCGCCACCGGCGGACTGCTGAAACTGCTGGTCCGACCCGGTGGCCACCACCACTATGTCGCGGGTCCAGTCCGCACCCCAGAACCCGACGACGGCATCGATGGCACCGCCGAGATCGACAGCCACCCGCGACAGCAGCTGATCGGTGCCCGACCCGCCCAGGCTGACCAGCCGCACCGAGCGATCACGGATCAGCGACGTCGTCGCAGCCGGATCGGCGTGTGAAACAGCGGGCTCAGACGAACCCGTTCGCGAAGGCAGCAGCACCGCCGCGATCAGCTCAGCGGTGAAAACACACGCCAGCAGTACTTGAAGCCGACGCCGCTTGGGCGAAACCGTCAGTAGCGGCGCGCGTCGTAGATGGGTCCGGACGAGTCCATCGGCACCACCCGAACCGGCTGGCCATAGGTGGACGAGTGGACCATCATGCCGTCGCCGACGTAGATGCCGGCGTGCGAGGCGTCGGAGTAGAAGGTCAAGACGTCGCCCGGCTGCAGGTCACCCAGGGACACCGGCTGACCGCCATGGGCCAGCGCCTGGCTGGAGTGCGGCAGAGAGATCCCGGCCTGCTGGAACGCCCACATCACCAGACCCGAGCAGTCGAATCCGCCGGGAGCGGCGCCACCCCACACGTAGGGACTGCCGATCTGAGTCAACGCGGCCTGCACAACCATCGCGCGGTCGCCGCTGCCACCACCACCCGTGAAGGGCACGTTGGCCGCCCCGCCCGGAGCCGGAACCTCACCACCGGGGACGCCTTCCGGCGGCACCGGCGCGCCAGGCGGCAGTGCGTCAGGAGCGGGCGCACCGGGTCCACGATCCGGTACTCGGTCGGGGGCTGGTCCGGGGTTGGCCAGCGCGGTGCGCTGGTCCGGCGTCAACGCTTGGTACTGCGACTTGACTACCGCGATCTGTACTTGCAGCTGACTCTGCTTGTGCTGCAGGTTTGCCCGCACAGCCGCTGCCTGCTCGGCGGCGGCCTTGGCGTCGGCAGCAGAGCGGGCGGAGGCCTGCTCGGCCTTCACGGCCTCTTCGCCGGCTGCCTTGAAACTGGCCATTTGCGAAGACATTTGACCGGCCATTACCCGCTGGATCGTCAGCCCGTCGATCAGCGACTGCGGCGACGCGGCGGTCAGGATGGCGTCCAGGCCGTCGGTACGACCACCCATGTACGTCGCGGCGGCAACCTTGTTGACCGCGCCCTGGAAGTTGGCCAGGCGCGCTCGCGCGGCTTCCAGCTTGGCCTGGTCGTCGGTCAGCTTCCGTTCGGCTGCCTGCTGGGCCGCCAGCTTCTCGTTCAAGTCGAGCTGAGCGCTGTGCATGGCCTCGGTGGTCTGCTCGGCCTGCCGGGACAGCTCGTTGAGTTTCGCCATTGCGTCATCGGCAGGATCGGCCAGCGCGCCGGCCGCCGTAATGCCCGAGAACACAACGAAGCTCGCGAACGAACCGATGGCGAACCGCTTGACTACGCGCGCGATCGAATGCCTACAGTCGAGCCTCAAGATTTGCTTCCTTAAACTGCCATCGACGTAAATGCGCCGAGCTGGTTTAGGTCTCAAACAGGTTACGAAACGATATCGACGTTTGTCCAAAGGGGGGAGTTAAGAAATTAGGAAGATTTATGTCATTTCTATGTGAGACAGGGTTTCTGGCCGTGGTCGACCATACACGACCCGTCAGGCCACTCCTTTAGGCGACACAGCGCGGTCACGCCGAATCGGCACCAGTCGCAACCGCGGCGCCAACCCGGCCTCGGCCAGCGTCTCCAGCGCGACTTGTTCGTCGTACGAAAGGGTTTCGGGCACCCCGAGCAGAACGCTCACCACACAGTCACGGCATCCCGGGCCACGGACCGCGCAGTCGTCGCAATCTATGACCACCGGCTCCCCCGGCCTGGCCGCGGCGCCACCGGTCCTTTCGGTCCCGTTGCTGTATGCCATCTCGGCGGTCCTCTCCTAGTGCTCTAGCTCCCTAAGTCCAGCTGCATCCGCACGGTAACGGTGGGCACCGACAACATCGCCCGGCGTGGGAATCCACGGGTGTCGGTGCGCATGCCTAACGTCACCGCCATGGGCGCCACCGGTGGGACTCAACTCAGCTTCACCGGGTTGGTCACCCCCGACGAGCTGTCGCTGCGCGAGACCACCTTCGTCGTCGTCGACCTGGAAACCACCGGCGGACGCGCCAAGGGCCGGGAGGGCGTCACCCCGGACGCGATCACCGAGATCGGCGCGGTCAAGGTGTGCGGCGGCAGGGTCCTCGGCGAATTCGCGACCCTGGTCGACCCGCAACGCAGCATTCCGCCGCAGATCGTCCGACTGACCGGGATCACCACGGCCATGGTGTGCGACGCTCCGACCATCGAGGCCGTCCTGCCGATGTTCCTCGACTTCGCCGGCGACTCGGTGCTGGTAGCCCACAACGCCGGCTTCGACATCGGCTTCCTACGCGCCGCAGCCGAGCGGTGCGAGCTGCCGTGGCCCCGTCCCCGGGTCCTGTGCACGGTCCGGCTGGCGCGCCGGGTGCTGAGCCGTGAGGAAGCTCCCAGCGTGCGGTTGGCCGAGCTGGCGCGCGTCTTCGCCGTGGCAACCCAGCCCACCCACCGCGCTCTCGACGACGCCCGCGCCACCGTCGACGTGTTGCACGCACTCATCGAGCGGGTCGGCAACCAGGGCATCCACACCTACGCCGACCTGCGCTCGTACCTGCCGGACGTCACACCCGCCCAGCGCCGCAAGCGTGTCCTGGCCGACGGCCTGCCGCACCGGCCGGGCGTGTATCTGTTCCGGGGTCCCGCGGGCGAGGTGCTCTACGTCGGAACCGCGGTCGACCTGCGCCGCCGGGTGAGCCAGTACTTCAACGGCAGCGACCCGCGTGGCCGGATGAAGGAGATGGTGGGCCTCGCGGACGGTGTGGACCATGTCGAGTGCGCGCACGCGCTGGAGGCCGGCGTGCGCGAGCTTCGGCTGCTGGCCGCGCACGCCCCGCCGTACAACCGGCGCTCGAAGTTCCCGCACCGATGGTGGTGGGTGGTGCTGACCGATGAGCCGTTCCCCCGGTTCTCGGTGATCCGCAATCCACGGCACGATCGCGCCATCGGCCCGTTCCGGTCGCGCGCCGACGCGGCCGACACCGCGGCACTGCTGGCCCGCTTCACCGGCGTACGGACCTGCACCAAGCGGCTGGGCCGTTCGGCGCTGCACGGCCCGGTCTGCCCCGAGGTGGAGCTGGCACCCTGCCCCGCCGCCCGCGACGTGACGGCCGCGGAGTACGCCGACGCGACGGGGCGCGCCCAGGCGTTGATCGACGGGTCGGACAACTCCCCCCTGGCTGCGGCCGTCGACCAGGTCTCGGTGCTGGCCGGGCGTCACCACTACGAGAGCGCGGCCCGGCTGCGCGACCACATCGCCACCGCGGTCGAGGCGTTGTGGCGCGGCCAGCGCCTGCGGGCGCTGAGCGCGCTGCCCGAACTGATCGCCGCGGCACCCGACTCAGAAGGCGGCTACCAGTTCGCGGTCATCCGTCACGGCCAACTCGCGGCTGCGGGCGGCGCCCGGCGCGGCGTGCCCCCGATGCCGGTGGTGGACGCAATCCAGGCCGGCGCCCAGACGGTCCTGCCGACGCAGGCCCCACTGGGTGGGGCGCTGGTCGAGGAAACGGCGCTCATCGCACGCTGGCTGGCCGCACCCGGGGTCCGCATCGTCCGGGTGGCAGTCGCCGACGACGCCGCCGGCTGGGCGTCACCGCGGGGCGCGGCCGGCGCCTGGGCGGAGTGGGCGGCCACCGCCCGGTCGGCGCGGCTGGCCGGCCGCCAGGCCGAAACGCACTCAGAGCTGCTGGCTGAACCGCACCCATCGCGCGAGCAGGTGCTCGGCCGCGCCACTGTCGATCGCGGCGGCGGCACGTCGCAGCCCGTCCTCCCACGCCGGCAGCCATTCAGCGCGGCTGGATAACCCGGCGTGGGCCACGAGTGCCCCTGCGGCGTTGAGCACCACGGCGTCGCGCACCGGCCCCTGGGCGCCGGCCAGCACGGCGCGCACCTCGGCGGCGTTGGCCGTGGCGTCACCGCCGCGCAGCTCGTCGAGCTCGGCGCGCGCGAACCCGAATCCGGCGGGATCGAACTTGAGCTTGTCGACGGTGCCGGCCTGCACCCGCCAGATGGTGCTCGTGGTGGTGGTGGTGAGCTCGTCGAGACCGTCGTCGCCGTGCACCACCAGCACACTGGACCGGCGTGCAGCAAACACACCGGCCATCACCTCCGCCAGCTCAGCGAACGCACAGCCGATCAGCCCCGCCCGCGGTCGAGCCGGATTGGTCAGCGGCCCAAGGAGATTGAACACCGTCGGCACCCCGATCTCGCGGCGCACCACCGACGTATGGCGGTAGGACGGGTGAAACTGGGGCGCGAAGCAAAAGCCAATGCCGAGCTCGGCGAGGCTGCGGGCGACCTCTTCGGGCCCCAGGTCGATGCGCACCCCGAGCGCCTCGAGGGTGTCGGCGCCGCCGGACAACGAGGACGCCGCCCGGTTGCCGTGCTTGACCACCGGTACGCCCGCGGCCGCCACCACGATCGAGGCCATGGTGGACAGGTTGACCGTGTTCACCCCGTCGCCGCCGGTGCCGACGACGTCGACCGCGTCGTCGGGGATCGCTCCGAGCGGCATCGGACGGGCGTGGTCGAGCATCACGCCGGCCAGTTCGCCCACTTCGTCGGACGTCGGGCCCTTCATCTTCATCGCCACCGCGAACGCCGCGATCTGGGCCGGCTGCGCCGCGCCGGCCATGATCTGGTCCATCGCCCAGGCGGCCTGACCGCGCAGCAGGTCCTGCCGGTCAGTCAGGCGCCCCAGCACCCGCGGCCACGACGGCGCGGCGGACGAACGATCCTCAGACGACGCAGCCACGTCGCCGATGGTCCCACGAGAATCCCCTGCTCCCAACCGCGCGCCCCAGAGCACCGAAGAGCCCGCGCGACACGAAATCTCAGAAATTTGTGACCCGGGTAGTCTTCGACAACTACAAAGCGTCATACTTGCGGATGTGACGAGTGCTGTAGGGACCTCGGGTACTGCGATTACGTCGCGAGTGCATTCGCTGAATCGGCCCAATATGGTCAGTGTTGGCACCATAGTGTGGCTTTCCAGCGAACTCATGTTCTTTGCTGGCCTGTTCGCGTTCTACTTCACGGCGCGAGCGCAGGCCGGCGGGAACTGGCCGCCGCCGCCGACCGAGCTGAATCTGTATCAGGCCGTGCCGGTGACACTGGTGCTGATCGCGTCGTCGTTCACCTGCCAGATGGGCGTGTTCGCGGCCGAACGCGGCGACGTTTTCGGCCTGCGGCGCTGGTACGTGATCACCTTCCTGATGGGGCTGTTCTTCATCTGCGGCCAGGCGTATGAGTACGTGCACCTGGTGACGCACGGAACGACCATCCCCAGCAGCGCCTACGGCAGCGTGTTCTACCTGGCCACCGGCTTCCACGGTCTGCACGTCACGGGCGGTCTGATCGCGTTCATTTTCCTGCTGGTCCGCACCACGATGAGTAAGTTCACTCCGGCGCAGGCCACCGCCAGCATCGTCGTCTCGTACTACTGGCACTTCGTTGACATCGTGTGGATCGCGCTGTTCGCCGTGATCTATTTCATCCGATGAGCCCGCGGCTCCGAATACACCAATGAACAGGAGTGCTCGGTTGAAGAAAATGGGGTTCACCCGATTCGGTGCCGGTAAGAGCGACCGGTCCAGGCGGCGTCTGCACCGTCGGCTGTCCGGTGGGCTGTTGCTGCTGATCGCTCTCACCATCGCCGGTGGGCTGGCGGCCGTGCTGACGCCGACACCGCAGGTCGCGGTCGCCGACGAGTCCGGCTCGGCGTTGCTGCGGACCGGCAAGCAGCTCTTCGACACGTCGTGCGTGTCGTGCCACGGCGCCAACCTGCAGGGGGTGCCCGATCACGGGCCCAGCCTGATCGGCGTCGGCGAGGCGGCCGTCTACTTCCAGGTGTCGACCGGCCGGATGCCCGCCATGCGCGGCGAGGCTCAGGCACCGCGCAAGGAACCGATCTTCGACGAGGCGCAGGTCGACGCCATCGGCGCCTACGTGCAGGCCAACGGTGGCGGCCCCACCGTCGTGCGCAACCCGGACGGCAGCCTGGCGATGCAGTCGCTGCGCGGCTCGGACCTGGGTCGCGGCGGCGACCTGTTCCGGCTCAACTGCGCGTCTTGCCACAACTTCACCGGTAAGGGCGGCGCACTGTCGTCCGGCAAGTACGCACCCGACCTGGGTGAGGCCAACGAGCAGCAGATTCTCGCCGCGATGCTGACCGGCCCGCAGAACATGCCGAAGTTCGCCGACCGCCAGCTGTCCTTCGAGTCGAAGAAAGACATCATCGCCTACGTGCGGACCGCGGCCGAGGAACGCTCCCCGGGCGGTTACGGACTGGGTGGATTCGGACCCGCGCCCGAGGGCATGGCGGCATGGATCATCGGCATGGTCGCCGCCATCGGGCTGGCACTGTGGATTGGGGCGCGATCATGAGCGATGAGCCGGAAGTGACACAAACCGCGAAGACCGGTTCCGACACCGACACCAGCACGCACGCGGGCCAGACGGAGCCCGACGACGCGGCGCTGGCCGGCATGTCCCGCGAGGAACTGCTCGCACTCGGCAGCAAGATCGACGGCGTCCAGATCGTCTACAAGGAACCGCGCTGGCCGGTCGAGGGCACCAAGGCCGAGAAGCGCGCCGCTCGCGGCGTCGCCTCCTGGCTTTTGCTGGGCGGCTTCTTCGGGCTGGCTCTGCTGCTGGTCTTCCTGTTCTGGCCGTGGGAGTACAAGCCGAACGGCAGCTCCGGCAATTTCCTGTACTCGCTGGCCACCCCGCTGTACGGCTTCACCTTCGGGATGTCGATCCTGTCGATCGCCATCGGCGCGGTCCTGCTGCAGAAACGCTTTATCCCCGAAGAGATTACGATTCAGGACCGCCACGACGGCGCCTCCCGGGAGATCGACCGCAAGACGGTGGTGGCCAACCTCGCCGACGCCTACGAGGGCTCGACGGTCGGACGGCGCAAGCTGATCGGCGCGTCGTTGGGGATCGGCCTGGGCGCGTTCGGCCTGGGCACCCTGGTCGCGTTTGCCGGCGGCCTGATCAAGAACCCGTGGAAGCCGGTCGTTCCCACCGCCGAGGGGATGAAGGCGGTGCTGTGGACGTCGGGTTGGACTCCCCGCTTCAAGGGCGAGACAATCTACCTGGCGCGGGCCACCGGGGCCCACGACGGGCCTCCCTACACCAAGATGCGTCCCGAGGACATGGACGCCGGCGGCATGGAGACGGTCTTCCCCTGGCGCGAGTCCGACGGCGACGGCACCACCGTCGAGTCGCACGAGAAGTTGTCGGCGATCTCGCTGGGCGTCCGCAACCCGGTGATGCTCATCCGCATCAAGCCCGGCGATGTGGACAAGGTGGTCAAGCGTCAGGGCCAGGAGAGCTTCAACTTCGGCGAGTTCTTCGCCTACACGAAGGTATGCTCGCACTTGGGTTGCCCCGCATCGCTTTACGAACAACAGACCTACCGAATTCTGTGCCCGTGTCACCAGTCGCAGTTCGACGCATTGCACTTCGCCAAGCCGATCTTCGGCCCGGCGGCCCGTGCGTTGGCTCAGCTGCCCATCACAATCGACTCCGACGGGTATTTCGTCGCCAGCGGTGACTTCATCGAACCCGTGGGACCGGCATTCTGGGAGCGCACAACAACATGAGTCCTAATCTGAAACCCCCGAAAATCGGCGATGTCCTGGCCGGCCAGGGCGAGGCCGTGGATTCCCGGTACCACCCGTCGGCGGCGGTGCGTCGTCAGCTGAACAAGGTGTTCCCGACGCACTGGTCGTTCCTGCTGGGTGAGATCGCGCTCTACAGCTTCATCGTGCTGCTGATCACCGGCGTGTACCTGACCTTGTTCTTCGACCCGTCGATGGCCGAGGTGACCTACAACGGCGTCTATCAGCCGCTGCGCGGCGTGGAGATGTCGCGGGCCTACGAGACGGCGCTGAACATCTCCTTCGAGGTGCGGGGCGGGTTGTTCGTCCGCCAGATCCACCACTGGGCCGCGCTGATGTTCTCGGCGTCGATCATGGTGCACCTGGCGCGCATCTTCTTCACCGGCGCGTTCCGGCGGCCCCGTGAGGCCAACTGGGTGATCGGGTCGCTGCTGCTGATCCTGTCGATGTTCGAGGGCTACTTCGGCTACTCCCTGCCCGACGACCTGCTCTCCGGTATCGGCCTGCGCGCGGCGCTCTCATCGATCACGCTGGGCATGCCGATCATCGGCACCTGGCTGCACTGGGCGCTGTTCGGCGGGGACTTCCCGGGCACCATCCTGATCCCCCGGCTCTACGCGCTGCACATCCTGCTGATCCCGGGCATCATCCTGGCCCTGATCGGCGCGCACATGGCGCTGGTGTGGTTCCAGAAGCACACCCAGTTCCCCGGACCGGGCCGCACCGAACACAACGTCGTCGGCGTGCGCGTCATGCCGACCTTCGCTGTCAAGTCCGGCGCCTTCTTCGCCTGCATCGTCGGTGTGCTGGGCCTGATGGGCGGGCTGCTGCAGATCAACCCGATCTGGAACCTGGGCCCCTACAAGCCTTCTCAGGTGTCGGCGGGCTCGCAGCCGGACTTCTACATGATGTGGACGGAAGGCCTGGCCCGTATCTGGCCGCCATGGGAGTTCTACTTCTGGCACCACACCATTCCGGCCGTCGTATGGGTCGCGATCATCATGGGCCTGGTCTTCGGGCTGCTGGTCGTCTACCCGTTCCTGGAGAAGCGGTTCACTAAGGACTACGCCCACCACAACCTGCTGGTGCGGCCGCGGGACGCTCCGGTGCGCACCGCGATCGGCTCGATGGCGATCACCTTCTACATGGTGCTGACGCTGTGCGCGATGAACGACATCATCGCGTTCAAGTTCCACATCTCGCTGAATGCGACGACCTGGATCGGGCGTATCGGCATGGTGATCCTGCCGCCGCTGGTCTACTTCATCGCCTACCGGTGGGCCGTGGGTCTGCAGCGCAGTGACCGTTCGGTGCTCGAGCACGGCGTCGAGACGGGCATCATCAAGCGACTGCCGCACGGTGCCTACATCGAGCTGCACCAGCCGCTGGGACCGGTCGACGACCACGGCCACCCGCTCCCGCTGGAGTACCAGGGCGCGGCACTGCCCAAGAAGATGAACAAGCTGGGCTCGGCCGGCTCACCCGGTAGCGGCAGCTTCCTGTTCGCGGACCCGGCCTCGGAGGACGCGGCACTGCGCGAGGCGGGACACGTCTCCGAAGTCCGTGCCCTGACCGCCCTGCGGGAGCACCAGGAGGGCTCTAACGGCTCCTCCAACGGCTCCAATGGGTCCAACGGGTCCTCCAACGGCGGGCACCACTAGGAAGCCGCAGCGAAGCGCTGAGCCGCCGTCCCTTCGGGGGCGGCGGCTTTGCTTTGTCAGACGGCTTTGCTTTGTCCCACTGTGCGTTCGGCGCTTCGAGTGTGCGCCTGCAGCGGTCTCCACGGCGCGAGAAACCCATCCTCACCGCACACTCAAAGCAGTCGACGCACACTCGAACAAATTGGCCGGGACGGCGGCGCCACAACAGAAGCGCAAGAACTCAGTGCGCTACCTGGCCACGGCGCAGCTGGCGCACATAGAGAATTTCAATCGCCGGCAGACCCGCGGCGATCACGCCCGCGAACCCGTAGCTGACCCACGACGCGCCGTCGTGCCCAGCAGCCATCAGGTAGGTCGCCACCGCGACGGCGATCAGCGACGTCCCGATAGCGCTGGTCAGCGCCAGTGCCCCGCGCAGCCAAATGCGGTCCACCACCTCGCCGGACCATTCGTCAAGTGCGCCATAGGCTTTGACCTGCTCGCGGCGTGACTGCTCGATCGGGATGCGGGAACCGGACCGTCCGGCCTGCTTGATCGGTCTGACGGCACCGCCCTGCAGGGCACGAGAGCGCACCACCGGCTCGCTCTGCGTCATCCGGCGGGCCCGCAACAACACCGGGACAGCTCCGGCGATGATCAGCGCGGAGACGACGATGACCGCGTAAAGCACCCAGGTGGTGTGTGGGGTGCGCGCCATCTTGTGGAAGCCACGGCCTAGGTCCGCCAGCGCGACCGCGGCCGCGACGCTGACACCCACCAGCACCAGCCAGATCGCGGCGCAGGCGCCGATCATGACGCGGTCGATGATGTTCGGATTGACGACAGGGTCCGGCCCACGCCGGTACGACGAATACCTGCCGACCATCAACAGCTCGTCTGCGCTGCGTCGTTGGTGTTGGAGGACAACACCGTCCCGTCACTGGTGATGATCGAGCAGTTGAGTCTGCTGACGCGGAAGAGGCTGGACGCCTCCACTGAACCCACGTCCGACTGCGAGATCGGTGTGACGGTCATCGACCACGGGATGTATACGTTGTGCTGCGTCCGGCGCCGGCCCGACGCGTCGACGTAGGTGACCGAGATGATGTCACCGGGGGCCTTGGTGCCGGTCACCGAATAGGTGACCTGCCGCGGGCCGGCCGGCGTCGTGGTCGCCGGGGGTGGCACCGCGGCGGCGGTGCTGCTCGGCGGAGGCGGCGCGGCAGTGGTCGACGGCGGCGGTGGCGGTGGTGGCGGCGGGGGCGTCACGGTTACTGTCTGCGTCTCCGTTGGAGGTGGCGTTTCGGGCGGCGGGGGTGGCGGTGGCGGCTCGGAGGACGGGGGTGGCGGCTCTGATGAGGGCGGCGGCTTGGTGGTGGTGATCTGGTCCTGCACCGGCGGCGACGACGAGGTGGTGGTGGTCGCGGGGTTGGCGAGCTGGCTGGTCCCCGTGCGCGTCACCAGCAGCGATACCGCCACTACCAGCGAGATCGCCGCCAGGATCGCGGCCACCCCGACGACCCACGGCCAACGCGGGGAACGGTCGTCGTCACGGTCGGCGTCGTCGTAGCTGTCGTAGTCGTACAGCGCCAGATCCCCCGGCATGTACGGGCTGCTGAACAGCTCGGACTCGGGCGCTGAGTAGGCCCGGGAGTAGGCGTCGGTCTCTGCCGCCGGTTCGACCTCGCCGCCGTCGAGGGGCTCCAGGCCATCGGCGTGGCCGAACTCATCGCTGTCGGATCCCGGCTCGGCAGGCTCGCTGGCAAGGTCCGGTTCGGCAGGCTCGCTGGCAAGGTCGGGTTCGTCAGGATCCCGTCCCGGCGGATTCGGCCCGCTCATGTCTGCCTACCCTGTCCAACTGCCCAGCCAGCGCGCGGGGCTCCGCGGCTGCGTCCGTGCACTCCGTGAAAACTCATCGTGCCCCGGCAAACCCTACCCAACCGGCCGGTGCAGAGGTCCCACGGCAAACTGCCCATCGGTCAACTGGTGACCAGATTGTGACCTTTTCCGGGGCAATCAGTGTGTATCGGGTCCGACTCAGTGTGTATCGGGTCCCACTCAGTGTTTTTCGGGTCCGACGTAGTACTCGAAGACGAGCCCGGCCGCCGACGACAGGATGAAAACGACGCCCGCAACGATCAGCCACGGCAGCCACAGCGCGATGCCGACCGCACACACCGATCCGGACAGCGCGATCAAGATCGGCCACCAGCTGTGCGGGCTGAAGAACCCCAATTCCCCTGCGCCGTCGCTGATCTCAGCGCCTTCGTAGTCTTCGGGACGGGTGTCGAGGCGGCGTGCCACGAACCGGAAGAAGGTGGCGACAATCAGCGCCAGTCCGCCGGTCAGCGCGAGCGCCGTGGTACCGGCCCACTCGACCCCACCGTTCGCGAAGATTGCGGTCAGGATCGCGTACAGCACCGTCACCAAGACGAAGAAGGCGGCGATGAACTCGAACAACCTGGCTTCGATATGCATGAGTTGTCCTAACCTCTTGGGCTCGGGGCCAATTCGCCGCGGCGGGTTTCGAACGGATGGGTGGTGGTCGCCAGTGGTGGCTGGTTGATCGCCTGCAACGCTTCGGCATTCGTCTTGCCGGCGATGCGCTGCTGCAGGAAGGCCACGAAGTCGTTGGGCTCCACCACCCGCACCTCGAAGTTCATCATCGCGTGGTACGTGCCGCACAGTTCGGCGCAGTGGCCGACGAACGCGCCGGTCTGGGTGATCTCCTCAACCTGGAAGCGGTTCTCCGAGTGGTTCGCCTCGGGGTTGGGTATCACGTCGCGCTTGAACAGGAATTCCGGCACCCACCAGTCGTGGATCACGTCGGCCGACGCCATCTGGAACTCGATGCGCTTGTGGGCGGGCAACACCAGGACCGGGATCTCGGTGCTGGTGCCCAGAATCTCGACCTTGTCGAAGTTGAGGTAGGTCCGGTCCTCGGTGTTGAGACCGCGGATCGGTCCGACGAGTTCCTCACCGTGGCGGTCCTTGCCCTCCGGCTTGGAGGTCATCGCCTTCTTCTTGGCCTCGTCGGCGCCCTCGTAGTTGAACGTCCCGTCCTTGAAGGCCACGCGCTGGTAGCCGAACTTCCAGTTCCACTGGAACGAGGTGATGTCGATGACGACTTCGGGATCCTTGGCCAGGTGCAGCATCTTCTCCTGCACCACGACCGTGAAGTAGAACAACACCGAGATGATCAGGAACGGTGTGACGGTCAGCACCAGCTCCAACGGCATGTTGTAGCCGAACTGCCGCGGGAACTCGTCGTCGCCCTTCTTCTTCCGGTGGAAGGTGCAGGCCCAGAAGATGAGCGCCCACACGATGACGCCGACGACCAGCGACGCGATGACGGCGCCGATCCACAATTCGCGGTTGACGTGGCCTTCGTGGGTGATGCCCTTCGGCCAGCCGAGCGCGAGCGCGTCCTCCCACGAGCATCCGCTCAGGGTGACCGCCAGCACGCCCAGCGTCACGGCCATCGCGACCGGGCGGAGACGACGGGACAGGCCCCGTCCCTTTCCGGAACGGTGCCGAGACCTGCTCTGCGACAAGCTCTGCGAACTATCGTGCCCGCGACGTGCCACGTTGACGCCTCCTGTATCGCAAGCTGGGCCGATTGGCTTTCGCCGAATCGGCTAACTCGGATGTCGAATACTACGCAGCGTAGACCACGCCGCTTCGAGGGGCGACTGCCTGGTCACCGCGACCCGCCGGGCACGGGGCGCACGGCGATCCGACACGGTCTCCGGGACTGCGGCATACTGGGGCGCCGTGTGTGGATTGTTGGCCTTTGTCGCCGCTCCCCCGGGCCCGGACGGCCCTGCCGGAGCCGATGCCGCGGCAGCGCATGCCGCCGAGGCCGACGGTGCGATCGCTCGTGCGTCGCACCTGATGCGCCATCGCGGACCCGACGAACCGGGCACCTGGGCCGACCCTGACGCGGACGGTTCGGTGGTCTTCGGCTTCAACCGGCTCTCCATCATCGACATCGCGCATTCCCATCAACCGCTGCGCTGGGGCCCGCCGGAGGTGCCTGGACGCTACGTACTGGTGTTCAACGGCGAGATCTACAACTACCTGGAACTGCGCGAGGAACTGCGCGCCGAGCACGGCGTCGTGTTCGCCACCGATGGCGACGGGGAAGCCATCGTCGCGGGCTTTCACCATTGGGGCACCGACCTGCTCAAGCGGTTGCGCGGCATGTTCGCGTTCGCGCTGTGGGACACCGTCACGCGGGAGTTGTTCTGCGCTCGCGACCCGTTCGGCATCAAGCCGCTGTTCATGGCGACCGGCGCCGGCGGCACCGCGGTGGCCAGCGAGAAGAAGTGCCTGCTGGACCTCGCGGACCTGATCGGCTTCGACACCGGAGGCTCCGGGATCGACGAACGCGCGGTGCAGCACTACACCGTCCTGCAGTACGTGCCCGAACCCGAGACGCTGCACCGCGGCGTGCGCCGGCTGGAATCGGGCTGCTACGCCCGGATCCGGCCTGGTTCAGCTCCGGTGGTCACACGCTATTTCGTTCCGCGGTTCGCCGCGGTGCCGATCACGTCGGGCACCGAACAAGCCCGCTACGACGAGATCACCGCGGTCCTGGAGGATTCGGTCGCCAAGCACATGCGCGCCGATGTCACCGTCGGGTCGTTTCTGTCCGGCGGCATCGATTCCACGGCCATCGCGGCGCTGGCGATCCGGCACAATCCGCGCCTGATCACGTTCACCACCGGCTTCGAGCGGGAGGGCTTCTCCGAGCTCGATGTCGCGGTGGCATCCGCGGAGGCGATCGGCGCGCGTCACATCGCCAAGGTGGTCAGCGCCGAGGAATTCGTGGGCGCGCTGCCCGAGATCGTCTGGTACCTCGACGAGCCGGTCGCCGACCCGGCGCTGGTGCCGCTGTTCTTCGTCGCCCGTGAGGCGCGCAAGCACGTCAAGGTGGTGCTGTCGGGTGAAGGCGCCGACGAGCTGTTCGGGGGCTACACGATCTACCGCGAGCCGCTGTCGCTCAAACCGTTCGACTACCTGCCCCGGTCGGTGCGACGGTCGATGGGCAGGGTGTCCAAGCCGCTGCCGGAAGGGATGCGCGGCAAGAGCCTGCTGCACCGGGGTTCGCTGACGCTCGAAGAGCGCTACTACGGCAACGCCCGCAGCTTCTCCGACGCGCAGCTGCGCGACGTGCTGCCCCGGTTTCGGGAGGACTGGACCCACACCGACGTCACGGCGCCGGTGTACGCCGAGTCCGCGGGCTGGGACCCCGTCGCGCGGATGCAGCACATCGACCTGTTCACCTGGCTGCGCGGCGACATCCTGGTCAAGGCCGACAAGATGACGATGGCCAACTCGCTGGAGCTGCGGGTGCCGTTCCTGGACCCCGAAGTGTTCGCGGTGGCCTCGCGGCTGCCCTATCAGGCCAAGATCACCCGCACCACCACGAAGTACGCGCTGCGGCGCGCGCTGGAGCCCATCGTGCCCGCACACGTGCTCAACCGCCCCAAGCTCGGGTTCCCGGTGCCGATCCGGCACTGGCTGCGCGCCGGGGAGCTGCTGGAATGGGCCTACGAGATGGTCGACAAGTCGCAGGCCGGCCACCTCGTCGACCTGGCCGCGGTCCGCCGGATGCTCGATGAACACCGGGTGGGCACCAGCGACCACAGCCGTCGGCTGTGGACGATGCTGATCTTCATGCTGTGGCACGCGATCTTCGTCGAGCACAGCGTCGTACCGCAGATCAGCGAACCGGTCTACCCGGTCGAGCTGTAGCTCGCGCGCGGGAGTCAGATCGCTGGACTCAGGCGAGTACTGCGGCGATCTCGGACGCTGCCTCGTCGCCGTAGGCGCCGGCCAGCCGCGCGGTGGCACCGGCACGGTCCCACTCCCAGTTCTGGGTCCCGGTGGACTCCAGCACCAGCACCGCGACCAATGACCCGAGCTGCGCCGACCGCTCCAGGCTCAGGCCGGCGCTGCGTCCGGTCAGGAAACCGGCCCGGAACGCGTCGCCGACACCGGTGGGGTCGGTCTGGCTGGTTTCCGGGACCACGCCGACGTGCACCTTGGCGCCGTCGCGTTCGAAGATGTCGACACCGTCAGCGCCCAGGGTGGTCACCCGCAGGTCCACCTGGGCCATCACGTGGGCCTCGGTCCAGCCGGTCTTGGACAGCAGCAGGTCCCACTCGTAGTCGTTGGTGAACAGGATGGCGGCGCCGTCGATGAGCTGCTTGATCTCCTCACCCGACAAGCGGGCCAGTTGCTGGGAGGGGTCGGCGGCGAAGGCCAGCCCGAGTTTGCGGCACTCCTCGGTGTGCAAGAACATCGCCTCGGGGTCGTTGGCGCCGACGATCACCAGCTCGGGTGTGCCGATCGCCGAAACCACGTCGGCCAGCTTGATGTCGCGGGCCTCGGACATGGCGCCGGGGTAGAACGACGCGATCTGGGCCATGTCGACGTCCGTGGTGCAGGTGAACCGCGCGGTGTGCGCCGTGTCGGAGAGCAGGACGTGGTCGCAGTTGACCCCGTGGGATTTCAGCCAGTCGCGGTAGTCGGCGAAGTCGCCGCCGGCGGCGCCGACCAGCGCAACGTCACCACCCAGCACGCCGATGGCGAAGGCCATGTTGCCGGCCACTCCCCCGCGATGCACCACCAGGTCGTCGACCAGGAAGCTCAGCGACACCTTGTGCAGGTGCTCAGGCAGCAGTTGCTCAGAAAACTTGCCGGGAAAGCGCATCAGATGATCTGTCGCAATCGAACCGGTCACCGCGATGGTCACGAAAAATCCACCCTTCGTTTGTCAGTCGTCTAGCCTCTCACGAACGTCAGCCGGCGACGAACGCTGCCGACGTCCGAGGCGGCCCGCACCCCTTGCGCTAGCCTGCCTAGAGACTCACCCGGTTGCCGCGGCTGGACATTCGGACGGCAACCCGCTCGTCGCATCGTCCCCCAGCGTAGGAGAACAACGATGGCCGGTCCGCACCCGCCGAACCCTGCCGTGGGTGCCGATGGGCCGCAGCAGCCCCAGCCCTATCCCGAGGCCGGGCAGAACGCGTCCGGAACGGTGGATTTTCCGCACAGTGAACCGGGTTTCGGGCCCGGCAATGCCGGCGGCCCACCGGCCGGCTACCCCGGTCCGCCGCCCCAGACCCCGAAGCGCTCGCACAAACGCCTGCTCATCGGTCTATTGCTGGCTGTTGCCCTGGTCGCGGCGCTGACCACCGCCATCGTGTTCGGAGTGCGCACCAACGGTGCCAACACCGGCAGCGCCGTGTCGGAGACCTCGGCCAAGACCTCGATCCAGAGTTATCTCAATGCGCTGGCGCACAAAGACATTGACAACATCATGCGCAACACGCTCTGCGGCCTCTACGACGCCGTCAAGGACAAGCGCTCGGATCAGGCCCTGGCCAAACTCAGCAGCGACGCGTTCCGCAAACAGTTCTCCGAGGTCCAGGTGACGGGGATCGACAAGATCGTCTACCTCTCGCAGTACCAGGCGCAGGTGCTGTTCAGCATGCAAGCGACACCTGCCGCCGGCGGCCCGTCACGAGGCCAGGTTCAGGGCATCGCCCAGCTGTTGTTCCAGCGTGGGCAGATCCTGGTGTGCTCCTACGTGCTGCGCACCGCGGGGCAGTATTAGTTGAACGAGTCCCCGCACGCGCACGAACCGGTGGCGTTCGGGTTGTCGATGGTGAAGCCCTGCTTCTCGATGGTGTCGACGAAGTCGATCGACGCACCCTCGACGTAGGGGGCGCTCATCCGGTCCACCGTCAGCGTTACCCCGCCGAACTCCACGGTCAGGTCGCCGTCCAGGCTCCGGTCGTCGAAGAACAGGTTGTAACGCAGGCCGGCACATCCGCCCGGCTGCACGGCGATGCGCAGCGCCAGGTCGTCACGTCCCTCCTGGTCCAGCAGGGACTTCGCCTTCGCAGCAGCGGCCTCGGTCAGGATCACGCCGTGGGTCGCGGCGGTCGGCTCGTTCTGCACCGTCATTGCTTCTCCTACATGCTCATTGTCGGGTGGGCCTACCCAGCTTTAAGCCAGGTGTAAGTCTGGGGCCTGCTCATGGGAACCCACTACGTCAACGGTACCCCGGCGGGCCGCTATTCCCGAGTCGCGCCGCAGTCTCGGAGGCCAGTCCCATCAGCTGATTGGCCGCGTCAGCCAGTGCCAGCCGCACCGAGCCCGCGTATTCGCTCATCGCCAGGGCGGACATGATGCCGGACACCCGGGTGGTGGACTTGTCCACCGACACCTGCCCGGCCAGCACGATCACCGGGATACCGAGGGGGCGGGCCGCGGCCGCGATTTCGCCGACCACCTTTCCGTGCAGCGACTGTTCGTCGAAGTGGCCCTCACCAGTGACGATCATGTCCGCGTCTTCGAGATCATCGTCGAAGTTGGTCAGTTCGGCGAAGATCGCCGCGCCGGATTCGCACCGGCCGCCCAGCGCGAGCAGGCCGGCCCCGATCCCGCCGGCGGCACCCGCGCCCGGCTCGGCGCTCACGTCGCGTCCCGCGACGGTGTCCAGCACCTGCGCCCACGCTTCCAGGCGTTCTTCCAGCTTGGCGACCGTCGCCGCGTCGGCACCTTTCTGCGGCGCGAACACCCGGGCCGCGCCCCAGGGTCCGAGCAGCGGATATTCCACGTCCGAGGCCGCGATCACATCGATCCCGGCCAGCCATTGGCGGGCGGTATCGAGGCCGCCCAGCTCGTGGATCATCCCCTGACCACCGTCGCTACAGGCGCTGCCGCCCAGGCCGACCACGATGCGTACCGCGCCGGCTTTCAACGCGGCGGCGATGAGTTGTCCGACGCCCCTGCTGTGGGCGGCCATCGCGGTCTCCGGCGTCGGCGGGCCCTCCAGCAGCGCCAGGCCGCAGGCCTGGGCACATTCCAGGTACGCCGTCCGGGACCGCTCGTCGTACACCCACTGGGCGTCGACCTCGGCCTCCAGCGGTCCGGACACGCGCAGCCTGCGCAATCCCCCGATCCGGCTGGCCAGCACCTCGACGAAGCCGGGGCCGCCGTCTGATTGCGGCGCGACGATGAAGGAGTCGCCGGGGCGCGACCGGGTCCAGCCGGTGGCGATTGCGGCCGCTGCCTCCACCGCGGACAGGCTGTCGCCGTAGCAGTCCGGCGCCACCAACACCCGCATAGCGGGCAGCTGCAGCCTGCCGGGCCCGAAGCCACCGGCAGCACCACCCCCCGCCTGCGCCCCGTTCATCACAGGCCAGCGTAGGTGTACACGCTGTTCGCCGTACGCAATACAGCCGCAATTAAGCAGGCTCACACAAGCGAAGTAACCTGACGACTGTGAAGCTGCTGGGCCGCAACAACGATCATGACGAGGGCGACGACGCGCCGGCCGCGCCGGACCAGGGATCCGTGGCGGCGGAGACGGCGGCTCGTGGGGGGCGGACCGGCCCCAAGGGCCGTCCCACACCCAAGCGCAACGAAGCTCGCGGCCGGAAGGGTCCGGTCGCCCCGGCGCCGATGACGGCGTCCGAGGCGCGGGCCCGACGCAAGTCAATGGCCAGGCCGAAGCTCAGCCGGGAGGAACGCCGCGCCGATCGCCTGGCCGGCCGGGCCAAGATGTCGGATCGCCGGGAGCGGATGATGGCCGGCGAAGAGGGCTACCTGCTGCCGCGTGACCAGGGTCCGGTCCGCCGCTACGTCCGGGATGTGGTGGATGCCCGGCGCAATGTGCTCGGCCTGTTCATGCCGTCGGCCCTGGCGTTGCTCGCGTTCATGTTCGCGTTGCCGCAGCTGCAGTTCTACATGTCGCCGATCATGCTGGCGCTGATGGCGCTGATGACCCTCGACGGGATCATCCTGGGCCGCAAAGTGGGCCGGCTGGTGGACGCGAAATTCCCGAAGAATACCGAAAGCCATTGGAAGCTAGGCATTTACGCTGCTGGTCGCGCCTCGCAGATGCGCCGGATGCGCGCTCCCCGACCCCAGGTCGAACGTGGTGCCCGTGTCGAATGACCAGTTGATCTGACGTGCGCACGCTGGTACTCGGCGGCATCAGGTCGGGCAAGTCCCGATGGGCGGAGGACGCAATCGCTAACGCGCTGGCACCAGATCAACCGGTCCGCTATCTAGCCGCGGGCTCGCTGGACCGGGCCGACCCGGACTGGATGGCGCGGATCGCCAGGCATCGCGACCGTCGTCCCGGGCACTGGACGACGGAGGAGACCGGCGACGTCGCCCGCGTTCTGCAACAGCCCCCCTCGGTCCCGACCCTGGTCGACGACCTGGGCACCTGGCTGACCGGCGCGCTGGATCGCCACCGGGGCTGGGACGGCGGCTCCGTGGACGAACCGGTGGCACAGCTGCTGCGCGCGGTGCGCGCGTTCGAGTCGACGCTGATGCTGGTCAGTCCGGAAGTGGGGCTGACGGTCGTGCCCGCCACCGCAGCCGGGCGCCGGTTCGCCGACGAGCTGGGCAGCCTCAACCAGCGGGTCGCGGACCTGTGCGAGCAGGTGGTGCTGGTGGTCGCCGGGCAGCCGCTGATGATCAAGGCGCCGGCATGATCGGGTTCGCGCCGGTCTCGGCGCCCGACGCGGACGCCGAGGCCGCGGCCCGCGCCCGACAGGACACGTTGACCAAGCCCCGGGGCGCGCTGGGCCGCCTCGAGGACCTGTCAGTCTGGGTCGCGGCCTGTCAGGGCCAGTGCCCGCCGCGGCAGTTCGACCGGGCGCGGGTGGTGGTCTTCGCCGGCGACCACGGTGTGGCCCGGTCCGGGGTGTCGGCGTATCCGCCCGAGGTGACCGCGCAGATGGTCGCCAACATCGCGGCCGGCGGAGCGGCGATCAATGCGCTGGCTGACGTCGCCGGCGTCACGGTGCGGGTGGTCGACCTGGCCGTGGACTGCGAGGAGCATCTGATCGGGGCCTCGGAAAACTTCGGGGCCAAGTTCAGCGACAAGGTCCGTCGCGGCAGCGGCGACATCGCGGTCGAGGACGCGCTGTCCGAAGACGAGACGGCGCGGGCGATCGTGGCCGGGCAGCAGATCGCCGACGACGAGGTCGACGCCGGCGCCGACCTGCTCATCGCCGGCGACATGGGCATCGGCAACACCACTCCGGCCGCGGTCCTGGTGGCGGCGCTGACCAACACCGAACCGGTCGCGGTGATCGGTTTCGGGACCGGGATCGACGACGCCGCCTGGTCACGCAAAACGGCTGCGGTCCGCGACGCCCTGTACCGGGCGCAGCCGATCGCCGGCGACCCGGTGGCGTTGCTGCGGAGCTGCGGCGGGGCGGACTTTGCTGCGATGGCCGGCTTCTGTGCGCAGGCCGCGATCCGGCGCACGCCGGTGTTGCTGGACGGCATGGCGGTGACGGCCGCGGCGCTGGTCGCCGAACGGCTGGCACCGGGCGCACGGCAGTGGTGGCAGGCCGGCCACCGGTCCACCGAGCCCGGCCACTCGCTGGCACTGGCGGCCCTGGACTTGGAGCCGATTGTGGACCTGCGCATGCGGTTGGGTGAGGGCACCGGGGCCGCGGTGGCACTGCCGGTGCTGCGGGCCGCGGTCGCCACCCTGTCCTCGATGTCGACGTTCACCGAGGCCGGGGTGTCGGGTGCGATCACTCCGCCGGACCCCGCGTGATCCGTTCACTGACAACAGCTTTCGCCTTCGGTACCGTGCTGCCGGTTCCGGGCGCCGCGACCGGCCCGATGGGTCGCGGTGCGCTGACCGCGCTGCCGGTGGTCGGCGCCGCGCTCGGCGTACTGGCGGCGGCCGTGACGTGGGGCGCCGTGGCGGCGTTCGGCCATTCCAGCGCGCTGCCGGGACTGCTCGCGGTGGCCGTCCTGCTGCTGGCCACCCGCGGACTGCACATTGACGGCGTCGCGGACACGGCCGACGGGCTGGGTTGCTACGGGCCGCCGCAGCGAGCGCTGGCGGTGATGCGGGACGGCTCGTCCGGGCCGTTCGGGGTTGCGGCCGTCGTGCTGGTGATTGCTCTGCAAGCGGCCGCATTCACCGCGCTGAGCGCGCCGTCGATCGTGCTGGCGGTGTTTGCCGGCCGGGTCAGCGCGGTGCTGGCCGGCCGGCGGTCGGTCCCGGCGGCCGAAGGCAGCACACTGGGCGTCCAGGTCGCGGGTTCCCAGCCGGTGTGGGCGGTGGTGGCGTGGCTGGCCGTGCTGCTCGCCGTCTCGGTGCCGGTCGGCCCGCGGCCCTGGCAGGGGCCGGCAGCCGCGGCGCTGGCGGTGTGCTGCGGGGCGGTGCTGGTGCGGCATTGTGTGCGCCGATTCGGCGGCATCACCGGCGACGTGCTGGGTGCCACGATCGAGCTGACCACGACGGTGTGCGCGGTGACGCTGGCCGGGTTGGTGCGCTTCTGACGGCGGGTCCGCTCGCGCCGAGCGTGAAGCTGGCTTCACGCTCGTGCGGGTGGATTCATACGGTCAGTGCAACATCCGTGGATTTAGGGGTTGCGATGCCGAGTGGATATCCGCATTCGAAGTGGGTGCGTCGGGAGTTCTTTGATCGGGTGTGCGGCGGTGTGCCGGTGCACCGTGCCGCCAAGGCGATGGGCGTGTCGACAACGCGTGCGTGGATTTGGTGGCGTGATGCTGGGGCGATGCAGCTCGTCAATGGCGGTAGGAATGCTTGCGGTTTAGCAAACCCAGGTGATTGGTCAAGGCGGCCGGGAGGTCCGGGTCGCAGGATCTGCGGCGAGGAACGCATCGAGATCATGCGGTTGCGTGATGCAGGGCTCTGCGCTGCTCAGATCGGACAGCGTCTGGGGCGCCATCGCTCTACGATCGGTCGTGAGTTCGAGCGGAACAGCTTGCCTGATGGGGATTATCACGCGTTGATGGCGCATGCTCGAGCTGCTGAACGAGCGCGCCGGCCCAAGGGATTCAAACTGGTTGATCATCCACTGTGCGCGGCCATCGAGGCTTGGATGGAGCAAGGTTGGAGCCCCAAGCTCATCGCTGAGGTGTTGGCTCGTGATCATCCTGGTGACAAGCTGGCCAGGGTGAGCCACGAGACCATCTACCAATGCTTGTATGTGCAGACCCGTGGCAGTTTGCGCGCTGACCTCAACAAATGCCTGTCCACCAAACGAGCCAGCCGCAAACCGCGCGGTCGCAACACCAGCCGTGGGGTCTACAGCAGCGGTGAGGAATTCACCATCAGCGACCGCCCTGCCGAGGTCGCCGACCGTGCGGTGCCTGGTCATTGGGAAGGCGACCTGATTGTGGGGCCCAACAACAGCGCTATCGGAACCCTCGTCGAGCGCAGCACCCGATTCACTATCTTGCTGCACCTGCTTGGCGATCGCAGCGCCGAAACCGTCGCCACCGCAATGATCGAGGCGATGAAAGAATTGCCCGAGCATCTGCGGCGCTCGATCACCTGGGACCGAGGCAGCGAAATGGCCAACTGGCGCGACATTCAGCTACAGCTGGGGACCCCGGTCTATTTCTGTAACCCCCACTCACCCTGGCAGCGCGGCAGCAACGAAAACACCAACCGCCTCCTACGGTTTTGGTTCCAAAAAGGCAGCGACCTCAGCGGCTACACCAAAGCTGACCTCAAACACATCCAAGACACCCTCAATCGCCGACCCCGCCCCACCCTCAACCTCGACACCCCCGCCCAGCGCCTTTACGTCCTACTCCACCAAGCCGCCTAGGCCATGTTGCACTGACCACTTGACAATGAGGCGCCAGCGTGAAGCTGGCCGCACGCTCGGCAGGGCGTACTAGCCCAGTCGGGACATCCAGCCGTGCGTGTCGGCGAACGTGCCCCGCTGGATCCCGGTCAATGTGTCGCGCAACGCCATCGTCACCTCGCCGGATTCGCCGTCGGCAATGGTGAACTCGCCGTCGCCGAACTTCACCCGCGAGACCGGGGTGATGACGGCCGCGGTGCCGCAGGCGAACACTTCGGTGATCTCACCGGAGGCGGCCTTCTTCTCCCACTCCTCGATGTCGATCTTGCGTTCCTCGACCGTGAAGCCGGCGTCGATGGCCAACTGCAACAACGAGTCTCGGGTGATGCCGGGCAGCAGCGAACCGGACAGCTCGGGGGTGACCAGCCGTGCCGAGCCGCCGCTGCCGAGCACGAAGAACAGGTTCATCCCACCCATCTCTTCGACGTAGCGACGTTCCACTCCGTCCAGCCACACCACCTGGTCGCAGCCATGCTCGGCGGCCTGCGCCTGGGCGAGCAGCGAGGCCGCGTAGTTGCCCCCGAATTTGGCGGATCCGGTACCGCCCGGACTGGCCCGCACGTACTCGGTCGACACCCAGACCGTGACGGGACTGATGCCGCCCTTGAAATACGCACCGGCCGGCGAACCGATCAACAGGTAGCGGTATTCCTTGGCCGGCCGCACGCCCAGGCCGGGCTCGGTGGCGATCATGAAGGGGCGCAAGTAAAGTGCCTCTTCGCCGCCGGCCCTGGGCACCCACTGATTGTCGACGGCGATGAGCTGGCGCAACGACTCGAGAAACAGGTCGTCCGGGAGTTCGGGCATCGCCAGCCGCCGCGCCGACGACCGCATCCGGGCAGCGTTGGCGTCGGCCCGGAACGCGACCACGGAACCGTCGGCCCACCGGTAGGCCTTGAGCCCCTCGAACACTTCCTGTGCGTAGTGCAACACGATGGCCGACGGGTCCAGCTCGATCGGGCCGTATCCGAGGACGCGCGCGTTGTGCCAACCCTTGCCTCCCGAATCCGGCGCCGTGTAATCGATCGAGACCATGTGGTCGGTGTGGTACTTGCCGAAACCGGGGTCCGCGAGAATCGCTACCCGCTCGGCCTCGGTGGCGGGGTTCGCCGCGCGTGACACCGTGAACTCGAGAGGGCCGCTGGTCATGGGGCTGATTCTATAACCTTGCGCGAACGGGTTTTTGCCACGCGCATCGGCGGCTAACGCGTTTTCAGGTCGACAAACGGTGTACGTACCACTTCACAGTCGACGGCGCGACCACGGACATCGACGGTGATTTGCTGGCCGTCCTGCACTCCGGCGTCGGAGTCGATGAGGGCCAGCGCGATACCCAGCTGCAGAGTCGGCGAAAAGGTGCCCGACGTGGTGGTGCCCACCGGCTTGTCCCCGTCGAGCACCGTCAGCCCTGCTCGCAGCACCCCGCGGCCAGTGGTTCGTAGTCCGCGCAGGAGCCGTCGCGGGCCGGCTTCCTTCTCGGCCAGCAGCGCGTCACGGCCGAAGAACGCGTCCTTCTTCCAGCCGATCGCCCAGCCGCAGCGAGCCTGCAGAGGTGAGATGTCCAGCGACAGCTCATGACCATGAAGCGGGTATCCCATTTCGGTGCGCAGGGTGTCGCGCGCGCCCAGACCCGCGGGCTGTCCGCCGGCGTCAGCGACCGCCGCCACCAGCGCGTCGAACACCACTCCCGCCGAATCCCACGGCGGCAGCAGTTCATACCCGTGCTCGCCGGTGTAGCCGGTGCGGCAAACCCGAACCGGCACACCCGAATACGTCGCGTCCGCGTAGCCCATGTAATCCATCTCGCTCGGCAGCCCCAGTGCGCTGAGCACCTCGGTGGAGCGGGGTCCCTGGACGGCGAGCACGGCGTAGTCGCGGTGCAGGTTGGTGATGGTCAGCTCCGCTGGCGCCGCGGCCTGCAGCGCCTCCACCACCGCCGCCGTGTTCGCGGCATTGGGTACCAGGAAGATCTCGTCGTCGTCGACGTAGTAGGCGATGAGGTCGTCGATGACGCCGCCGGATTCGTTGCAGCACAACGTGTATTGCGCCTTGCCCGGACCGATGCGGCGTAGGTCGTTGGTGAGTGCGGAGTTCACGAACTGTGCGGCGCCCGGACCGCGCACCAGTGCCTTACCCAGGTGGCTCACGTCGAACAGACCGACGGCGTTGCGGGTTGCGTTGTGCTCGCCGACGGTACCGGCGTACGACACCGGCATCAGCCAGCCGCCGAACTCGGCGAAACTCGCTCCGAGTTCGCGATGGCGGTCTTCCAGTGGTCCCTTGAGCAACTCCGACGCATCGGTCACGGGCGTCACCCTAATGCTCGTGACGGCTGGCACACTTGGGCAGGTGTTCGATTGGGATGCGATGGAGGCCGCCGGAATCGCCAACCCGCGCGAGCGCGCCGACCTGATCAAGTATCTGGACGACCTCGGCTTCACCCTCGGCCAGATGGTGGAGGCCGAACGGCGAGGCCGGCTGTTCGGATTGGCCGGCGATGTTCTGCAGTGGTCGGGCCCCCCGATCTACACCGTGGCGGCGGCCGCCGAGCAACTCGGATTGACCGCCGAACAGGTCGCGCACGCCTGGGGGCTGCTGGGTCTGACCTTCGCCGGTCCCGACGTTCCGGCGCTCAGCCAGGCCGACGTCGATGCGCTGGCGACCTGGGTGGGACTGAAGGCGGTAGTGGGCGAGGAGGGCGCACTGGGCCTGCTGCGAGTACTCGGCGCCGCGATGGCCCGACTCGCCGAGGCTGAGTCGACGCTGATCCGCGCCGGCACCCCGGATATCCAGATGACACACACCAAGGACGAGTTCGCCACCGCGCAGGCCTACCGCTCCGTCGCCGAGTTCGTCCCGCGGATCGGGGCGCTGATCGACATCGTCCACCGCCACCATTTGACCAGCGCGCGGACCCACTTCGAGGGTGTCATCCGGGACACGTCGTCGAGTGTGGTGTGCGGCATCGGTTTTGCCGATCTGTCGGGTTTCACGGCGCTCACCCAGGCGCTGACCCCGGCCCAGTTGTCGGAGTTGCTCAACGAGTTCGCCGGAGCGGTGTCGGACGTGGTCCATGCCGACGGCGGCCGGGTCGTGAAGTTCATCGGCGACGAGGTGATGTGGGTGAGCGCGGCCCCCGAGCAATTGGCGCAGGCCGCGGTTGACCTCGTCGAGCACCCGCAGGCGCGCGCGGAGGGCCTGCAGGTCCGCGCCGGTCTTGCCTTCGGGACCGTCCTGGCGATCAACGGCGACTACTTCGGCAATGCGGTCAATCTGGCCGCGCGCCTGGTGGCCGCTGCGGCCCCGGGCCAGATCCTGACGGATGCGGTGCTGCACGAGCAGCTGCCGGATTGGCCCGCGAAACCGCATGGCCCGCTGGTGTTGAAGGGCTTTGACGAACCGGTGCCGGCTTTCGAACTCCGCGCCGGTGGCGGCGGAGAGGTCGGCCCGGCCGGTCTGCGGTGCGCGACGTAGCCACATCGTCGGCCCCGCATCATCGCCCGACCCGCACTCTCCCCCGAGCTGGGAGGCGCCCTCACCTCCGGCCGCTCACTCATCCGGCATCGTCGCCCGACTAGGGTTATTGGCCGTGACCACCACCTCTTCGGGCTTTCAGGCTCCCACCGTCAACGTCGCGACATCCCTGCCCAAACGCGGTGTGGGTTCCTCGGTTCTGCTGGTACCGGTCGCATCGACCGGCGGCAAGGACGAACCGGGCGCCACCGTCGCCGCCGGTACCGCGTTGCTGCCGGCCGATGCGGTGGCCGAAATCGAGGCCGGCCTGAAGGCGCTGGGCGCCACCGGCGGGAGCGAGCAGGTCCACCGACTGGTGGTGTCGTCGCTGCCGGTGGCCAGCGTGCTGACGATCGGCCTGGGCAAGCAGCGTGACGAATGGCCGAGTGACCTGGTCCGCAGGGCTTCCGGCGCCGCGGCGCGATCACTCGGCACCGCCGACGCCGTGATCACCACCCTGGCCGAACTGCCGGGTGATGGCAGCTGTGCGGCCGCGGTCGAGGGCCTCATCCTGGGCAGCTACCGGTTCAGCGCGTTCCGCAGCGCCAAGACCGCACCCAAAGACCCGGGGCTTCGCAAGCTCACCGTGCTGTCGACGGCTCGGGACGCGAAGAAGCAGAGCGCATACGGGACGGCCGTCGCGACCGCGGTGGCCACCGCCCGCGATTTCGTCAACACCCCGCCGAGCCACCTTTTCCCAGCCGAATTCGCGGCGCGGGCAAAGGCTTTGGGCGAATCGGCGGGCCTGGAAGTAGAGGTGCTGGACGATAAGGCGCTGAAGAAGGCGGGCTTCGGCGGAATCATCGCGGTCGGTCAGGGTTCGTCAAGGTTGCCCCGGCTGGTGCGCTTGATCCATCGAGGCTCGCGACTGGCCAAGAACCCGAAGCGGGCGAAGAAGGTGGCCCTGGTCGGCAAGGGCGTCACCTTCGACACCGGCGGGATCTCGATCAAGCCCGCCGCGTCGATGCACCACATGACCTCCGACATGGGCGGGGCGGCCGCGGTGATCGCGACGGTGACGCTGGCCGCCCAGCTGCAGCTGCCGATCGATGTCATCGCCACGGTGCCGATGGCCGAGAACATGCCGTCGGGCACGGCGCAACGCCCCGGCGACGTGCTGACCCAGTACGGCGGCATCACCGTCGAGGTGCAGAACACCGATGCCGAGGGCCGGCTCATCCTGGCCGACGCCATTGTCCGGGCGTGTGAGGACAATCCCGACTATCTGATCGAGACATCCACCCTGACCGGCGCGCAGACGGTGGCCCTTGGTGCCCGTATCCCGGGGGTGATGGGCAGCGACGAGTTCCGCGACCGCGTCGCCGTGATCTCACAGCGGGTGGGCGAAAACGGTTGGCCGATGCCGCTGCCCGACGAGCTCAAGGACGACCTGAAGTCGACGGTGGCCGACCTGTCCAACGTCAGCGGACAACGGTTCGCGGGCATGTTGGTGGCCGGGGTATTCCTGCGGGAGTTCGTCGCCGACGCGGTCCAGTGGGCGCACATCGACGTGGCCGGTCCGGCCTACAACACCGGTAGCCCGTGGGGATGCACGCCCAAAGGCGCAACCGGCGTCCCGACCCGCACCATGTTCGCCGTGCTCGAGGACATCGTCAGCAACGGGTAAAGCGCGTCGACTCGCCAGCAGCGACCGCACGACCCGCTTCGCCTGGCGACGGGCCCACCCGTGCCAGACGTCGGCCGCCAGCGCCGCGTTGGCCGCGTTGCGGCCGCAGGCGCCGTGCACCGAGCCGCCCGCATCAGCCGCGTCACGGCTAATTGACCTGGCTGGTCTTGAGGCGTTCGGCCAACGCCGCGAGGCGCCACAGGCACTCACGATTGCGCGGATAGACAGCCGCCAGGGCCATCCGGTCGGGCAGCAGGCTGGCCGGCCCGGTGACCGGCACCTCGATCATCTCGATCCGGCAACCATCCGGAATATCGCTGAGCCGCAGTGTGATTCGGGCTGCGCCGAACAGCCCGACGCGGGCCTTCAACACCAGTTCCTCACCCGGCGTGCAGCTTTCGACCTCCGTCTTGTCGTTGATCACCAGCGGCCACACCCCGACCGAGTGCTTGATGGCCGAGCCGGGCTCCGGCCAGTTCGAGTCGACGGCGCGAGTCCGGCTGTTGCCGACCACCCATTGCGTGTACGTCCAGCCGTTGGCGATCACGTCCCACACCGCCTGGCGGGACGCCGACACGTCTCGGATGGTGGTCAATTCCTTCGTCAAAGTCATGCCAAGTCCTTCCCGCGTTGTCTCTCTACGTTGGAATCACCACCGCGGGGTACCCCGGCCGCCGGAAAGTACCGCAAACGAGGTCTGGCAAACATCGCAGCGTTTAGCTGGAAACCGCCGCGGCTACTACAGCAGCAGCAAGATCCTCCTCGGTAAAGGCCGAAAAGTGACTGTACGACGGTTAATCATCGCGGTGAGTGCCGTGCTCTTGGTAGCCGGCGTCATTGGCTTGCTGGTGCCGGTCCAGGTATCCAACAGCAACGGCGGAACGGTGTCTTGCGGAAACGGGTTCGCCACGGACCTCTCCGCAGCCCGGGCCGCCAATAACCGTAACGGCGCCAATATCCCGATCCTCAACGAGATCATCCCCCACACCGACTTCGTCGCCCAGTGTGATTCCGCGGTGTCGAGCCGGCGGATGTGGACGATCCCGTTAACGGTGATCGGCATCGTCGGTGTCGCCGGGGCGCTGCTGGTACGGCGCACCAGGGGCGCGCCGGCCGGCGTCTAGATCACCTTCATCCGCGCCGTGCTGCGCAATGCCTGGGGCAGCACGCGCGACACGCCGTAGAGCGCGTAGGCCTCGAAGGTGACCGGCCGGATCGGCTTGTTCTTCTTGACCGCGGACACGATCGCGTTGGCCACCTTGTCCGGCCCGTAGCTGCGCAGGTCGAACATCTTGTCCAACTGTCCCCGACGTCCGTCGACCTTCTCGTCGTCTGGTGTGCCGGCGTGGAATTGCGTGGTCGCGATGATGTTGGTGTCGATGACCCCGGGGCAGATCGTGGTCAGACCCACGTCGGCGGCATCGAGTTCGGCCCGCAGGCAGTCGGAGAACATGAACGTCGCGGCCTTGGAGGTGCAGTACGCGTTGAGCGACTGCAGCGGGGCGTAGGCCGCCATCGACGACACGTTAACGATGTGCCCGCCGGTGCCGCGCTCGACCAGGCGCTTACCGAACGCACGGCAACCGTTGACGACCCCGCCGAGGTTGACGTCCAGCACTCGGTCGAACTGCTCGGCCGGAGTGTCCAGGAATCCGCCCGCCTGGCCGATGCCGGCGTTGTTGACGACGATGTCGGGCAGCCCGTGCTCGGCACAGACCCGCTCGGCGAATGACTCGACGGCGTCGGTGTCGGAGACGTCCAGCACGTAGGAGTGGGCGACCCCGCCGCGCGCGGCGATCTGCGCGGCGGTCTCCTTAACGGTCGCCTCGTCGATGTCGCTGATCACCAACTCGGCGCCCTCGCGCGAGAATGCGAGCGCGGTTTCGCGGCCGATGCCGCTGCCCGCCCCGGTCACCGATACCAGCGTGTCGCCGAAGTAGCCGCGGGGGCGGCCCACCTGCGCCCGCAACATCGCCCGGCTCGGCTGCTTACCCTCGGTCAGGTCCGCGAAGTCGTGCACCGCGGCGGCCATCACCTGCGGGTGCGACATCGGCGAGAAATGGCCGGCCCGGATGTCGCGACGCCACAGCCGCGGCACCCAGCGGGCGGTCTCGTCGTAGCCGTGCGGCCGCACGTACTTGTCCTTCGTGTTGACGATGAGCTGCACCGGCGTGTCGATGACGCGCACACCCTGACGGCGGAATTTGCCGGAAAACGAGCGCCAATAATTGGCGGGATAGGTCTTCACCGAGGTCGCCGCGTCGCTGGGCAACTTGTCGGAGTGGCGAATCTGCTCGACCGGGATGTTGTCGACGATGCTGCGCCGCACCGCGGCACTCGACAGCGCCAGCCGCAGCAGCAGCGGCGCCAGCAACGGGACCGAGAAGAAGGCCATGTAGGTCAGCCGGAGGACCTGGCTGATCGCCTGAGCGAGTTTGCGGACCCGCCACGGCTGGCGCAGGGCACCGAAGATGAATCCGACCAGCTGATCCTGGGCCGGGCCGGACACCGAGGTGAACGACGCCACCCGGTCCGAAGCGCCGGGCCGGCTGAGGTACTCCCACACCGCCACCGAACCCCAGTCGTGGGCCAGCACGTGGACCGGCTGGCCGGGGCTCAGCTCGCTGATCACGGCAGCGAAGTCGTCAGCCATCCGGGCGGTGCTGTACGCGGACACCGGTTTGGGCGCCGACGACATACCGACACCGCGATTGTCGAACCGCAGGACCCGAAATCGCTGCGCCAGCAACGGAACAACGCCGTCCCACAACACATGTGAGTCCGGCCAGCCGTGCATCAGCACGACCGTCGGTCCCTCGCGGTTGCCCTCCTCGTAGACGGCGATCCGGACACCGTCCGCGCTGTCGACGAACTGCTGGGGTGCATGTTGTGTTGCCGGCATCAAACCTCCGCCACCTGCGACTTGTCCTCGGGAACCAGTGGCCACACCGTAGCAAGAGCGACTGTCGCGACACGCACTCGAAGTCGCCGCGCCCTGAATGTGGGTGGCCGGTGGCAGAGTGAAAGGATAAGTTTTGACCTCGACATGGGTTGCCCACCCGGTTCCTGACGGTGTGGTAAGCCAGAGGTCGACCTGCGCCGATCCGACGACCGTTCGAGGAGTCAACTCAGATGGCCTTCTCCGTCCAGATGCCGGCACTTGGTGAGAGCGTCACCGAGGGAACGGTCACCCGCTGGCTCAAGCAGGAAGGCGACACGGTCGAAGTCGACGAGCCACTCGTCGAGGTCTCGACCGACAAGGTTGACACCGAGATCCCGTCGCCGGCCGCCGGCGTGCTCACCAAGATCATCGCCCAGGAAGACGACACGGTAGAGGTCGGCGGCGATCTGGCCGTCATCGGCGACCCGGGCGATGATTCTGGGCAGGACTCCAGCCAGGACGGCGGTCAAGACGCCGGCCAGGACTCCTCGGAGCCGGCCCAGGAAGAGTCGCAGGAGGAGCCCGAGGAGTCTTCCGCAGCCGAGGAGTCGGCGCAGGAGGAGCCCGAGCCCGAACCCGAGCAGGAGAAGTCGGGCGGCGGCGGCGACGCGACGCCGGTGTTGATGCCGGAGTTGGGCGAGTCGGTGACCGAGGGCACCGTGACGCGGTGGCTGAAGAAGGTCGGCGACTCGGTCCAGGTGGACGAGCCGCTGGTGGAAGTGTCCACCGACAAGGTGGACACCGAGATCCCCTCACCCGTGGCGGGCGTGCTGGTGAGCATCACCGCCGAGGAAGACGACGTGGTTCAGGTCGGCGGCGAACTGGCCAAGGTCGGCAGTTCCGATTCCGGCTCCGCCTCGACCACCAAGCCGAAAGCCCAGCCCAGCGAGGAAAAGGCGGCGGCCGAACCAGAACCCGAACCCGAGCCGGAGCCGGAGCCAGAACCCGAGCCCGCGGCCAAGAAGGAACCCGAACCCAAGCCGGAGCCCAAGGAAGAACCCAAACCCGAGCCCAAGAAGGAACCCAAGCCGGAGCCAGAACCCGAGTCTTCGTCTGACGGCGGCCCCTACGTGACGCCGCTGGTGCGCAAACTGGCCACCGAACACAACGTCGACCTGGCCGAGGTGACCGGCACCGGCGTCGGCGGCCGGATCCGCAAGCAGGACGTGCTGGCTTTTGCTGAAAGGGAAGCGGAGAAGAAGCAGCAACCCAAGGAAGAAGCCAAGCCGGCCGCCCAGCCTGCGGCTCCCGCGGCCAAGCCCGCGGCCGCGGCCGCTCCGGCCCCATCGCTGGCACACCTGCGCGGAACCAAGCAGAAGGCCAGCCGGATCCGGCAGATCACCGCTGCCAAGACGCGCGAGTCTCTGCAGGCCACCGCCCAGCTCACCCAGACCCACGAGGTCGACATGACCAAGATCGTGGCGCTGCGCAACCGGGCGAAGGCGGCGTTCGCCGAGCGGGAAGGGGTGAACCTGACCTTCCTGCCGTTCATCGCGCGGGCGGTGATCGATGCCCTCAAGATCCACCCGAACGTCAACGCCAGCTACAACGAGGAAACCAAGGAGATCACCTACTACGACGCCGAGCACCTCGGGTTCGCCGTCGACACCGAGCAGGGCCTCCTCTCCCCCGTCATCCACAACGCCGGCGATTTGTCCCTGGCCGGCTTGGCGCGCGCGATCGCCGACATCGCCAACCGCGCACGCACCGGCAACCTCAAGCCCGACGAGCTGTCCGGCGGCACGTTCACCATCACCAACATCGGCAGCCAGGGCGCACTGTTCGACACCCCAATCCTGGTGCCGCCGCAGGCGGCCATGCTGGGCACCGGGGCCATCGTCAAACGCCCCCGGGTGATCGTCGACGAACTCGGCAACGAGTCCATCGGAGTCCGGTCGGTCAGCTACCTGCCGCTGACCTATGACCACCGACTCATCGACGGTGCGGACGCCGGACGCTTTGTGACCACGATCAAGCACCGACTCGAAGAGGGAGCCTTCGAGGCCGACCTGGGGCTGTAAGGAGGACTCCCGAACCGTGGCCAAAGCGGTGATCGCGATTGCGGGTTCGTCTGGCTTGATCGGTTCGGCGCTGACCGCGGCGCTGCGCGCGGCCGACCACGACGTTCTGCGCATCGTGCGTCGCACCCCGGCGAATTCCGAAGAGCTGCACTGGAATCCGGAGAGCGGTGAATTCGATCCGGACGCGCTCACCGACGTCGACGTGGTGGTCAACCTGTGCGGCGTCAACATCGGCCAGCGCCGCTGGTCGGGCGCGTTCAAACAGAGCCTGCGCGACAGCCGGCTCGCGCCGACGGAAGTGCTGGCCGCCGCCGTCGCCGACGCGGGGGTCGGCACACTGATCAACGCCAGCGCGGTGGGCTACTACGGCCACACCAGAGACCGCGTGGTCGACGAATCCGATGCCGCCGGTCGGGGGTTCCTCGCTCAACTCTGTGTGGACTGGGAGGCCGCCACCCTGCCGGCCCAGTACGAGGGTGTCCGCGTGGTGCTGGCCCGCACCGGTTTGGTGCTCGCCCCCTCGGGCGGCGCACTGCGAATGATGCGACCGGTGTTCTCGGTCGGCCTCGGCGCCCGGCTGGGCAGTGGTCGTCAGTACATGTCGTGGATCAGTCTGGAAGACGAGGTCCGCGCGCTGCTGTTCGCCATCTCCCACCCGACGTTGTCCGGCCCGGTGAACCTGACCGGACCGGCGCCGGTGACCAACGCCGAGTTCACCACCGCCTTCGGCCGTGCGGTCAATCGCCCGACGCCGATGGCCGTGCCCGGTTTCGCGGTGCGCGCGGCGCTGGGGGAATTCGCCGACGAGGGTCTGCTCACGGGCCAACGCGCCATTCCGACGGCCTTGGAGCAGGCGGGTTTTCAGTTCCACCACAACACGATTGGCGAGGCACTCGCTTACGCCACGGCCCGTCGCGAGCAGGATTAACTACCCGCGCCGAACCCATTTCGCACCAGCGGCTTCTGCGGTATCTTCCTTTCCGGCGTGTATCAGCCGACGCCTCGGAGCTACGGACCAAGTGAGACCAATGGAGACCAGTGACTGCCTCGGTTTTTCATGACGTGAAAAAGGAGGGGCCGCTCTACGCACTCTTCCTCAACTGCACCCTGAAGAAGGGGCCGGAGGTTTCCAATACCGAGGCGCTGTGCAATTTGCTCATCGAAAGACTGCGGGCCCACGAACCGGACATAGAAACAGAGATCGTCCGCGTCGTCGATTACGACGTGAAGCCCGGCATCGGCAACGATGAAGGCGACGGCGACGAGTGGCCGGTCATTCTGGAAAAAGTCAAGCGCTGCAACATCATCGTGCCCGCCATGCCCATCTGGATGGGGGTGCGCTCGTCGGTGATGCAGCGGGTTATCGAACGTCTGGACGGCACCACTAAGACGGTGATGTGCGAGCGCACCGGTCAGTTTCCGCTCTACGGAACGGTCGCCGGGTGCGTGGTCACCGGCAACGAGGACGGCAGCCATGACTGCGTCGCCAATACCTTCGCGAACCTGCTGCACTTCGGGGTGACGGTGCCACCCAACACCGACCTCTACTGGGTGGGCGATGCCGGGCCGGGTGCGAGCTATATCGAAGCAGGTGGCGAACTGTCGCCCTACGTGCGGCGCAACGCCGAACTGACGGCGCTCAACCTGCTCTTCGGTGCGAAGCTGCTGCGGGACAACCCGTACACCATCAACATCGCACGGCACAACGCAATCATGATGCAGCGCAACGAAGTCAAGGCCGCCGCGATGAAGCTTGCCATCGGCTACCTGCGCGAAAACATGCCGGATTGATCGATCGTTTCGAAAAGCTTTGTCAGTCAACGAGAAAGGTCGGTGTTATGGGACTGGCCGAGTTGGTCGCGGGTCTCGGTGTCGCCGATGTGGTCGACGCGATGACGATGACGCACCAGCACCGCGCACACATCATCGAACTGGACAGCCCGGATCCGAGCCGCGTCCTCATCGGCCCGGCCCTGACGATTTCATATCTTCCCGTGCGCAAGGACCTGATGGATCCGGAGAAGCACAGCCTCGGCCCGGCCATCTACCGGGCCGTTGGCACGCATGACCCCGCCGGCGCCGTACTGGTGATGGCGTCCAACGGCTACCCGCACACCTCCCTGGGCGGTGGCACCAAGCTCAGCAGGGTGGAAAACCTTGGGATGGCAGGCATTCTCGCCGACGGCATGCTGCGCGACTACGAAGAACTCAATACGTACCGGTTCGCCACCTACAGCCGTGGGGAAACCGTGCGCGCCGGCGGCAACGAGATCCAGCCCTACCTGGCCGACGTTCCGATCGCCGTCGGCGGGGTCACCGTCGTGCCCGGTGATGTCATCTTCGCGAAAGGCTCTACGGCCGTGGTGATCCCGGGTGCGCAGGCCGAGGCGATCCTGACCAGGGCGCGCAACATCATGCACAAGATGGACGCCGTCAAGGAGACCCTGAAGAACGAAGACCCCGCGACCGTGCTCAGTCAGGGCAGCGGGGAGCTGTGAACGAAGCCGCGGGCTAGCCGGCCTGCGCCTTCGAATCCGCTTCCCGCCAGGGCCATTTGCCGGTCATCTCTACGGTCAGTGAGAGGCTGAGGAAGGTCCGGATGGCCACGACGCCGGCCAGTGCGGCGACGTGCTGCGTGTTGGGCGTGACGACGATCGTCTTCACGATGTCGCCTGCGACCAGGAATTCCAGGCCGATCAAGATCGCACGTCCGAGGTTGTTGCGCAGGTCGCGGTAAGCCTGGCCGGGCTCGCGCGCGACACGGGTGAGGAACAGCGAACAGGCGATCACGCAGCCGATCACGATCACCGAGACACCTGCGACATCGATGGCCGAGCCGACGTGGTCCACGATCTGCAGCAGATTCATGGCAGGCAGATTAGCGGCTGGTAGAGCCGTTGGGCGGGCGCCTGGCGTAACGTCGCTGAGGTGACGGGTTCAATCCGGTCCAGTGCCGCCCCGATCGATGTGCGGCAGCTCGGCACGATCGACTACCGCGACGCCTGGCAGTTGCAGCGCGAGCTGGCCGACGCCCGGGTCGCGGGCGGACCCGACACCCTGCTGCTGCTGGAGCATCCCGCCGTTTACACCGCCGGCCGGCGCACCGAACCGCACGAACGGCCGCAGGACGGCACTCCCGTCGTCGACACCGATCGCGGCGGCAAGATCACCTGGCACGGCCCCGGACAGCTGGTCGGCTATCCGATCATCGGGCTGGCCGAACCGCTCGACGTGGTGAACTACGTGCGAGTCCTCGAGGAGGCGCTCATCCAGGTGTGTGCCGATGTCGGCCTGGAAACCGGGCGGGTGGACGGACGGTCCGGGGTCTGGGTTCCGGGCGGGCCCGCCCGCAAGATCGCCGCGATCGGGGTTCGGGTGGCGCGTTCGACGACGCTGCACGGGTTCGCCCTGAACTGCGACTGCGACCTGGCGTCCTTCACCACGATCGTCCCGTGCGGCATCACCGACGCCGGGGTCACCTCGTTGTCCGCCGAACTGGGCCGGCGCATCGCCCCGGATGACGTCAGAACCGCTGTGGCTATCGCCGTGTGTGAGGCTCTGGACGGGTTGCTGCCGGTACGGGATCACTTGGCCGGCCGCGTAGCATCGACTACGTGACTGTCGCTCCTCAGGGTCGGAAGCTGCTGCGCCTCGAGGTGCGCAACGCCCAGACTCCGATCGAGCGCAAGCCGCCGTGGATCAAGACCCGGGCCAAGATGGGACCGGAGTACACCGAGCTCAAGAGCCTGGTCCGGCGCGAGGGCCTGCACACCGTCTGCGAAGAGGCCGGCTGCCCCAACATCTTCGAATGCTGGGAGGACCGGGAGGCGACGTTTCTGATCGGCGGCGACCAGTGCACCCGGCGGTGCGACTTCTGCCAGATCGACACCGGCAAGCCCGCCGAACTCGATCGCGACGAGCCGCGCCGGGTGGCCGAGAGCGTGCAGACCATGGGACTGCGCTACGCCACGATTACCGGCGTCGCCCGCGATGACCTGCCCGACGGCGGCGCCTGGCTGTACGCCGAAACGGTGCGGGCCATCAAGGAGCTCAACCCGTCGACGGGCGTCGAACTGTTGGTTCCGGATTTCAACGGTGAGCCCGACCGGCTCACCGAGGTCTTCGAGTCCCGTCCGGAAGTGTTGGCGCACAACGTCGAAACCGTGCCGCGCATCTTCAAGCGGATCCGCCCGGCCTTCACCTACCAGCGCAGTCTCGATGTGCTCACCGCGGCACGCGACTTCGGCCTGGTCACCAAGAGCAACCTCATCCTCGGCCTGGGCGAGACTCCCGACGAGGTGCACACCGCGCTGGCCGATCTGCATGCGGCCGGCTGCGACATCGTCACCATCACCCAGTACCTGCGGCCCACCGCCCGTCACCACCCGGTGGAACGCTGGGTGACCCCGGACGAGTTCGTCGAGTTCGCCCGGTTCGCCGAAGGAGTGGGCTTTGCCGGGGTCCTGGCCGGGCCATTGGTTCGCTCTTCCTACCGGGCCGGCCGGCTCTACGAGCAGGCCCGCGTGGCGCGAACCTCGGCGTCCGGTTAACCGGCGCGTACGTATCCTTAGTGACTATGGCGAAATCCCGAACTGCTGCTGAGAACAAGGCCGCCAAGGCCGAGGCGGCGGCCGCCCGCAAGGCTGCTTCCAAACAACGCCGGGCTCAGCTGTGGCAGGCGTTCAACATGCAGCGCAAGCAGGACAAGCGTCTGCTGCCGTACATGATCGGCGCGTTCGTGCTGATCGTGGCCGTCAGCGTCGCGGTCGGGGTGTGGGCCGGCGGGCTGACCATGATCATGATGATCCCGATCGGTCTGCTGCTGGGCGCGCTGGTGGCGTTCATCATCTTCGGCCGCCGGGCCCAGCGCAGCGTCTTTCAACAGGCCGAGGGTCAGACCGGCGCCGCGGCCTGGGTGCTGGACAACCTGCGGGGTAAGTGGCGGGTGACCCCCGGGGTGGCCGCAACCGGACATTTCGATGCGGTGCACCGGGTGATCGGCCGGCCCGGCGTCATTCTGGTCGGTGAGGGTTCGGCGACGCGCGTCAAACCGCTGCTCGCGCAGGAGAAGAAGCGCACGGCCCGGGTGGTCGGAGAAGTCCCGATCTACGACATCATTGTCGGCAACGGTGACGGCGAGGTCGCGTTGGCCAAGCTGGAGCGTCACCTGAATCGCCTACCGGCCAACATCACCGTCAAGCAGATGGACACGCTGGAATCACGGCTGGCCGCCCTCGGTTCGCGGGCCGGGGCCGCCATGATGCCTAAAGGGCCGCTACCCAACTCCGGAAAGATGCGCGGAGTGCAGCGCACCGTGCGCCGCCGGTAATCACCACCGGGTCGCTACGACCCCCGGCAATTGGGTTTTTGAATTCAATCCGCAGCATTTCCCTGAAATTCGGCCGCTTGACCCAATGGGCACTCACCGAAAGTGACAAGTGCCCGGGTAGCGCCGCTGCCAGCATGTTCAGCGCCGGTTTTGCAGCCATGGCTTTGTAAAGCCGATGTACAAAGAGCACGTCGAATAGCAATAAATGCCATTCTGTATAGCCGCTTCACATTGACCGCTCCGCAAAATATTTTGTTTATAACGTTTTGATAAACATGTGTGAATCCCATCATATTTCCCCGTACGTTTGCGCCTGTTATTTCGGGCAATTCGTAGCGACTCGTCGATAGGCGGGTCCCGACGGTGGGAGGACAGCAGTGTCGTTTGTGATCGTGTCGCCGGAGATCGTGGCGGCGGCGGCTTCGAATCTGGCAGGCATCGGGTCGGCGGTCAGCGCGGCTAACGCAGCGGCCACGACGTCCACCACGGAGCTGTTGGCCGCGGGCGCCGACGAGGTGTCGGCGGCCGTCGCGGCGTTGTTCAACGGGCATGGCGAGATGTATCGCGCCGTCAGCGCCCAGGCAACGGCATTCCACGACGAGTTCGTGCGGGTCCTGACTGCGGGTGGAGTCGCCTACGGCAGCGCAGACGCGGTCAACGCCTCATTGCAGACGATCGAGCAGAACCTGCTCGGCGCCGTCAACGCCCCCACCCAGACGCTGCTCGGCCGCCCGCTCATCGGCAACGGCGCCAACGGGTTGCCGGGCACCGGCCAGAACGGCGGAGCTGGTGGCCTGCTCTTCGGCAATGGCGGCAACGGCGGTTCTGGGGCGGCCGGCAAGAACGGCGGCAGCGGTGGCGCCGCCGGCCTGTTCGGCAACGGCGGGTCCGGAGGCGCCGGCGGCACCGGGGCGAATGGCGGTGCCGGGGGCACCGGCGGGTGGTTCTACGGAAACGGCGGATCCGGCGGCATCGGTGGACTGGGCCTGCCTGGGGCGGGCGGCAGCGGCGGCGCCGGCGGCAACGCGATCGGGCTCATCGGCACCGGCGGGGCGGGTGGAACCGGAGGACTCGGCAATGTCGGTGGCGCAGGCGGCGCCGGCGGCAGCGGCGGCCTGCTGTTCGGCGTCGGCGGCAACGGCGGGGCCGGCGGAGTGGGCGCCAGCGGCGTCGGCGGGGCCGGCGGTCACGGCGGCGACGTCTTCGGGCTCGTCGGCAACGGCGGTGCGGGCGGCTACGGCGGACAAACCGCCGACGGGGCCGCGGCGGCACCCGCAGGTGGTAGTGGCGGCACCGGCGGCTGGCTGTTCGGCAACGGCGGGGCCGGTGGCGCGGGCGGATACAACATCTTCGGCGGCCCGGGGGGCGCGGGTGGGGCCGGTGGCAACGTGCTCGGCCTCATCGGTGACGGCGGCGCGGGTGGCGCCGGTGGCTACACCACGACCGGCTTGGCCGGAGCCGGCGGTGCCGGCGGCGGCAGCGGACATCTCCTGGGCAACGGCGGAATCGGCGGAAACGGCGGCATGGCGACCGCTGTCGGAGGCACCGGCGGCTCCGGTGGCGCCGGTGGCAACGCGCTCACCGTCATCGGCAACGGCGGGGCCGGCGGTCTCGGCGGCAACGGTGTCGCGGGCAGCGGTGGAGCCGGCGGCAGCGCCGGCAACGGCGGCCTGCTGATCGGCTTCGGCGGCAACGGCGGGGCCGGTGGCCTGGGTGCCGCGGGCGTCGGTGGTGTCGGCGGCAACGGCGGAAACGCGATCGGCCTGATCGGCGACGGTGGAGCGGGCGGCGTCGGCGGGCAGAGCGCCTCAGCCGTCGCCCAGGCGGCGGGCGGTGGCAACGGCGGTACCGGCGGCCTGCTGTTCGGCAACGGCGGCGCCGGGGCCGCCGGCGGGTACAACACCCTCGGTGGCGCGGGTGGCGTCGGCGGTCGCGGCGGCAGCGTGCTGGGGCTCATCGGTGATGGCGGTGCCGGCGGCGCCGGCGGCGCCACTACGAACGGAACGGGCGGCGCCGGCGGCGGCGGTGGCGTCAGCGGGCGCCTGTTCGGCAATGGCGGGCTGGCCGGCAACGGCGGCACCGCCATCGCCGCCGGCGGCACCGGCGGGGCCGGCGGCAGCGGCGGCAACTCCGTCGCGCTCGTCGGCAACGGCGGAGCCGGCGGGGTGGGCGGTTACGGCGTGTTCGGCAGCGGCGGGGCCGGCGGCAACGGCGGCACCAGCGGTCTCCTGTTCGGCTTCGGCGGCAACGGCGGACTGGGCGGACTTGGCGGCGGCGTGGCCGGGTTCGGCGGGGTGGGCGGTGACGGCGGCAGCGCGGTCGGGATCATCGGCAACGGCGGCAACGGCGGGCTGGGCGGCTTCGGCTTCAAGGGCGGCGCCCACGGTGGCAGCGGCGGCAACGGCGGCGTGCTGTGGGGCAACGGCGGTGACGGCGGCGGTGGCGGCCAACTCGGCGGTGCCGGTGGCAACGGCGGAAACGCCGGGATGTGGTTCGGTAACGGCGGTGCTGGTGGTGACGGCTATGCCGGCGACAACGGCGTCATCAAGGGCGGCAACGGCGGCAACGGCGGTCGCGCCGCCTCGGGCATCGGTTTCGGTGGCAACGGCGGCAGCGGTGGTCTCAACGCGGGCGCCGGCGGCGGCACCGGGGGTGCTGGTGGCCAGGGCAGCGCGCTGCCGGGCACATCCGGCAGCGCCGGCGCCAACGGGTGAGCCTCAGCGGCGGAGCACCGCGGTCCTGGTCAGCCGATCCTGCAGGCCTCGCCCGTCCGAATCGGTGAACAGCGGCGGGATCACCAGGAAGATCAGCAAGCCGCGCGCCAGGGTGCGGCCGATGCCGATCGGCAGCCGGCCGTCCACCGCCGCCACCTGCAACCGCAGCGCCAGTTGCCCCGGCGAGAATCCGAACAGTCGCACCGACACCGCGCCGATCACCAGCCACACCACGGCCTGGACCGTCGACAACAACGTGTCGGAGATCGCGCCGAATGTCAGCGCCAGCAGCGCCAGCCCGCCCGCGATGAGCCAGTCGATCAGCAACGCCGCCAGGCGGCGGCCCATCGGTGCCACCGAACGCGGGCCGGTGCGCGGCAGGCCCAGCGTTTCGCCCGGGTAACCGGCAGGTGATTGCTGTGTCATCGACGGCATCCGCTGATCTGCTGCACCCGCCGTCGGTACAGCCCATTCAGCATCGGCGGCGGACCAGTTACGATCTTGCGGGCCATGGCTTCACAATAGGGCCCGGCGGTCACCCGGGTGCTGTTGCGGCCGCTGTGGTACGTAACCTCTGCGCAACACGGGGTTGACTGACGGGCAACAACTGCTCCCTAGCGTCGGCCGCGAATCACCAAGTAAAGGAGCTTTCACGTGACGGATAAGACGCCCGACGACGTCTTCAAACTTGCCAAAGACGAAAACGTCGAGTTTGTCGACGTCCGTTTCTGCGACCTGCCCGGCATCATGCAGCACTTCACCATCCCGATCTCGTTCTTCGACGAGAGCGTGTTCGAGGACGGCCTGGCGTTCGACGGTTCGTCGATCCGCGGTTTCCAGTCGATCCACGAATCCGACATGCTGCTGCTGCCGGACCCGGAGACCGCCCAGGTCGACCTGTTCACCCAGGCCAAGACGCTGAACCTGAACTTCTTCGTGCACGACCCGTTCACCCTCGAGCCCTACTCCCGCGACCCGCGCAACGTCGCCCGCAAGGCCGAGAACTACCTGATCAGCACCGGCATCGCCGACACCGCGTACTTCGGCGCCGAGGCCGAGTTCTACATCTTCGACTCGGTGAGCTTCGACTCGCGCACCAACGGCTCGTTCTACGAGGTGGACGCCATCTCGGGTTGGTGGAACACGGGTGCAGCCACCGAGGCCGACGGCAGCCCCAACCGCGGGTACAAGGTGCGCCCCAAGGGTGGCTACTTCCCGGTGGCGCCCGTCGACCACTACGTCGACCTGCGCAGCAAGATGCTGCAGAACCTGATCGCGGCCGGTTTCAGCCTGGAGAAGGGCCACCACGAGGTGGGCACCGGTGGGCAGGCCGAGATCAACTACAAGTTCAACACGCTGCTGCACGCCGCCGACGACATGCAGCTGTACAAGTACATCGTCAAGAACACCGCGTGGGCCAACGGCAAGACCGTCACCTTCATGCCCAAGCCACTGTTCGGTGACAACGGATCCGGCATGCACACCCACCAGTCGCTGTGGAAGGACGGCAGCCCGCTGATGTACGACGAGACCGGGTACGCCGGCCTGTCGGACACCGCCCGCCACTACATCGGTGGCCTGCTGCACCACGCGCCGTCACTGCTGGCGTTCACCAACCCCACGGTGAACTCCTACAAGCGGCTGGTGCCGGGCTACGAGGCCCCGATCAACCTGGTGTACAGCCAGCGCAACCGTTCGGCGTGTGTGCGTATCCCGATCACCGGCAGCAACCCCAAGGCCAAGCGCCTGGAGTTCCGCTGCCCCGACTCCTCGGGTAACCCGTACCTGGCGTTCTCCGCGATGTTGATGGCCGGCCTGGACGGCATCAAGAACAAGATCGAGCCGCAGGCACCGGTCGACAAGGACCTCTACGAGCTCCCGCCGGAGGAGGCTGCCAACATCCCGCAGGCTCCGACCCAGCTGTCGGCGGTTATCGACCGGCTCGAGGACGACCACGAATACCTCACCGAGGGCGGCGTGTTCACCCCGGACCTGATCGAGACGTGGATCAACTTCAAGCGGGAGAACGAGATCCTGCCGGTCCAGATCCGGCCGACCCCGTACGAGTTCGCGCTGTACTACGACGTTTAAGGACGTTTAAGCAGACGTCTGAAGCAAACGTCTGCGGTAGGGCCTGACTAGACCGAGCCACCCGCGCCGCGATCGCATCTGCGATTGCCGCGCGGGTGGTTTCGTCTTGGGCGAACCGGCCGGCCCGCATCGTGGTGCGAGCGCCTCGGTTGTGAGATTCTGCCGGTGTGTCAGCTGCGCCGGCGGCTGCTCCTTCGGGGGTGGTGACCTTCCTGTTCACCGATGTGGAGGGATCCACACGTCGGTGGGAGGCGGACGCCGATGCGATGCGGGCAGCTCTGGCCGCTCACGACCGGGTGCTGCGCCAAGCGATCGAGGCGCACGGCGGATTTCTGTTCAAGCACACCGGTGACGGCATATGTGCGGCATTCGCCTCGCCCCGCGCGGCGGTGGACGCTGCGGTCGCGGCACAACACAAGCTGGAGTTGCCGGTGCGCATGGGGTTGGCGACCGGCGAAGCCGAACTGCGGGAAGCCGACTACTTCGGGGCCGTGCTCAATCGTGCGGCGCGGGTGATGGCGGCCGGGCATGGCGGCCAGATATTGCTGGCCGAGTCGACGGCGGGTCTGCTCAGCGGCGTCGATCTGATGGATCTGGGGCCACGCAGGTTGCGGGACATTCCAGTGCCGATCGGCCTGTTCCAGATCCGGGCCGCGGGTTTGCGCACGCAGTTTCCGCCGCTGCGGGCCCTGGATACCAGTCCGGGGAACCTGCGGCCGGCGGGCACCAGCTTGGTCGGGCGCGATGCCGAGGTCGCCGCCGTCGGAGCGGCGGTCAAGACGCACCGGGTGGTGACCCTGACCGGCGTGGGCGGAGTCGGCAAGACTCGGCTGGCCGTGGAGGTCGCGACGCGCCTGGCAGAGGTGTTCCCGGACGGGGTGTGGCTGTTCGAGCTGGCCGCGGTCACCGATCCGGTGGCGGTGCCCGACGCGGTGGCGGCGGTGCTCGGCATCAGTCAGCAACGCGGCAAGACCGTCACCGAATCCGTGGCAGCCGCGCTGGAGGGCCGGGTCCGGCTGCTGGTGTTCGACAACTGCGAGCACGTTCTCGACGCCGCCGCCGACCTGATCGAAGCCGTACTCGGACAGTCGGCGACCGTACGCATCCTCGCCACCAGCCGCGAAGGACTCGGAGTCCCCGACGAGCAGGTGTGTCCGGTGCGGCCGCTGGATGCGGCCGCGGGACCCGGCTCTGCGGCAGTGACCCTGTTCGTCGAACGCGCCCGCGGTATCGCGTCGGGCTTTTCGATATCCGACGGCCGTGAGGCCGCCGCAGTCACCGAGATCTGTCAGCGCCTCGATGGGATTCCCTTGGCCATCGAACTCGCGGCTTCCCGGATGGCGTCCATGACCGCAGGCGAGGTGCGTGACCGTCTCGACCACCGCTTCCGGCTGCTGGTCGGCTCCCGACGCGGCCTGGAACGCCACCACACACTGCGCCATGCCGTGGCGTGGTCGTACGACCTCCTCGACGACACCGAAAGAGCTGTGCTGAACCGCTGTTCGGTGTTCGCGGGCGGCTTCGACCTGCCCAGCGCCTGCACCATTGCCGGATCAGCTGACCTCGACGAGTACCGCATGCTCGAGATACTCGATGCTCTGGTGCGCAAGTCGCTGCTCGTCGCCGACCAATCCGCTTCTCGCACACGCTTTTCGATGCTGGAGACGATCCGTCAGTTCGCCGAGGAGCAACTCGTCGCCACCGGTGCGAGTGTCGCGATCGCCGCAGCACATTGCCGATATTTCGCCGCGCGGGAAGCCGACGTCATGGCGGTGTGGGACAGCCCGCGGCAGCGGGAAGCGTACGAATGGCTCAGCGTCGAGCTGGCCAATCTGCGTACCGCGTTTCGGTGGGCCGCCGACCACGACGACCTGGACGCGGCGGCACCCATCGCTGCGCTGGCGGCGTTGCTCGGCCCGTTCCTCGAGAACTACGAACCAATCACCTGGGCCGAAGAGTTGATGGAACCCCTTCGCGCCGTAGATCATTCGCGGCTCGCCGCCGTATCGGTCGGGGCATCCCTGTGCTGTCTGGTCGGACGCTTCGATCAGGCCGTGCTCTACAGCCAGATCGGCCGGCCAGTCATCGCCGCTGCCCGCGATAAGGTGGCGTACTTCGGCGAGGCCTGGCTCGGCAGTGCGTATCTGTTCGTCGGCCAACCCGCGCGTTATGTCGATTTGTGTCGCGACCAGTTGAGGCGCACCGGCGAGACCAACGCCATGGCAAAAGCGAACCTCACGTTCGCATTAGCCGTTTCGGGTTCGAGTGACGAGGCGATCGTCGCCGCCAATACCCTTCTGGACGGCGCCGAAGCGATCAGCAATCCATGGGTGCTGTCGTTCACATTGTTCGCGTGTGGGTACACCCTCCGCGAAACCGATCCGGACCGCGCGCTGGCTGCGATGCGGCGCGGCGTGCGCATCGCGCAAGACAGCGGCAACCGCTTCTTCGAAACCCAATTCGGGTACTGGCTGTGTGGACTCGAAGCCGAGCAAGGGGACCCCGTGACGACGTTGGCGCACCTGGCGGCGGCCGTCCGTAAAAACCATGAGTCGGGCAACATCGCGATGCTGCCTAACGCACTGGCGACTCTCGCCTTCGTGCTCGACCGCCTCGGGCGCTATCAACCAGCCACTACCGTCGCCGGGTTCGCAGCGGTTTACCCCATGGCCGCAGTGACCTTGCCCGAGATCGAAGCGTTGATGACGCACCTGCGTGAGGCCCTCGGGGACCAGACCTACGAACTGCTGTCCCAGCAAGGCCGAGAAATGACCACTACCGCCATGGTGACGTTCGCCGCTGACCAAATCGACCAGGCCCGAGCAGAACTCGAACACTCCGGCTGAGCTGCACCATGCCGCGGGTTTGAGTGGCCCCCGGCGCGGCTATTTGATTGACGACCAGTGTCAGCATCCGGTCGCGTCTGTGCCGATGCGGTCGGTGCCCTGCGGGGAGCGAGACGAAGTGATGACCGCCAGCCAACCCATCGCGGCAGACGTCGCGACGGCACACATTCCCTATCTGTGGACCGAACCGCGTTCACCCAGCGGCGCAAAGAATCCGCTCGTCGCCGGTGCCACGATCGCCAGCGGCCGCATTCGGCTCCTGCTGTTCTACGGCGAGTCAGCGCATCTGCAATTCTGGCAGGCCGCCGACACCATGACCGGACAACATCTGGCCATCACCGTCGTCGACCCGGAGAACGAGCTGCCCAAGGCGACCGTCGACGGGATCCTTTCCCGCACAGCGCGGCTGCGGGGCATCGAGTCGCCGTCGGTGGCGACGGTGATCGACGTGGGCCGCGACTACTGCGGCGGCGTGGTGGTGTCCGATTGGATTCGGGGCGCCACGTTGAAGGAGGTCGCGAATACCAGCCCATCCCCCATCGGGGTCGCGGACGCGGTGCTGTCGCTGGCCGAGGCCACCGAAGCGGGCCACCGGGCCGGGGTGACGCTGTCAATCGACCATCCCGCCCGGATTCGGGTGAGCGTCGACGGGCGCGCCGCGCTGGCATTTCCCGCGACCATGCCGAACGCGGGGCCACGAGATGATCTCCGGGGTATCGGAGCGGTCATGTATGCATTGCTGCTCAACCGCTGGCCGTTCGAAAGCGAAGCGGTACGCAAGGATTGGCAGCCCACCGCGATCGATTCGCAAGGCCGCATCCAAGAACCCGCGGTGGTCAGTCCGCGGATTCCGTTCCTGGTGTCATCGACAGCCGCAGCCCTGGTTCGCGATGGTGAAAACATTCGCAGCGCCAAGACCATCACGACCTTGCTGCGCGAGGCCAGCGCCGAGGCAAAGAACTCGGCTGATCCCAACACGACTCGCGAACTGCCGGCCCTTCCGGCCCCTGGCCACTACGCCGCCTTTCGCAATTTCGGGCCGGCCGAGCGGGCCGAATACGCCCGCCGCCAACTCGTCAAGACATGCCTGGGAACCGCGGCGGCCGTGGCCCTGGTCCTGCTCATCTCATTCGCCACCACCATCAGCCACGTGGTTGGCACCTTCGATACCAAGGTCGCGATGAACGGTGACAAACTCGGACTTCAGCCGACCGCGCCGTCACCTTCAGCGAGCCCCTCGCTGGTAGCCGCCAATCCCGCAACCGTCAAGGTGCTCAAAGCCGCGGTGTTCTCGCCCGGCGGCGCGCCGGACAACCCGGGCGCGGCCGCACTGGCGATCGACGGTGACCCCGGCACCGTCTGGTCGACCGATACCTACTTCGATCCCCAACCATTTCCGAAGTTCAAGGACGGTGTGGGACTCCTGTTGCAGCTCGCCGAGCCGACGTCGCTCAGCGCCGTCGCTGTGGACCTGAACAGCTCCGGCACCGTGGTACAGATCCGGGCATCAGCGAGCGCGACCCCGGCGAAACTCAGCGACACCACTGAACTCAGCCCGCCGGCCGCTTTGTCACCCGGCCACCATGTCATACCCGTAACATCCTCCGCGCCAACAACTTTCGCGTTGTTCTGGATCAGCACGCTGGGCTCCACCGGGGGTAAAAGTCGTTCCGACATCTCCGAGTTGACGCTGCAGAGCGCAGTACAGTTCAGGTAGCGGCGACGGCGACCATCAGGCCGTCGCAGCCCAATCCTGGCTGGAACGGACCTGCGGATGCCTGAGGACGTCTTCTTCGAATCCGGTGGTGTGCGCTGCGCGGCTGACTTCTATCACCCGGACAGCGATGACGACCTGGTGCCGTGCGTGGTGATGGGACACGGTGGTAGCGGGACCAAGCGCCTGGGACTGCCGAAGTACGCCGAACGGTTCGCCGCCGCCGGCCTGGCGGTTCTGGCGTTCGACTACCGCGGTTTCGGCGCCAGTGCGGGCAAACCCCGGCAGGTGATCAGCTGCGCACGGCAACACGATGACTATCGGGCGGCGCTCCGCTATGTGCGGAGCCGTCGCGGCATCGACCCACAGCGGATCGCCTTGTGGGGCACCTCGCTCAGCGGTGGACACGTCCTGGCGGTGGCCGCTGACGATCCGGCCGTCGCTGCCGTGGTAGCGCAGGTGCCCCTTATCGACGGCTGGCATCGCGGCCGCGGGTTACGCGAACGGCTCCACTGGGACATAGCCTGGCGCACTGCACAATTCACCGTAGCGGCACTGCGTGACGCGGTTAACGAGCGGGCCGGACGGGCGCCCTACCTGGTGCCGGTGGTCGCCGAACCCGGCCGTATCGCGGTGTTCACCGAGCCGGACGCCAAAGCGGCGTTCGAGGCACTCGGCGGCGAATCCGTCGGCTGGCGAAACGCTTTGGCCCCGCGGATGATCTTCGACCTGCCCCACTACCGCAACGGCACCGCCGAAGCCCTGCACATGCCGGTCCTGATGTGTCTCGCCGACCGGGACTTGCAGGCGTCGGCCCTCTTCGCTGCCAAAGTGGCGGCGCGCATGCCGAACGTAGAGATCCATCACTACCCGGTCGGGCACTTCGACGTCTACCTCGGGTCTCGGTTCGACGAAATCGCTTCCACGCAAGCCGAATTCCTGCGCCGGAAGCTGCTGACCAACAGCGCCGCCGGATCAGGAGCTAACGGGTCCTAGCCAGCTCGTCGGCCTGTTCCGACAGCGCATCCTCCGCCGTCGCCAACCAACCGGCGTATCCCAGGGCAGCACCGATGGTGGTGTAGACCGCGGCCTCGGTCCACATGTAGCCGACGCCCCACCTTCGTCCGAGGAAAGTCGGCTCGTTGACGACGCCGAGCGAGGTTGCCACGGCGTACCCCGCGTGCGCCCAGCCCAATGCCCCGAAGAAGCCCGATAAGAATTTGCACACTTCACGATTCATGGCCAGTCCTCTCGCCATCCTCCCGCCACAATGTTCTTGCCGGCAGATCAATCGTCCGCGGCGGTGGAAGGCTCGCCAAGAGTCCTAAGTCACGCACTCGACCCCGCACAGGTTTTGCACAGCGGCGGCTGACAGGATCGAGAGGCAGCCACACCCTAGCGGCAGGAGTCTCATGACCGTCTTCAGCGGGTTGCCGACGCACGTCCTTTTCGTGCACTTTCTGGTCGTTCTGGTGCCCCTGACCGCGGTGCTGGAAATCATCTGCGCCCTGTGGCCCGCCGTGCGCCGCGGGCAGATCGTCTGGCTGACGCTGGCGCTGGCGACGGTCACCATGGTGTTGACGCCGATCACCGTCGAGGCCGGCGAGTGGCTCTACGATCTGCGCCGCAAACCCGACCCGATCCTGCAACAGCACGCGGAGCGGGGCGGCTGGATGACCTACCTCGCGGTGGCCCTGTTGGTCGTGGCGATCGCGCTGGCCGTCCTGCACGTCGTCGAACGTCGATCCGAGCAGCCGCGGCAGCCCGCGAAAATTGCGGTCGCCGTGCTGGCGGTGGTGGTGGGTGTTGCGTCGATGATCCAGATCTACCGCGTCGGTGACACCGGCGCGCGGTCGGTGTGGGGCAATGAAATAGCGCACCTGCGGCAGGTCACGAACAAGTGAGTTCGCGCAGCAGCTGACCGAGATGCTCGAGCGCGCCGGCGTATTCATGTTCGGCCGGCGTTCCATAACCCACGACGATTCCTGCGATACGCCGACCGGTGCCGTGCCAGAACGGTGCCAGACCCGTCAGCGCGACGTTGCGGTCGCGCGCCAGATTCAAGACATCAGCCTCGCTCCGATCCTCAGGAAGCGAGACCACGGCGTGCAGCCCGGCGGAGATCCCCTGGACCGTCACCTGCGGCGCGTAGCGATCCAGCCTGTCCACCAGCGCGTCGCGGCGGTGGCGGTAGCGGCGCCGCATGCGCCGTACGTGCCGGTCCAGGGCGCCCGACTCGATCAGTTCCGCGAACGCCAACTGCGCCAACACGTCGGTGCCCCGGTCGGCCCGCCGTTTGGCTTCGACCACCTTGTCGACCAGCTCGGTTGGCAACGCCAGCCAGCCGAGCCGCAGACCCGGCGCCAGGCTTTTGCTGGCGCTCCCGGCGTAGACGACCTGATCGGGCGCCAGCCCCTGCAGCGCCCCGACGGGATGGCGGTCGTAGCGGAACTCCCCGTCGTAGTCGTCTTCGATCAGATATGCACCGTGAACGGCTGCCATCCGGGTGAATTCGGTGCGCCGCTGGGCATCCAGCGTCATGCCGAGCGGAGCCTGGTGTGCCGGCGTGAGGACCGCCGCGGCCGCCTTTGCCGGCCATCCGTCCGGCCAGGTGTCCGGCCGGGCACCGCCGGCGTCGACGTCCAAGGCACGGACTCTGAGTCCGGCGGCTTCGACGATCGCCCGGTGGTCGGGAAGGCACGGATCCTCCAGGGCTACCGAGCCGCCCGAACCGTCGGCCAGCGCATCGCACACCAGCCGCAAACCTTGGGTGAAACCGCTGCAGATCACGATGTGCTCACTGTCCGTGAGCACGCCGCGCACCCGGCCCAGATAATCGGCGAGCACCGCACGCAGGCGCGGCGACCCGCGCGGATCGCCGGGTCCGAGTTCGGTGTGGGGGGTGACCTGCAGAGCCCGCCGCAGTGCACGCAGCCATTCCTGGCGGGGGAACATGCTCAGGTCCGGACGGCCGAGTCGGAAGTCCGCCACGACGTGTGGCGCGGCACGTTGGGCGCTGACCCGGGCCGGCGCCAAGGTGCCCTGCGCCACCTCGGTCGCCGCGCCCGGCCGGGTACGCAGATATCCCTCGGCCGCCAGCTGCGAGTAGACCTCCACAACGGTGCCTCGGGCCAGGTGGCATTGCGCAGCCAACGCCCGCGACGACGGCAACCACTGCCCGGGAGCCAAGCGCCCATCCCGGATAGCTTGCCGCAGAGCGCTTTCCAGGGCCGCTCGGCGTCCCCGCCCGGGCGGGAGCTCCAGGTGCAGATCCAATCCGCCAGGCTCACTGGTACATGAAATTGCCATCGAATTGGACCTTATCCATGAACTGATTTCTTCGTAAAGTCGGAAAAATGACGGCTCTCACCGCAACACACCGGCGTCTTGATCGCACCGCGAGTCTCACGGCGCAGGTCAACGCCGCGCAGCGCGCCGCGGAATCCATGCGCCCGCCCAACCGGCGACTCATCGACGACCCGCAGTCCCGCCACTTCGTCGAGCACCCGGCGCTGCGGGCCGTCCTGTCGCACCCGTGGCCGGCCGACGCAGCGCTGCGGGTATTCGATCGGGTGTGGGGTGGGTTGCACGCTCACATCGCGCTGCGGGTCCGTTACGCGGACGACGCCTGCGCTGCGGCCATCAGTGCGGGCATCGACCAGCTGGTGCTGCTGGGCGCGGGTTTCGACACCTCCAGCCTGCGGATCCCCGATGCGACGGTGACGGTGTTCGAGGTGGATGCGCCCGCTACCCAGGCACACAAACGCCCGGTCGTCGAGCGGCTGGCGCGGGACTCCCAAACAGTCTGGGTGGCATGCGATTTCGAGCGCGACAGCTTGCACGAGCGGCTAACCGGGGCGGGTTTCGACCCCGCCCGGCCCAGCCTGATCGTCTGGCTCGGCGTCAGCATGTATCTCACCCGCGGCGCTATCGACGCGACCTTGTCCGACCTCGCGCAGCTCTGCGCGCCGGGCAGCCGCCTGGTGGTCGACTACATCCGCGACGGCGTCGTGGCGGGCCACACACCATGGCCGGGCGCCAACCGCATCACCCGGCTGGTGGCCCGGCGCGGCGAGCCCTACCGCAGTGACTTCACCGACCGGGGCCTCGACGCCGTCCTCGACGCCCATGGTTTCCGGCCGGCCGAACACCTCGGAGTCGCCGCACTGCTGGGGCGCTACGACCCGACGAACACCAGCCGGCTGGCCGCCGATGACTGGCTGGCCATCGCGACCGCATACCGGCGGCAGTGACGTCAGAACTTGGGCCGGTGCGCGATGATCCCGCGCGACATCCGCACCGGCGTCCCGTCCACCACCTCGACGACCTCCAGCCAGGCTGCCGGGGCCACGAAGTGCCGGCTGATATCTTCACGCTTCATCGAAATGATCAGGACGCCTGCGTCTGTCACCTCCAAGGCGTCGAACGCGCCGTAATCGCGCGCCTCTCCGTTGGCGAAAACGACCGTGAAAGCCATGCTGGGAGTATCGCGTGCGGCCTCAGCCGTCGAGCGCGAGGTCCTTGCGAAAGCGCCGCAGCCCGTCGATCTTCTCGGCCAGGGTTGCCTCCGGGCCGGCGTAGAACATCCACGGCATGGTGATGATGCCGGTGATGCCCGCCTCCTCGGCGCGCCGGTAGTGCTCGACGGTGAACGCGTCGGTCAACGGGGTCAGGATGGTGAAACCGTCCATGGACAAACCGTTTTCGGCGCGCAGCTGGCGCAGCTTGTCCACCGCCTCGATCGCGCGTTCGGTGTTGATCAGGTCCCCGATCCACCCGTCGTAGCGGGCCGCGCGGCGCAATGCGATGTCACTGAGCCCGCCGACGTACACCGGAATCGGGGGCGGCGTCGGCTGCATCTCCAGGCGCGGCGCGTGGTAGAAGGTGCCGTCGAATTCCGTCCAGCCCGGCGACCACAGCTCCCGCATCAGGTCGATCATTTCCTCGGTGCGCTTGCCGCGCGCCGAGAACTGCTCCCCCATCAACTCGAACTCCTCGCGGCACCAGCCGACGCCGATTCCGAGTTCGATCCGCCCCGACGCCAGAAGTGCTGCGGTCCCAATGGCTTTGGCCGCTGAGTACGGGTTGCGCATGGCCGGGATGTAGACCGTGGTGACGAACTTCAGCCGCGTCGTGACCTGGGCGAGGGCACCGACCAGAACCCACGGGTCGGGCCAGTCGGTGAACGGCTGCCATCGACGCGACCCGTCCTTGGTGTACGGGTATGGCGTCTGCAGCGTCTCCAGGTTCACCACGTGGTCGGGGATCCCGAGGCCGTCGTAGCCGAGTTCGTCTGCGGCTTTGGCGATCTCAATGATGTCGGGGGTGTTCAGAAAGGCGCTGCTGACGTAGAACTTCACTGCCCGTTCCCACCCTCGCGCGCCCAGGCCGGTTCGATGAACACCCCTTCGGATTCCACCGTGATCCCCTCGGCATCCGAAATGAACCCGCGCGCAAACACTTTGACGCCCTCCCTGCGGTCTATCCAGGCTTCGGAGCGCAGCGGTCCGAGCGGAGTGCCGCGCAGGTACTTCACCGAGATCGTTCCGGTGAACCGCGCCTTGGACAGCCCCTCGCTGGCCGCCTCGCCGAGCATGTGGTCCAGCACCAGCGCACTGACGCCGCCGTGCACCAGCTTCGGAGGGCCCTCGTAGGCCGTGCCAAGCACGAAGTCGGCCCAGCACCGCCCGCCGTCGTGGTGCACGACCAGCGGCGGGGCGATCGGATTGCACGCGCCCACGACGGCGTTGCCCAGTGGCAGCGGACGGCCGTCGACGCGGTAGCTCACGCCGACGGGTCGGCTGCGTTGCCGCAGCGACTCGGTGACGCGTTCGATCGCGGCTCGTGCCTGTGCGACGGTGTCGTCGTCGACCTCGGTGCGGACCGTCGCGTCGATGAGATCGCGGACGGCGTCGGCCAGCGGCGCGTACAGGGCGGTCACCCGGTCGGCTTCGGGCGCGCTCAACACCTCGAACAGGGCGCCCAGCGCGCCGGCATCCTGGGTCAACTTCCGAACACCTTGCGCACCACAGCTTTTGCCCGCCTTGTCACCCGTAGATAGTTGTCCAGGAATTCCCCACCGTCGTCGTTGTGCCAGCCCGCCGCGACCGCGACCGCGTTGAGTTGACGCCCCGGCCCCGGCAGCTGATCGGTCGGCTTTCCGCGGACCAGCACCAGGGCATTGCGGGCGCGGGTCGCCGTCAGCCACGCCTGACGCAGCAGGTCGACCTCTTCCTGGTCGGCCAGGCCGTATTCGGCGATGACATCCAGGGATTGCAGCGTCGAGGTGTTGTGCAGGGCCTGGATCTCGTGCGCGTGCCGCAGCTGCAGCAACTGCACCGTCCACTCGATGTCGGCCAGTCCCCCGCGGCCGAGCTTGGTGTGGGTGTTGGGGTCGGCGCCGCGCGGCAGCCGCTCGGACTCGATGCGCGCCTTGATGCGGCGGATCTCGTGGACGGCTTCGGCCGAGACGCCGTCGGGCGGGTAGCGCGTCTTGTCGACCATCAGCAGGAACCGCTGACCCAGTTCAAGGTCACCGGCCACCGCGTGCGCGCGCAGCAGCGCCTGAATCTCCCACGGCTGTGCCCACTGCGCGTAGTACGCCTCGTAAGAGGCCAGGGTGCGGACCAGCGGACCGTTGCGCCCCTCAGGGCGCAGATTGGCGTCGACCTCCAGCGGCGGATCCACGCTGGGCTGTCCCAGCTGTTTGCGGACCTGCTCGGCGATGGTGTTGGCCCACTTCACCGCCTGGGCGTCGGTGGCGCCGTTGGCGGTCTCGCAGACGTACATCACGTCCGCATCCGAGCCGTAACCCAGCTCGGCACCGCCGAGGCGGCCCATCCCGATCACCGCGATCACCGCCGGAGCGCGGCCGTCCTCGGGAAGATTGGCCCGGATCGTCGCGTCCAGCGCGGCCTGCAGCACGGCCACCCAGATCGAGGTGAGCGCCGCGCACACGTCGGTCACTTCGAGCATGCCCAGCAGGTCAGCGGATCCGACGCGGGCCAGCTCGCGTCGGCGCAGGGTACGGGCCGCAGCGATGGCCCGGGCGGGTTCGGCGTGGCGGCCGGCCGAAGCAACCAACGCCCGCGCGACCGCAGTCGGTTCGGCCTCCAGGAGCATGGGCCCGCTCGGGCGGTCACCGTAGTTCTGGATGACTTCGGGTGCGCGCAGCAGCAGGTCCGGCACATAGGCCGAGGTGCCCAGCACGTGCATGAGGCGCTTGCCCACGGTGGGCTTGTCGCGCAGCGTCGCCAGATACCAGCTCTGCGAGGACAGCGCCTCACTGAGGCGGCGGTATGCCAGCAAGCCGGTGTCCGGGTCGGGGGCGTAGGACAGCCAGTCCAGCAACCGCGGCAGCAACACCGACTGAACCCGACCGCGCCGGCCGCTCAGATTCACCAGCGCCGCCATATGCTTCAGCGCCGTCTGCGGACCCTCGTAACCCAGCGCCGCCAGCTGACGTTCGGCGGCCTCGGCCGTCATGCGACCGCCGACGATCTCCAGCCCGGCGTGGCCGACCGACTCCAGCAGCGGCTGGTAGAACAGCTTGGCGTGCAATCGGGATACCCGGACGTTCTGGTGCTTGAGCTCCTCGCGCAACACACCGGCGGCGTCGTGGCGGCCGTCGGGCCGGATGTGCGCGGCGCGCGCCAGCCAGCGCACCGCCTCCTCGTCGTCGGGCTCAGGCAGCAGGTGGGTGCGCTTGAGGCGCTGCAGCTGCAGTCGGTGTTCGAGCAGACGCAGGAACTCGTAGGAGGCGATCATGTTCGCCGCGTCCTCGCGCCCGATGTAACCGCCCTCGCCCAACGCGGCCAGCGCGTCGACCGTGGACGCGACATGCAGTGACTCGTCCCCGCGCCCGTGCACCAGCTGCAGCAGCTGGGCGGCGAACTCCACATCGCGCAGCCCGCCGCTGCCGAGTTTGAGCTCGCGGCCGCGGATGTCGGCGGGCACCAGCTGCTCCACCCGCCGCCGCATCGCCTGCACCTCGGGGACGAAATCCTCGCGCTCGCACGCCGTCCACACCATCGGCGTCAGGGCCTCGAGGTAGCGCCGGCCCAGTTCGGCGTCGCCGACGGCGGCGCGCGCCTTCATCAGCGCCTGGAACTCCCACGTTTTCGCCCAGCGCTGGTAGTAGGCGACGTGCGATTCGAGCGTGCGGACCAGTTCGCCGTGGCGGCCTTCCGGGCGCAGCGCGGCGTCCACCTCGAAGAACGCCGACGACGCCAGCCGCATCATCTCGCTGGCCACCCTGGTGGTGATCGCGTCGGCGCGCTCGCCGACGAAGATCACGTCGACGTCGCTGACGTAGTTCAGTTCGCGCGCACCACATTTGCCCATCGCGATCACGGCCAGCCGCGGCGGGGTGCGATCGCCGCACACCGACTCCTCGGCCACCCGCAAAGCCGCCGCCAGCGCGGCGTCCGCGGTGTCGGCGAGCTGGGCCGCGACCGTGACGAACGGCAGCACCGGCTCGTCCTCGACCGTCGGGGCCAGATCGAGTGCGGCCAGCACCAGCAACTGGTCGCGGTACACCGCACGCAGCTGGTGCACGATCGTGCCGGGAGCCCCCGAGCATTCCTCGACACAGCGCAGGAATGTCTGCTGCAGCTGCTCGCGGGTAGGCAGTTTGACCTTGCCCCGCAGCAACTTCCAGGAGTGGGGATTGGCGATCAGGTGATCGCCCAGCGTCAGGGAGGAGCCCAGCACGGCGAACAGCCGCCCGCGCAGGCTGCGTTCGTTGAGCAGCGCGACGTTCAGTTCGTCCCACCCGGTGTCCGGGTTCTCGGACAGCCGGACCAGCGCACGCAGGGCGGCGTCGGCATCCGGCGCGCGCGACAGCGACCAGAGCAGGTCGACGTGCGCCTGGTCGTCGTGCTGATCCCAGCCCAGCTGTGCCAGCCGGTCGCCGGCGGGGGGATCCATCAAGCCGAGCCGGCCCACGCTGGGCAACTTGGGTCGCTGCGTCGCGGGCTTGGTCATGACGTGCGCCTACGGCAACGCATCGCGAAGCGATGAGACAGAGAGGCGGCCACGATACTGACGGTAGCGCAACCGGTCCGGCGCGCTGGCCGCCCGGGCTACAGCGACAGGTAGGAGCGCAGCTCGAACGGCGTCACGTTGCTGCGGTAGTTCTCCCACTCGGTGCGCTTATTGCGCAGGAAGAAGTCAAAGACGTGCTCTCCCAACGCCTCCGCGACCAGCTCCGAAGCCTCCATGGCGCGCAGCGCGTTGTCGAGACTCGACGGCAATTCGCGGTAGCCCATGGTGCGGCGTTCCTCGGGCGTCAGGTCCCAGACGTTGTCCTCGGCCTGCGGACCCAGCACGTAGCCCTTCTCCACACCGCGCAGTCCGGCGGCCAGCAGCACCGCGAAGGTCAGATAGGGGTTGCAGGCCGAGTCAGGGCTGCGCACCTCGATCCGCCGCGAGGACGTCTTGTGCGGGGTGTACATCGGCACCCGGACCAGAGCCGAGCGGTTGGCCGCGCCCCAGGACGCGGCGGTGGGCGCCTCGCCGCCGTGGACGAGCCGCTTGTAGGAGTTCACCCACTGGTTGGTGACGGCGCTGATCTCCGACGCGTGCTCGAGGATCCCGGCGATGAAGGACTTGCCGACGTCGGACAGCTGCAACGGGTCGTCGTCACTGTGGAAGGCATTGACGTCGCCTTCGAACAGGCTCATGTGGGTGTGCATCGCCGAACCAGCGTGCTGGCCGAAGGGCTTGGGCATGAACGTCGCCCGCACACCCTCTTCCAGCGCAACCTCTTTCATGATGTACCGGAAGGTCATCACGTTGTCGGCCATCGACAGCGCGTCGGCGAACCGCAGGTCGATCTCCTGCTGTCCGGGTGCCCCCTCGTGGTGGCTGAACTCCACCGAGATGCCCATGAATTCCAGCGCCTCGATGGCGTGGCGACGGAACTTCGACGCGGACTCGTGCACCGCCTGGTCGAAGTAGCCGGCGTTGTCGATCGGAACGGGCTCGGTGCCGTCCTCGGCGCCGGGCTTGATTAGGAAGAACTCGATCTCGGGGTGCACGTAGCAGGAGAAGCCGAGGTCGTTGGCCTTCTGCAGTTGGCGCCGCAGCACGTGCCGAGGGTCTGCCCAGGACGGTGAACCGTCGGGCATGGTGATGTCGCAGAACATCCGCGCGGAGTGGTGGTGGCCGGCCCTGGTGGCCCAGGGCAGCACCTGGAAGGTCGACGGGTCAGGGTGTGCGACGGTGTCGGACTCCGAAACCCGCGCGAAGCCCTCGATGGACGACCCGTCGAAGCCGATGCCCTCCTCGAATGCGCCCTCGAGTTCAGCCGGCGCTATCGCGACGGACTTGAGGAACCCGAGCACATCCGTGAACCACAGCCGGACGAAACGGATGTCGCGCTCTTCCAGCGTGCGGAGGACGAATTCCTTCTGCCGATCCATACCCGCACACTAGGCACGCTCTGTTAAATCCGTGTTACCGATGTTTGCCAGGCTTGGGCCAGACACGTTGCGAATGCTCAGGCCTGACACCGCAGGTTCGGCGGCGGCAGGGTGAGATCGACGAAGTAGCGCACGATCGCGGTATCCACGCACTGGTTGCCGTCGAACGTCACGGTGTGCTGGGTGCCGTCGAACGAGACCAGGGAGCCGCCCAACTGCCGGGCCAGTTCCACCCCGGCCTGGTACGGCGTGGCCGGATCGTGGGTGGTGGAGACCACGACGACCTTGCCCGGCGGGGCGGGTGCGGCGGCATGCGGTGCGGAGGTCGGCGGCACCGGCCACAGCGCGCAGATGTCGCGCGGGGCCGCGCCGGTGAACTGCCCGTAGCTCAGGAACGGGGCGACCTGACGGATCCGCTGATCGGCGGAAACCCAGGACGCCGCATCCGTCGGCGTCGGCGCGTCGACACATCGGATCGCGTTGAACGCATCCTGGCCGTTGTCGTAGTGGCCCTGTTTGTCGCGCCCGTTGTAGTCGTCGGCCAGCAGCAGCAGGTCGCCCGCATCGGTTCCGCGCTGCAGGCCCAGCAGTCCGCTGGTCAGGTATTTCCAGTGCTGCGGCGTGTACAGCGCGTTGATGGTGCCGGTGGTCGCGTCGGCGTAGCTCAGACCGCGCGGGTCGGCCGTCTTGCCCGGCCGGGTCGCGAGCGGGTCGATCAGGGCGTGGTAGCGAGCGATCCACTGAGCCGGGTCGACGCCCAGTGGGCACGCCGTCGACTTGGCGCAGTCGGCCGCGTAGTCGTTGAAAGCCGTTTGGAAACCGGCCATCTGGTTGACCGTCTCGTCGATCGGACCGATCGTCGGGTCGATGGCACCGTCGAGCACCATGGCCCGCACGTGCGGGGCGAACCGCTCGATGTAGGCGGTTCCCAGCTCGGTGCCGTAGCTGTATCCGAGGTAGTTGATCTGCTCATCGCCCAGTGCCTGGCGGATCATGTCCATGTCGCGCGCGGCCGACGCGGTGCCGGTATTGGCCAGGAACGGCAGTCCCATCCGGTCGGCGCAGTGCTGAGCCAACTCGCGGTACACCTGCTCGATGTGGGCGACCCCGGTCGGGCTGTAGTCGACCATCGGGTCACGCCGGTAGGCATCGAACTCCGCGTCCGAGCGGCACCGCAGAGCCGGTGTCGAATGTCCCACCCCCCGCGGGTCGAATCCCACCAGATCGAAGTGCTGGCTGATCTCGGAGTTCTTGAGATCGGGGGCCATCCCGGCCACCATGTCGACGGCCGATGCCCCTGGCCCGCCTGGATTGACCAACAGCGAGCCGATCCGCTGACCGGTCGCCGGAACGCGGATCACCGCCAACTTCGCTTGTGCCCCAGTGGGTTTGTCGTAATCGATGGGTACCGACACCGTCGTGCAGCGGGCGGTGGGTATGTCGGCGGTGTCGCTGACGAAGCCGTTGCAGGGAACCCAGCTCTGTGGCGTCGCGACCGACGCCGCGGGGACCTGGGTCTGACCGGTGCCGGTGTCGGGTTCGGGGGTCGCGGCGGCGAGCGGGAGTGCCGCCGACTGCAGGAGCACCAGACCCGACGACAACAGCGCCGAGCTCACCAGTCTCAGGCGCAACATGGCGGAAATCGTCTCACTTCAAATTGCGCGGTTGGACGCGGAACGATTACGCCTTGGTCACTAATCGATACGGACGGCGCGTCGTGCCGGGTGTCGATCTCCATGCCTGTTGCGCCGAGCGTGAATCTCCCGACCGGACACGCCGAAGCGCTGTCGCCGAATTCGCACTCGGCCGATCAGCAGGTTGCGCCGCTGGGCGGCGTGGTCCCGTTGATCAGATAGGACGTGATGTAGTCGTCGACGCAGTTGTCGCCCTGGAAGACCACCGTGTGCTGGGTTCCGTTGTAGGTCAACAGCGAACCCTTGAGCTGATTGGCCAGGTCGACGCCGGCCTGATAGGGCGTGGCCGGGTCGTGGGTGGTCGAGACGACGATCATCGGCGCCAGCCCGGGCGCGGAGACGACGTGCGGCCGGCTGGTCGGCGGCACCGGCCAGAACGCGCAGGTGCCCAGTGGGGCGTCGCCGGTGAACTTGCCGTAGCTCATGAACGGCGCCAACTCACGGGACCGGCGATCTTCGTCGATGATCTTGGCGCGGTCGGTGATCGGTGGCTGGTCAACACAGTTGATCGCCACGCGGGCGTCGGTCGAGTTGTTGTAGTGGCCCTTGGAATCGCGGCGCATGTACATGTCGGCCAGCGCGAGCATGGTGTCGCCGCGATGCTCGTCGGCCAGTTCTTTGAGGCCGTCGGTCAGGTGGTGCCAGAGGTTGGGTGAGTACAGCGCCATGATGGTGCCGACGATGGCGTCGCTGTAGCTCAGACCGCGCGGATCTTTGGTCTTCGCCGGCCTGCTCACGGCCAGGTTGTCCGGGTCGACCAGCGGGTCGACCAGGTTGTGGTAGACCTCGACGGCTTTGTTCGGGTCGTTGCCCAGCGGGCAGCTCGAGTCCTTGGCGCAGTCGGCGGCGTAGTCGTTGAACGCGTCTTGAAATCCCTTGGCCTGCCGCAGGTCTGCTTCGATCGGGTCGGCGTTGGGGTCCACCGCACCGTCCAGGATCATCGACCGCACGTTCTGCGGGAACGCTTCGGCGTAGGCCGATCCGATGCGGGTTCCGTAGGAGTAGCCGAGGTAGGTCAGTTTCGCGTCACCCAGGGCCTTGCGGATGGTGTCCAAGTCCTTTGCGACGCTGACGGTTCCCACATTGGCCAGGAAATTCTTACCCACCTTGTCCACGCAGCGCTGCACGAACTGCTTGGTCTCGTTCTCCATCCGCGCCACGCCCGCCTGGCTGTAGTCGACCTGAGGCTCGGCGCGCAGGCGGTCGTTGTCGGCGTCGGAGTTGCACCAGATCGCGGGTCGGGAGCTGGACACACCGCGCGGGTCGAACCCGACCAGGTCGAACCTTTCGTGCACCCGCTTGGGCAGGCTCTGGAACACACCGAGCGCGGCCTCGATGCCGGACTCGCCGGGCCCGCCCGGGTTGATCACCAGCGAGCCGATCTTCTCGCCGCTGGCCGGAAACCGGATCAACGCCAGCGACGCCACGTCGCCGTCGGGATGGTCGTAGTCGACCGGGACGGCGAGCTTGCCGCACATGGCATGGCCGGGGATCTTCGCGTTCGGATTGGAGCTGCGGCACGGTGTCCACACCACCGGCTGACCCAGGCGCGGCTCGGACATGTGCGCCTTACCGGCGACGACGCGCACGCACCCCGACAGGACCAGCACCACGGAAAACAGCGAGGTGCAGATCAGCAGCATGCGCGCGAACTTGTCGCGGCGAGACAGGCACATGGCACCATATGCTGCCAGAGCCGACACAAGACGCAGGTTAGCGGCCGATTAGCACGTCGCGATCCGCGTCACAGCTGATGCACCGGCCCGATGGCACGCGGTGTACGCCGGCTACCCGGTCGCGGTCAGCAGTTCCTCCATGACCACGCTGAACTCGTCGGCCATCTCCCACAGGTCCGGCACCAGCTCCGGGCATCCGATCAGCCCGATGTCCAGGCGGCCGTTCAACGACATCACCGTGATGTTGAGCCCCGAGCCGTGAAAGATCGGGCCCAGCGGATACATGGCCTTGACCTCACACCCCAGCAGGTACAGCGGGACCTGCGGTCCCGGCACGTTGGAGACCACCAGATTGTGCACCGGCAGGGTTTCGGTCAGCCGGGTCATGGCGTAGACACGCATCGCGGCGCCGAACACCGCGGGCGCGGCGAATTGTGACCAGTCCTGCAGCAGCGTGGCACCGATGGCCGAACTATGTTGCTTGGCAACCGAATTCGCCTCCGCAATGGCCTTCAGCCGGAGCACCGGGTCGGCGATCTCGGTGTGCAGGCTGGCGAACATCGCCGAGACCTGGTTGCGTCCGGAACGCGGCGACTTGCCGTGCACCGACACCGGTACCGACGCCACCAGCGACGTCGCCGGCAATACGTTGCGGTCGGCCAGGTACTGCCGCAGAACCCCGGATACCAGGGCCATCACCACGTCGTTGACCTTGATCCCGAAGTGGTCTTTGACGGTCTTGACGTCGTCGAGGTTCAAATCGGCGTAGGCGATGTTGCGACGGCCGCTGACGGTGGCGTTGAACACCGTGCGCGGCGCTGCGAACGGGCGGGCCATGGTCAGCCCGTCGCGCGCCCGCTGCAAGGTGTCGAGCACCGAGTTGACGGTGTCGGGAACCACGTTGGCCAACTGCAGCGGCCTGGTGGCGAACCGGAGCAAGCCCCCCGCGGCAATCTGCCATTCGCTGGCGTCGCCCACGCCGCGCACCGCATCCGGTGCGGGTGCGTCGGCCTCGGTGGTGCACAGCTGCGACATCAGGCTGGCGCCGGTTACCCCGTCCACGCCGGCGTGATGCACCTTGATCATCACCGCGAGGCGGCCGTCCCGGTGGCAGTCGGTGCCCGCCACGCCTTCGATCACCCACATCTCCCACAGGGGTCGCCGGCGGTCCAGCGGCAACGACGCGATGTGCCCGCAGATTTCCGAGAGTTCGGCACGCCCGCCCGGGGGCGGCAACCCGATGCGGTGCACATGGCGGTCCACGTCGAAGTTCTTGTCGTCCACCCAGACCGGATGGTCCAGGTTCAGCGGGCTGTCAGCAAGCTTCTCGCGAAACTCCGGCATCGCCGCCAGACGCACCGCCAAAGCGTCCCGTAGCCGGTCAAACGTGTAGCCGCCGGGCATCGTGGCGGTATCCAGCTCCAGGATCGAGCAAACGTGCATCGGCTGGGTATCGGTCTCCAGATACAGGAAGCTGGCGTCGAGCCCACTGAGCCGCTGCATCCGAGGATGGTATGTCCGTGGCGAACCACACGGTGCATCTGCCTGGACAAGATGGCAGACTGGGGAAGTCAGACGAACCCGGGGACCCCTGCTGTGGGCCACGAGGATCGACCCGACCATCACTGAGGACAATGATGTCTGAGAACGTTTACGGTTCCAGCCCTGCCGCCGCTTCAGCCCCAGGCGCGCCACGACCCAAGATTCGCACCCATCACCTGCAGAAATGGAAGGCCGAAGGCCACAGATGGGGCATGCTGACGGCCTACGACTACTCGACCGCGCGGGTATTCGACGAAGCCGGCATTCCGGTGCTGCTGGTCGGTGACTCGGCGGCCAACGTCGTCTACGGCTACGACACCACGGTGCCGATCTCGATCGATGAGCTGATCCCGCTGGTCCGCGGCGTGGTGCGGGGCGCGCCGCACGCGCTGGTCGTCGCCGACCTGCCATTCGGCAGCTACGAAGCGGGGCCCTCGGCCGCGCTGGCCGCCGCCACCCGATTCATGAAGGAAGGTGGCGCCCACGCCGTCAAGCTGGAAGGCGGCGAGCGGGTCGCCGAGCAGATCGCCTGCCTGAGCGCGGCCGGTATCCCGGTCATGGCGCACATCGGCTTCACCCCGCAGAGCGTCAACACCCTGGGCGGGTTCAAGGTTCAGGGGCGCGGTGACGCCGCCGAACAGACCATCGCCGACGCCATCGCCGTCGCCGAAGCCGGCGCATTCTCGGTGGTGATGGAGATGGTGCCGGCCGAACTGGCCACCCAGATCACCGGCAAGCTCACCATCCCGACCATCGGGATCGGCGCCGGACCCAACTGTGACGGCCAGGTGCTGGTGTGGCAGGACATGGCCGGGATGAGCGGCGGCAAGTCCGCCCGTTTCGTCAAGCGATTTGCCGACGTGGGTGCTGAATTAGGCCGTGCGGCAAGGCAATACGCCGAAGAAGTAGCCACCGGGGCGTTCCCGGCGGAAGAGCACTGCTTCTAGCGGCGATCGCAAGCGCGGCCAGGGCCGCGCGCTGCGGGTCGCCGCCGTCAATCCCGTGGCGATCGCAAGCGCGGCTTAGGCCGCGGGCTGCGGGTCGCCGCCGTCAATCCCGCGGCGATCGCAAGCGCGGCCAGGGCCGCGCGCTGCGGGTCGCCGCCATCAATCCCCGGGACGAACTACGACGTCGGTGCCGGGGCCCCGCACCGAGCCCGGAAGTCCGTCACCGGCTGGCGAATGCCCTGCAGGTCGGCGTGCACATCCGGATTCGCGTCCATGTACTGCTGCAGCCGGTCGCGCATCTCTTCGCGGCTCAGACCCTTCAGACCCGTGAAGAAGTCGTTGACGTCCGGGTGGGCGAAGAGATAGGCGGAGGTCGCCGCTGCCACGCCGGAGGAGATTCCGGCCAGGTCCGCCGCGGTACAGTTCGGCGGCGCCGGCTCCGGGTCCGCCCCGGCAGACCCTGCGGCGCCGAAAAGCATTGCGCCACTTAGCGCGCCGGCAGCTATTGCGCCGGCGATCACGCGGGTGTTCAACATGGACGACTCCTTCACACTCCCGACCGGTGCCCCGAGAACCGGTACCACATCGCACACGATAGGTGGTGCGGCCGGCCCGTTCGATACGAACATGCCGTGGGCGGCCCGGTAACCCTGGTGTGGCACGCTATGGGGGCTATCGTTCGGCGCCGACAAACCACCATGCTCGGCAGCGACGCGCTTCCACGGAGAAGAAAATGCCTGCTAAAGCGCCAAAGACGGCGCGACATCTGGAAGTCGAGCGCAAGTTCGACGTGGTCGAGTCGACAGTGTCACCCTCGTTCGAGGGCATCGCGGCAGTGGCCCGCGTCGACAAGTCCCCCGTCCAGGAGTTGGACGCGGTGTACTTCGACACCACGGCGCAGGACCTGGCGCGGAACCGGATCACCCTGCGGCGCCGAACCGGCGGACACGACGCCGGCTGGCACCTGAAGCTACCCGCCGGAGCGGACGCCCGCACCGAGGTTCACGCGCCGATCGACGCGTCCGACGACCCCGACACGGTGCCGGCCGGGTTGCTGGATGTGGTGCTCGCGATCGTCCGCGACCGTCCCGTGCAGCCCGTCGCACGCATCACCACCCGACGCGAGAGCCAGATCCTCTATGACGCCGGCGGCAATGCACTGGCGGAGTTCTCCAACGACCATGTCACCGCTTGGTCGGCCGCCAACGGCTCCGACGCCGGCCCCGCCGAGCAACGCTGGCGCGAATGGGAAGTCGAGGTCCTCGACACCGACTCCGACAAGAAGCGCTCGGCCGGGCACGAACTGCTGAATCGGCTGAGCAACCGATTAATGGACGCCGGCGCGTCCCCCGCCGCACACGGCTCGAAGCTGAGCCGGGTGCTGGACTCTGATGGTCCGGCCAAGGCCAGCGCCGCTCCCCCGGCGGATCCGGTCCACCGCGCGGTGGCTCAGCAGGTCGAGCAGCTACTGGTCTGGGACCGCGCCGTGCGCGCCGACGCGCACGACTCCGTGCACCAGATGCGGGTCACCATCCGCAAGATCCGCAGCCTGCTCAAGGACTCCCAGGACTCCTTCGGATTAGCCGACGGCGCATGGGTTCTCGACGAACTGCGCGAGCTGGCCGGGATCCTGGGAGTGGCGCGCGACGCCGAGGTGCTCGCCGAGCGTTACGAGCGTCAGCTGAGTTCGCTGACACCCGACCTGGTGCGCGGGCCGGTGACCGAACGGCTCGTCAACGGGGCCCAGCGCCGTTACCAACTCGGCCTGCGGCGCTCGCTGGCTGCCATGAGGTCCAAGCGGTATTTCCGCCTGTTGGACGCACTCGATGCGATGGTGGCGGAACCGCCCGTCGCCGCTCTCGGTCAGGAGCCGCGCCCGGTCACCATCGATGCGGCCTACCGGCGCGTCCGCAAGGCCACGAAAGCCTTCAAGGCCGCCGAAGCCGCGCAGACCGATGACGCCGACGAGACATTGCACGTGATCCGCAAGCGCGCCAAGCGGCTGCGCTACACCGCGTCGGCCACCGGTGCGAGTCAGGTCGCGCAGCAGGCCAAAGCTATTCAGACGCTGCTTGGCGATCACCAGGACAGCGTGGTCAGCCGCGAACACCTGTTGGCGCAGGCCCACGCGGCGCACGTAGCGGGGGAAGACACCTTCACCTACGGCCTGCTCTACGAGCGGGAGAACGAGATCGCCCAAACCAGCCGAGAACAACTGGATTCGGCGCTGCGCAAGCTCGACAAGGCGGTGCACAAAAAGCGGCATTGAGAGCAAGCCGGCATTGAAAGCCAGCGGCTTTGAGAGCAGAAGGCGGACGAGTTGGCCTGTAAGCCGGATTCTGTTCCCCACCGCCGCGGCTTTAATCCACGGCGGCACGGCGACGACCATCCATCTGGACACACCGTTGCCGGGTGCCTCGAGCGGCCTACCCGCAGACTCGGGCGAGCAGCCCTCGAACGTCTGCGCGACCGCACTTTCGGTGCGGCCTTCTTGGCCTTGCTTCGGGTGGGGTTTGCCGAGCCACCCCGGTCACCCGGGATGCTGGTGCGCTCTTACCGCACCGTTTCACCCTTACCACCACACGGGTGGCGGTCTGTTTTCTGTGGCACTTTCCCGCGAGTCACCTCGGATTGCTGTTAGCAATCACCCTGCTCTGTGAAGTCCGGACTTTCCTCGACCACGCGCCGAACCTCTGCAAAACAGAAGCCCGACGCGCGCCGCGGCCGTCCAGCCAACTCGTCCGCGACGAACACGGTACCCGCTGAACAGGGCACAAGCCAGGTCCGGTCTCCTATCGTGGACAGCGCGGTTCGACGACGCAGTCAACGACAGGAGGCGCCGAATGACCCGGTGGGACACCCGCGTCGACTCCGGGGACTGGGACTCCATCGCGGCCGAACTCGACGAGTACGGCGGTGCCTTGTTGCCGCGACTGGTGACAGCTGGCGAGGCGGCCCGGCTGCGCGATCTCTACGTCGACGACAGCCTGTTCCGCAAGACGATCGACATGGCCCCGAGACGGTACGGCTCCGGGCAGTACCGGTACTTCAGCGCTCCGTATACCGAGCCGATCGAAGCCCTCAAACAGGCGCTCTACCCCCGGCTCCTGCCGATCGCACGCGACTGGTGGACCAGGCTGGGCCGGGCCACGCCGTGGCCGGACAGCCTCGACGAGTGGCTGACGACCTGCCACCGCGCCGGCCAGACGCGCTCCACGGCGCTGATGTTGCGCTACGGTGCCGACGACTGGAATGCGCTGCATCAAGATCTGTACGGAGACTTGGTTTTTCCCCTCCAGGTGGTGATCAACCTCAGTGCTCCCGGTGTCGACTACACCGGCGGCGAGTTCCTCCTCGTCGAACAGCGATTCCGGGCGCAATCCCGCGGCGTCGCAACGCAATTGCCGCAGGGTCACGGCTACGTCTTCACTACCCGCGACCGGCCGGTGCGCTCCAGTCGCGGCTGGTCGGTTGCGCCCGTGCGCCACGGCATTTCGACCGTGCGTTCCGGTGAACGGTATGCGCTGGGCTTGATCTTTCACGACGCCGCCTAGCTCACTCGAGCTGTCGAACCGCAGCGGTCAGGCGCTGCAACACCTTTCGGGCCGCAGCGATGTCGGCATCCTCGATGTCCACGGTGATGGCGCGCTGCGCGGCAGACGCCCGGTCGGTGATGGCGGTCAGTGCCCGTCGGCCCGCGTCGGTCAGCGTCAGCAGCGGGGAGGCGCGGTGGTCGGGATTGGGCCGCCACTGGGCCAGGCCGTCGTCAACCAGGTTGTTCGCGATGCGCTGCACGCCTTGCCGGGAAACGCCGAGCCGGCGGGCGGCGCGGGGCACCGACGCCGGCTCACCGGAGATCACGCTGAGTAGCTGCCAGCGGGCCTGGGTCTGCCCTTCGGCCTTGGCGACGGCCTCTCCGGACTTGCGCAGCGCACCCGCCGCTTCGTAAATGTCGGCAACCAGCAGGGCCATCTCTTCGGCCATCGGGCTCCTTTGACAATATGTTGTCAGTTTAGCAATATGATGTCTAACCTAGATTGGAGCAGAAACGTGAGCAGCGCAATCGCTAATCTTCGGACCGCGCACGAACGAGCGGCGGCACTACGGCCGCGGTCGCACGGCTTTCCCCACCTCGCGGAGGTGCTGCGCCAAGCGGGGGTGAACAGCTACCACCACTCGATTCCGTCCGGCACCACCCTCTATCTCACCGACGCAGGTCCGGTTGTGATGCAAGGAGATCCGGTCGTCGCGGGCATGGCCGACGTGGCGTCGTGGAACCGGGAGGCGCTGGTCACCGCGATCCGCACCGACCAGGCGGGCAACAGCAGCTATCCGCAGTTCGCCCAATCATGTTGGGAGGCCGGGGTCGTGCATTACGACGTCGACCTACTGGGCCGCACCTGCACCTACGCGGGCGCAGCCGGCGAGCAGTACGTCGAGTCCTACCCCCGCGTCGAGGTCACTCAGAGATAACCCGTCTGGTTGACCAGCCGCACCGACGAGGCGCCGTCGGGATAGAACTCGGCGATACTCAGCGACGCCAGGTCCAGGTGCAGCCGGTACAGAACTCCGGACCCGGCGTCCAGCGCCATCCGCAGCATCGACTTGATGGGCGTCACATGGGACACCACCAGTACGTTGTCGCCGGGGTAGTTGGCGATGATCCGGTCGCGGCCGCGCCGGACCCGCCGCAGCACATCGTCAAAGCTTTCGCCGCCCGGCGGCAGGGCTCCGGTGTCGTACAACCAGCGACGGTGCAGTTCCGGGTCCCTGCTGGCGGCCTCGGTGAAGGTGAGGCCTTCCCAGGCCCCGAAATCGGTCTCAATCAGGTCCTCGTCGACGGTGACGTCCAGGCCCAGCGCTCTGGCCGCCGTCGTCGCCGTGTCGTAGGCCCGCTGCAACGGCGATGAGATCACAGCCGCGATCCCGCGCCGCTGGGTAAGGTAGCGCGCTGCCAAACCAGCTTGGCGCCAACCGATTTCGTTCAAGGGCGGGTTGCCCCGCCCAGAGTAGCGCCGCTGCGCGGAAAACTCCGTCTGCCCGTGCCGCAACAACAGCAACCGGGTAGGGGTGCCGCGGGCGCCGGTCCAACCCGGGCCCTTGTTCGGGTCGGACGGCACTTCCTCTGCCGCGGCCTTGCGCGCGGACTCGGTGACCGGTACGGCGACCTTGTCCGGACGGCGATCGGTCTGTTCCGCCGCATCCATCGCCTCGTTGGCCAGCCGGTCGGCGTAGGCGTTCTGCTCGCGCGGGATCCAGGAGAAGCTGATCCGCCGGAACTGCGCCGCGAGTGACCGGGCCTGGCCGTGCAACTCCACCAGGTCGGGGTGCTTGACCCGCCACCGGCCCGACATCTGCTCGACCACCAGCTTGGAATCCATCAGCACCTGGACCTCGCCGGCACCCAGATTCAGGGCGTCATCCAGGGCGGCGATCAGACCGCGATACTCGGCGACGTTGTTGGTGGCGCGTCCGATGGCCTGCTTGGTCTCGGCCAGCACGGTCCGGCGGTCAGCGCTCCAGACCACCGCCCCATACCCGGCAGGCCCCGGGTTGCCCCGCGACCCACCGTCGGCCTCGATGACCACTTTCATTGATCAAAACCCTTGACGCGCAACAGAATCGCGCCGCACTCCGGGCACCGCAGCACCTCGTCTTCGGCCGCGGCGGTGATGCGGGCCAGCTCGCTGCGACCGATCTCGATCCGGCACGCACCGCACCGGTGACCCTGCAGCGGCCCAGCTCCCGGCCCTCCCGCGGCCCGCAGCCGTTCGTAGAGCGCCGACAGGTCGGGAGCCAGACCGGCGGCCAAGGCGTCCCGCCGCGACCCGTGTTCCGCGCGAACCGTCTCCAGCTCGACAAGTGCGGCGTCGAGAGCCTGCTGGGCGGTGGTCAACTCGTCCTGCAATGCATCGGTGGTCTCCGACTCGGCGTCCTGTTGCTCCTGCAGCTCCTCGCGGCGCTCCATCAGCTCCAACAGGGAATCCTCCAGGCTGGCCTGGCGGCGTTGCAGGGTTTCCAGCTCATGCTGCAGATCGGCCTGATGTTTGGCGTCGGTGGCCCCCGAGCTCAGCAGCGAGCGGTCCCGGTCCTCCCGCTTGCGCACCGCGTCGATCTCGGACTCGAAGCGTGCTATCTGAGCGTCCAAGTCCTCCAACGCAATTCGCACGGCACCCAACCGGTCACTGGCGGCGGTGTGCTCGCCGCGCACCTGATCGTATGCGGCGCGCTCGGCCAGATGACTGCTCCGGTGCGCGAGCCGGGACAGCTCAGCATCCAGCTTCGCCAGTTCCAGTAGCGAACGCTGCTGTGCTACATCGGCCTTCATCACGGATCTCCAGGTCTCTTTCTCAGCACTCAGTTCCGAGGTTCCACGGGTCGGTGCGGACGGTGGATACCCGCACGGGCAGCGATCCGAATCTGGACCGCAACAGATCGGCCGCCTGGGCACACCACGGGAATTCGCTGGCCCAGTGCGCGACGTCGATCAGAGCCACCGGTGAGACCCGGCGATGCTCATCGGCGGGATGGTGGCGCAGGTCGGACGTGACGTAAGCCTGCACGTCGGCCGCGGCTACCGCACCCAAGAACGAGTCCCCCGCGCCTCCGCACACCGCTACCCGCGATACCGGCAGGTCCGGGTCGCCTGCGGCGCGCACTCCCCAGGACGTCTGCGGCAAGGCGGCGGCGACCCGCGCGACGAAATCACGCAACGGCTCGGGGCGTGGCAGCGTGCCGATGCGGCCCAGGCCGGTTCCGGCCGGCGGCGGCTCGAGCGCGAGGATGTCGAACGCCGGCTCTTCGTAGGGATGCGCGGCACGCATCGCCGCCAGCACGGCGGCCCGTGCCTTGGCGGGCGCAATGACCTCGACCCGGTCCTCGGGAACGTGCTCGACGGCACCGACACTGCCTATCGCGGGCGCCGCACCTTCGTGCGGTAGGAACTGGCCGGTGCCGGTGACGCTCCAGCTGCAGTGGGAGTAGTCGCCGATGTGTCCGGCGCCGACGGCAAAGACCGCTTCGCGCACCGCTTCTGCGTTCTCCACCGGGACGTAGATGACCCATTTGTCCAGATTGGAAACGCCCGGTGAGCGGTCCAGCACCGCCTCGACGGTCAGGCCCAGCGCGTCCGCCAGCGCGTCGGACACACCCGGCGCGGCCGAGTCGGCGTTGGTGTGGGCGGTGAACAGCGAACGGCCGGTGCGGATCAACCGATGGATCAGCGCACCCTTGGGCGTGCTTGTCGCGACGGAGTCGACCCCACGCAGCAGCAACGGGTGATGGGCCAACAGCAGACCGTTGTCGGGCACTTCGTCCGCCACTTCAGCCGTCGCATCGATCGCGATGGTGACCGACTCGACCTTCTCCGCGGGGTCACCGCACACCAGGCCCACCGAGTCCCATGACTCGGCCAGCCGCGGCGGGTACGCCTCGTCGAGCACCTCGATGACATTGGCCAGTCGCACGCTCATTGGCGGCTCCCGCTGTGTGCCCCGGCAAGGGCTATCGACTCGACCAACTCCGGCCACTCGGGCCGCACCGCCGCACGCAGGTAATGCTCGTCCAGGCCGACGAAGGTGTCGCAGCGTCGAACCGCGATTGCCTTGTCGCGCAACCGCTTTCTGATTCGATCAGCATCGGGGCTGGCGAACAGCACGAAAGGGGCCCGGCCGTCGACCACGTCGAGGCCCACCGATTCCAGGCCCTCGACCATGGCCGCGCGCATCGCCACTGAGCGGACGGCGTCCGCGGCAGCCTCGGCGACCGCATGCTCGGAGCAACACTCGGCGATGGCGGCCAGTTGCAGCGTGCCCACCGGCCAGTGCGCCCGCTGTGCGGTCAACCGGGCCAGCAAACGGGGCGACCCGAGTGCGTAACCGACCCGCAACCCGGCCAGGCCCCAGGTCTTGGTCAGGCTGCGCAGCACCAGCACGTCCGGCAGCGCGTCACCGGCCAGCGACTGCGGCTCGCCGGGGATCGAGTCGGCGAAGGCCTCGTCGACCACCACGATCCGTCCCGGCCGGCGCAGCGCCAGCACCTGCTCACGGGTGTGCAGGACCGCCGTCGGGTTGGTCGGGTTCCCGATCACCACCAGGTCGGCGTCGTCGGGCACCATCGTGGCGAGCGAGGCCGCGGCGAGGGTGAACGGAGGTTGCAGGACCACATGGTGCACCGGAATCCCGGCCGCGCTCAGCGCCGCCTCGGGTTCGGTGAAGGACGGTGCGATGATCGCCGCGCGGCGCGGGCGCAGGTTGCTCAGCAACGCGAAACCTTCGGCCGCGCCGGCCAGCGGCAGGACCTCGTCGCGGGCCCGGCCGTGGCGCGCGGCCACCGCTTCCTGCGCGGTGAGCACGTCGGCTGCGCTGGGGTAGCGGGCCAGGTCCGGCAGCCGCGCGCTCAACTCCTGGATCAGCCATGACGGCGGTTGGGCACGACGGACGTTGACGGCGAAATCCAGCATGCCGGGCATGGCGTCCTGATCGCCGTGATAACGCGCGCGCGCAAGACGACTCGACGCGCTCGGATCAGGACCCGCCATCACAGAAACACTAGTGCGCGCGGGGTATCGCCCAAGCGCCGAGTACCTCCTGGCATCAGCCGCTTGTGACAAACCGAAAACCCGGGGCACTTTGATTCCCACGTGGCCGCCTCGTGGGCAGTGGCTGCGCGCGATCAACGACAATGGTGACCGTGACAAGCTCGATTGCCGGCCCGAAGGCCGAACTGGTGATCTTCGATCTCGACGGCACCCTGACGGATTCGGCCGAGGGCATCGTGGCGAGCTTCCGGCATGCGCTCACCCACGTCGGCGCCGAGATACCTGAAGGCGATCTGGCCGCCCGGATTGTCGGTCCGCCGATGGACGAGACGTTTCACGCCATGGAACTCGATGGTCGCGCCGACGAGGCGTTCACGGCCTTCCGGGCCGAGTACGGCAGCCGGGGCTGGGCGATGAACAGCCTGTTCGACGGCATCGCGCCGCTGCTGGCCGACCTGCAGGCCGCTGGAGTGCGGTTGGCGGTGGCGACCTCCAAATTAGAGCCGACGGCCCGGCGCATCCTCGCCCATTTCGAGCTCGACCAGCACTTCGAGGTCATTGCCGGCGCCACCGTCGACGGCACCCGCAAGTCCAAGACCGACGTCCTGGCGCACGCTCTGGGGCAGTTGCAGCCTCTGCCCGAGCGTGTCCTGATGGTCGGCGACCGCAGTCATGATGTCCACGGGGCCGCCGCGCACGGCATCGACACGGTGGTGGTCGGCTGGGGCTACGGGCGAGGCGACTTCACCGAACCGATCACATTCACCGGCGTGACCCACGTCGAGACGATCGACGAACTGCGGAGGGCGTTAGGTGTCTGATCCACGGCTGCACGTGACGTTCGTGTGCTCCGGCAACATCTGCCGTTCGCCGATGGCCGAGAAGATGTTCGCCCACCAGATCTCCGAACGCGGTCTGGACGACCTCGTGCGCGTCACCAGCGCCGGCACCGGCAACTGGCACGCCGGGGAGGGCGCCGACACGCGGGCCAAGCGGGTGCTGCGCGACCACGGCTACCCCACCGCTCACCGCGCAGCTCAGGTAGATGAGGACCACCTTTCCGCTGATCTCGTCATCGCCCTGGGGCGCAATCATCAGCGACTGCTCCAACAACTCGGGGTCGAGGACGACCGGCTGCGGATGCTGCGCTCGTTCGACCCCCGCTCGGGCGCGCACACCCCCGACGTCGAAGACCCCTACTACGGAGACCACCGCGACTTCGAGACGGCGTTCGTCGTCATCGAGGCCGCGCTGCCGGGTCTGCACGACTGGGTCGACGAGAGACTCGCGCAGAACGGGTACGGCTGATGGCCAGGTGGTTGCGGTTCCTGCTGCGGCCGGGCTGGGTGGCATTGATTCTGGTGTGCATCGCGTTCACCTACCTGTGTTTCACCGTGCTCGCGCCGTGGCAGCTGGGTAAGAACACCAGGACCTCGCGGGAGAACCAGCAGATCAGCGACTCCCTGAACACGCCCCCGGTTCCATTGAAAACCCTTCTCCCGAAACAGGATTCGTCCGCGCCCGGTGCTCAGTGGCGGCAGGTGACCGCCACCGGGCACTACCTGCCGGACGTTCGGGTGCTGGCCCGGCTGCGGGTGGTGGACGGCGAGCAGGCGTTCGAGATGTTGATGCCGTTCGTCGTCGACGACGGGCCGACCGTGCTGGTCGACCGCGGCTACGTGCGTCCCGAGCAGGGTTCGCACGTTCCGTCGATCCCACCAGCCCCCACGCAGCCGGTGACGATCACGGCGCGGCTGCGCGACTCCGAGCCGGTGGTGCAGGGCAAGGACCCGTTCACCCGCGACGGCTATCAGCAGGTGTATTCGGTGAGCACCGGCCAGGTCGCGGCCTTGACCGGGGTGCCGTTGGCGGGGTCTTATCTGCAGCTGGTCGAGAACCAGCCGGGTGGACTCGGCGTCATCGGAGTGCCCCACCTGGACGCCGGACCGTATCTCTCCTACGGCATCCAGTGGGTGCTGTTCGGCGTGCTGGCGCCGATCGCGCTTGGCTATTTCGTGTATTCCGAGGTTCGTGCGCGGCGCCGGGACAAGCAAAGTCGGGCACCCGCCGAGGAGAAGCCGTCGGAGCCAGTGCCCCCGACCGTGGCGGACAAGCTTGCCGACCGTTACGGCCGCCGGCGTTAGGACCCGGTCGCCGAGCGTGCCCTGAGGGCGGGGAATCGTCGAAATCCTCTCCCGGAGAACACGTTCGGCGCAGCGCAAGCCAGAGCCGTCAGCGCGACGGCGCTCGCCTGCACCAGCTGCGACAGCCGCACCGCACGGCGCAAATCGCCCACGGTTGGCGGACGACCGTCGCCCAGCGTCGGCCGGATCTGCAACTCGTGGCGGTACTGGGTGGGACCGCCGAGTCGCACGCCGAGGGCGCCGGCGAACGCGGCCTCGACCACCCCGGCGTTGGGGCTGGGATGCCGGCCGGCGTCGCGGCGCCACGCCCGCACCGCACCGCCGGGCGAGCCGCCGGCCAAAGGGGCGCACACGACGACCAGCCCGGCGGTCACCCGCGCGCCGATGTAGTTCGCCAGATCATCCAATCGTGCTGCGGCCCAGCCAAATCGGAGGTACCGCGGCGATCGGTAGCCGATCATCGCGTCCAGGGTGTTGATCGCGCGGTACCCCAACACCGCGGGCGCGCCACCGGCGGCGGCCCAAACCAGCGGAGCCACCTGGGCGTCGGAGGTGTTCTCGGCGACGGACTCCAGCGCCGCGCGCGCCAGGCCCGCCTCGTCCAGTGCGGCCGGATCGCGTCCGCACAACGACGGGAGCAAGCGCCGGGCGGCGTCGATGTCGCCCCCGTCGAGGAACGAGGCCATCCGATTCCCGGTACGGGCCAGCGAGGTTCCGCCCAGCGACACCCAGGTGGCCAGCGCAGTGGCAGCGGTCGGACCGGCGCGACGTTGCAGGGCCACACCGAGCAGTCCGGCCCCGCCGACCAGCAGGCCGACGTGCACTACGCCGACGGTCTGGCCGTCGCGATAAGTGACCCGTTCCACCTGGGCCGCCGCCGTGCCGAACAGAGCGACCGGATGGCCCCGCGTGGGGTCGGCAAACGTGAGGTCGGCGAGATATCCGGCGACAACGCCCAGGAGTCGGGCCTGCCCCGCCGTCGGAAACACCCGGGCAGCGTCTCACACCGGCCGCGACTGGCAGTTAGATGACCACCACGACGATGAGCAGCGTGATCAGGACGATGAACTGCGCCGCCAACATCCACCACATCTCGGGGACGTAGTTGACAGCGGCCTGCGAGCGTCCGATCTGGAACAGATTCGTCAACTTGGCCGCCGAGATCTCGGGATCGCCGACTGACGGTTCGATTGACATGTGTGCAAGATGCCCGTTTCTAGCCGGTCTAACCTTCATCTGCGGTGAGGTCGGTCACATGTGATGTGGTCTACTCGTGACATGACACGAGACCCGCGATGAAGCGGCCGGTCACCAGGGTTGCCGACCTGCTGAATCCCGCGGCACTGTTGCTGCCCGCGGCGAACGTGATCATGCAATTGTCGCTGCCGGGAGTCGGGTACGGCGTGCTGGAAAGCCCGGTGGACAGCGGCAACGTCTACAAGCACCCGTTCAAGCGGGCCCGCACCACCGGCACCTACCTGGCGGTGGCCACCATCGGCACGGAATCCGATCGCAAGCTGATCCGCAAAGCGGTCGACGTCGCCCACCGCCAGGTCCGCTCCACGTCAACGAGCCCGGTGGCCTATCGCGCCTTCGATCCCGCGTTGCAGCTGTGGGTCGCCGCCTGCCTGTACCGCTACTTCGTGGAGCAGCACGAATTTCTGCACGGGCCGCTCGACGATGCGGCCGCCGACGCCGTCTATCAGGACGCCAAACGGCTGGGTACCACCCTGCAGGTGCCCGAACGAATGTGGCCGTCCGACCGCGTCGCCTTCGACGAGTACTGGAAGCGCTCGCTGGACGAACTTCAGATCGACCCGCCGGTGCGGGAACACCTGCACGGTGTGGCCTCCATGGCGTTCCTGCCCTGGCCGATCCGTACGCTGGCCGGACCGTTCAACCTGTTTGCGACGACGGGGTTTCTGGCGCCGGAATTCCGGGCAATGATGCGGCTGGACTGGTCGGAGTCCCAACAGGCCCGGTTCGAGTTGCTGCTCTCAGCGCTGCGGGTGGCAGACCGGCTGATACCGCACCGGGCCTGGATCCTGACCTATCGGCTTTACCTGTGGGACATGAGGTTTCGCGCACGCCGCGGCTGGCGGGTGGTCTAGCCGGCACCCGCCCCATGCCGAGTGGGAATGCACGACACCCGAGCGGCGTGTCGCGTCGCCGGATTCACGCTCGGCGGCAACGCGATTCAGCGTACGGTCGCGAAGAACTTTCGCAGGTCTGCCACGAACAGCTCCGGCTGCTCGAACGCGGCGAAATGCCCACCGCGCGGCATGGTGGTCCAGTGGGTGATGTTGAAGTTCGGCTCGCACCAGCGACGCGGCGCGCGCAGGATCTCCTTCGGGAAAGACGCGACGCCCGTGGGCAATTCGACCCGGGTGGTATCCCCCCACTTCTTGAAGCTCTCCCAGTACAGCCGCGCGGAGGACGCCGCGGTTTCGGTCACCCAATACATCATCACGTTGTCCAGCAACTCATCTCGGGTGAGCACGTTCTCGGGGTGCCCGTCGCAGTCCATCCACGCGTGGAACTTCTCCACGATCCAGGCCAACTGGCCCACCGGCGAATCGACCAGCCCGTACCCCACCGTCTGCGGACGCGTCGACTGCTCTTTCGAGTACCCGGTTCCGTTCTTGCGGTGGTCGGCCAGCGCGGCCAGGGCCTCCTGCTCCTCGGCGGTCGGATTCGCCATGGTCTCGGCGGTGGGCGTAACCAACGGCATGTTCAGGTGGATCGCCACGCAGTTACCTCCCCCCGAACCGGCATTGCGACCGATCTGGCTGGTGACCGCCGCGCCCCAGTCGCCGCCCTGGGCGCCGTAAAGGTCGTAGCCCAACCGCTGCATCAGCTCCTCCCAGACCAGCGCGATCTTCTCCACACCCCACCCCGTGCGGCCCGGCTTCCCGGAGAAGCCGTAGCCCGGCAGCGACGGGCACACCACGTGGAAGGCGTCCTCGGCCCGCCCGCCGTGCGCGGTGGGGTTGGTCAGCGGCTCGATGACCTTGTGGAACTCCACGATCGACCCGGGCCAGCCGTGGGTGATCAGCAGCGGAAAGGCGTCCTCGTGCGAGGAGCGCTGATGGATGAAGTGGATGTCCAGACCGTCGAACTGGTCCATGAAGTGGTCGAAGCGGTTCAGCGCCGCCTCGCGGGCCCGCCAGTCGTAGTCGCCGGCCCAGTACGCGGCCAGATCCCGCGTGTAGCGCAACGGGATGCCCTGGCTCCAGTCGTCGACGCACTCGGCTTCCGGCCACCGGGTGCGCTGCAGCCTCAAGCGCAGGTCGTCGAGTACGTCGTCGGAAACGTCGATGCGAAACGGCTTCACCCGCTCGACCCTACTTTTGCGTCGCGTCCTTGATCAGCGTGCTGATCTGATCGAGCAGTTCGCGCATGTCGGCGCGCATGGCATCGACCGCCGCGTACAGGTCGGCTTTGGTTGCCGGCTGCTGGTCCGACGACAACGGCCGCACCGGCGGCCCCGATGTCTTCCGTGCTGCGCTGTCGCTCTGAGAACCAGGAAGGTCACCCACGGTGTCGAGCGTGCCATACCCGGTCGAACACGTCCAAGAGGGGAGCATCTAGTGATGCCGGGCCAGCTGGCTTGATCGAGATCGGGGTCAAGGTTGCAGCTGTTCGCGAAGCTTCGCGTTCTCGGCCTTGAGCGCGGAAAGTTGTTGGCGCAAGGAGGCAAGCCGCGGTTCGAGCTCCGCGGCGGTGAAGCGGGGGGTGATGTGCTGGTGACAGTTCCAGTCGTAGGCCTCGACATCGACGACGACCGCGCGCTCCACGACCGCGTCGTAGCCGGCCTCGGCAAGCTGCGCGATCAGGACGGGGTCGTCGTCGGCGACGACGACACGGGCTCGGCCGAAGATTTTCAGCCGCCGCTTGTGCGCGTAATCCATTGCGATGATCGCGACCCTGTTGTCGCCGGCGACATTGCCGGTGCTGATGTATTGCAGGTTGCCGCGAAAATCAGCCCATCCGATGGTGCGGTCGTCGATAACGCGAAGGAAGCCCGGAGGCCCGCCCCGGAACTGCACGTAGGGCCAACCCGTTGCTCCGACGCTGGCCAGAAAGAAGCTGTCGCGTTCGTTGAGGTAATCCCGCTCGTCGTCGGTCAGCGGGTCTGGGCCTGAGATCGCCTTGGCCTGAACACGTTTGCGATCGTAGAAGGCATCGCTGCCGTACTGATGCTGAACTGCTCGAACGTCATCGGTGAACGCGATCAGGCCGTAGTGTTTGCTCATCGTGCACCCGCCTACTCTGTGTGGCCTCGGGAGGACGTTCGTTCCCGCGACCGGCGTCGGCCCACAACAACCCGTGCGGGGCACCGGTAACGTTAACGCGCCGACGATCGGGCGGCATCCGATGTCGTCGAGCGCACTCCCTGGACCGGCCGGCGAAACTCATTGCGGGTACCGCTGAGCCCATATCGCCCTTGCCCTTGGTGAGGCTGACCTAACTACGGATACTCTGGGTAGCACCCACGTGCGGGCGTGTCGGCGATCCGGAGGTACCAACAATGCCCAACAGCCGGTTGGACCGATCGGCGCCGGACACCCGGCCCGGTCAGGATCGCCGGTCCACGCTGGCCGACCTGACACCCGGCACCGGCGCCCAGATCGTGGCGTTCGACGCGGCCATCCCGGCTGACGTGGCAAATCGTCTGCGCCATTTGGGTTTCCGCCCCGGGATCCAGGTCACCAAGCTACGCACCGCCCCCCTGGGCGACCCTTCGGTGTACCGCCTGCTGGGTTACGACACCTGCCTGCGACGGCACGAAGCAGCCCTGATCGAGATCGCCGACCAGTCATGACTGCGTCCTGCCATGACGACGGGGGCGCGGTCGCCGCGCCGCCCGGCCTGTCCCGCACGGCTCTGATCGGCAGTCCCAATGCCGGCAAGACCACGGTCTTCAACCATCTCACCGGAATGCGGGCGCGTACCGGCAACTATCCCGGTGTCACCGTCGCCCGCCGGGTCGGCACCGGACGGTTCCGCAGCGAGTATGAGACGAAGACGTTCATCGTCGAGGACGTTCCGGGCTGTTACAGCCTGCACCCGGTCAGCCCGGACGAACAGGTGGTGGCCGACCTGCTGCGCGGGGACTTGCCCGACATCCCCGCACCCGACGCGCTGGCCGTGGTGGTCGACGTCACCGTGCTCGAGCGGTCACTGTCCCTGGTGTCTCAGGTTCTGGCGCTGGGTAAACCCACCATGGTCGTCCTCACCATGGGAGACGAACTGGCGGCCCGCGGCGGGCAGCTGGACACCGACCAGTTCGCCGCCGCGCTCGGTGTCCCGGTGGTCAGCGTCATCGGCAGCCGCGGCAAAGGGTTCGAACCGCTACGGGCACTGCTGGCAGCGCCGCAGACCTGGCAGCGCGTCGCCATCCCACCACCGTCGGACGACGCCGAATACAACAGCTGGATCGCGTCGATCCTGCATGCCGGCCGGTACCGGGCACCCGAACCAGACCTTCGCAGCGCCCGAATCGACCGGATGCTACTGCACCCCGTCTGGGGCTCGCTGTTCTTCATCGCCGTGATGTTCGGGTTCTTCCAGATCATCTTCACGCTGGCGGCACCGCTGCAGGACGCCATCCAAAAGTTATTCAGCTGGCTTGGCACCCTGGTGGACGACAACGTCAGCAACACCGCGATCGCGGGTCTGCTCGGTCACGGGGTGATCGGCGGGGTCGGTGCCGTTCTGGTGTTCATCCCGCAGATCGTGCTGACGTTCCTGCTGATCTCGCTGCTGGAGAACATCGGCTACATGACGCGGGCCGCTTTCCTGGTAGACCGCATCATGGCGACCACCGGCCTCGACGGCCGGGCCTTCGTGGCGATGTTGTCGTCGCTGGCCTGCGCGGTGCCGGCGATCATGGCCACCCGGACCATTCCGTCCTCGCGCGACCGGCTCGCCACCTGCATGGCCGCCCCGCTGATGACCTGTTCGGCCCGCCTGCCGGTGTACATCCTGCTGATCGGGATGCTGGTCAGCCCGCAGGAACGCTGGGGGCCGGTCTCGATGCAGGGCGTGGTCATGTTCGGCATGTATCTGCTGGGCGGTGTCTCGGCGATGCTGACCGCCTGGTTGTTCAAATCGGTGGTGCTGGGCGGTGATCTGCTGCCCTTCTACATGGAGATGCCGCCCTACCGGTTCCCGTCGGTCAAGTCGGTGGTGATGACCGTGTGGGATTCGGCAAAGGTGTTCCTGCGCAAGGCCGGAACGATCATCCTGGGCACCTCCATCGTGTTGTGGTTTCTGCTCAATCTGCCGGTGCGCACCTCCGAAACCGCCGGCATGGACCAGGCCGCGGCCACGGCTTACGTCGTCAACAACTCCTTCGCCGCCGGCCTGGGCAAGATCCTGGAACCGCTGTTCGCCCCCTTGGGTTTCGATTGGCGGGTCTGTGTCGGCCTGATCGGCGCGATGGCCGCCCGCGAGGTGTTCGTGGCCACGCTGGGGCAGATCTTCGCCACCGGGGAATCGGGTGACCTGGTCTCGGCCACCCACTCGGCGGTGTTCACCTCCGGCCCCCACCACGGGGAGTTGGTGTTCACCGCGCCGACGATCATGGCGCTGCTGGTGTTCTTCGCTTACGCCCTGCAATGCATGTCCACGATCGCCACGCTGCGGCGCGAGACCAACTCGTGGCGGTGGCCGCTGGTGGCCTGGGGTTACATGTTCGTGCTGGCCTGGGTGGCGGCGTTTGCCGCCCGGCACATCACGATGTGGCTGACGGGGTGAGCGTGTCGGTTCCACTGCTGCACCCGCAGACCACCGACGACCCCCGCCTGCTGCGCTGGCTGATCGGGACCCGGCACCTGTCCGCTGTTCCGCCCGAAGTGCACGCGCTGATCGATGAGGGCGTGCTGGAGCGCGCCGAAGTCGATTTGGGCGAGGTGCGAACGTGGTTGGGCGCCAACCGATCCTGGGAGACCGATGGTCCCCGGGTGCGCTCGGCGCTGTTCGATGCGTTGTCTGGCCAGACCGTCGACGTCAGCGCGCAGGAGTTGCGCGACGGGATCGACGAGATTCTGGCGCGCGAGGTGACGCCGGTCGCCGCGTCGCACGGGGGCGCGATCAAGGTGCATTCCGTGCACGACGGTGTGCTCACCGTGGAGCTCTCCGGCGCCTGCCTGGGCTGCCCGCTGAGCGGGCGGACTCTGGGCGATCTGATAACCCGCAGCGTGCAGGCGCGCTACCCGCAGATCCGCGAGGTCGAGGCGGCCCAGCCGCGCCGCACCTGGCTGAAACTGAGACGACGGTAGCGCGCGGACGTCGAGTCAGGCGGCTGGGCAACCCTCACGGTTGGCCCCGTCGAGCGCTTTCGGCGCGTCCTCGATCGCCTTGTGCACGACGTCCAGCACGCGCGGGTCCCAGGTGAGCGCGGTGGGCCAGTCCAGCCCGGCTTTGTCGGACACGTAGATGCTGTGGGTGTCGTCGAAGGTGTAGCAGCGCCGGTGCGGCAACACCGGATCGGTGACATCCTTGGCCAGCGCGCTCTGCAGCGCCACCAGACCGTCGTTGGGCCACACGGCTGGGTTGACCTGACCGGGCATGGTGAACTTCTTGCCGCCGATCAGCACCACCGGGATCTTGTCGAGCACACCGGACTGGAACTCGTTCCAGCCGTTCTTGCCCATCAGGAACGCCTGGTTGACCTCCCGCCCGGAGCCGGCCATCAGGCGCAGCACCTCGTCCTTGAATCCCTTCATCGCGTTCTCGCAGAAGGTGTCGCCGAGGCAGTCGGTGAGCGGGACGATGCCGTTGGCGTAGTCGGACAGGTATGAGCCCTGCCACGGCGTGCCGATCGTGGTCAGCGAGCGGACGTGCACGGGCGCATTGGTGGTGGCCAGCACCCGGATCGCGGCACGTGCGTACAGCCCGCCCATCGAATGGGCGACGACGTCAACGTCGGTGACGCCCTTGTCGGTGTGCAGGTAGTTGAGGAACCGGGCGAGGTGCTCACCGGCGGTGTCGATGCTTCCGGTGGAGTCGACGGTCATGTTCTCCGGCAACGTGATCGGGCAGATGCCGAAAGGTCCGAAGCCGGTTTGATCGGCGACCTGCCCGCGGCCGGCCATCGCCGGCGAGGTGTAGGCGGTGTAGCCGCGTTTGAGTAGGGATTCGCGGATCGCGGTGTCGGTGTTGCCCGCGGCCAGCCCGGTGGCACACGCCTGGTCGGGGGTGGTGAACGGGCTCGTCGCGTCGCCGCCGGACACGATCACCACAGCCTGTGACGCCGGGCGTTTGGGGGATTCTCCGGACTTGCTTCCGCAGCCGGCCAGGATCGCCGCCACCGTCAGCACAGCGGTCAGCACCAGGACTCGTCGCACGCCACAGGATGCTAGACCCTGCGCCGATAAATCAGACGGTGTCCGATCCCGGCACGCGGGCCGCCGCGGAACCGACGTGGTTCATTCGCCGGATGATCGCGTACTTGTGGACCTCCGTGGGCCCGTCGTAGAGCCGGAATCCACGGATGTCGCGGAAGATCATCTCGATCGGTGTTTCGTCGGTGACGCCGATACCGCCCATGACCTGTATGCACCGGTCGACGACCTTGAATAGCTCCTCGGAAACGAAAGCCTTGCTGATCGAACTCTCGTGCCGCCCCTTGTGACCCTGGTCCAGGATCCACGCCGTGTGCCAGATCGCCAGGCGGCATTGGGTGAGCGCGATTTCGTTGTCCGCCAACAGGAATCCGACGCCCTGATGGTCGATGATCGGGGCGCCGAAAGCCGTCCGGGTCTTGGCGTGCTCCAGGGCGATGTGCTGGGCACGTGAGGCGGCCCCCAACCAGCGCATGGCGTGGGTGAGGCGCGCCGGCGCCAAACGCATCTGCGCGTAGCGCATCGCCTCGCCGACCTCGCCGAGCACGTTCGACGCGGGCACCCGCAGGTCATCGAAGACGACGACACCGTGTCCTTCGACGTAGTTGCGGTCCATGGAGTTCATCACCCGCTCGATGACGATCCCCCCAGAGCCTGGGTCATCACCCTTGGCCAGGAAAAGCGTTGGTCCAGTGCGGTTTTCGTCGCCAACCACGTTGGCCATCACAATCCAGGTGCCCGCCCCGTTGGCGCCCGTGATCAGCCACTTGCGGCCGCTGATGACATAGGAGTCACCGTCGCGCCGCGCCTCGGTGAGCAGTTGCGACGGATCCGAACCCGCTCCCCCCGGCTCGGTCATCGCGAACACGGATCGCACGGTGCCGTCGAGGACGGGTTTCAGGAAGACCTCAGCCTGCTCATCGGTCGTCAGCTTGTCGAGCAGGAACATGTTTCCCTCGTCCGGCGCGGCGCAGTTCATCGCGACGGGTCCGAGCGTGGACCACCCGGCCGCCTCATAGATCACCGACTGCTCAATGTGCGAAATGCCTTTTCCGCCGAACCGGGTGGACGCCTGAGGAGTCAGCAGCCCTTCCTTGCGGGCCAGTTCGACCAGCTCCTGCCGCAACTCGTCGTTGGGGCCGTGCTGGGTGAGTCGCGGATCGCGCTCGTAGGGGACGATCGAGTCGATGACGAATCGGCGGACCCGTTCGCCGAGTGCCGTCAGTTCCGGGGGTACGGAGAAGTCGATCACGGAGCCATCCTCTTGGGTAGTGGGCGATCAGATGTCTTCTGCCGAAAGGGAATCGGCGGTCACCGTCAGAACAGATGTGGCAATGCGATTGAACGCGGCGTACTGCGGGCCGACGAGCGCACCGCGTTGGTGCAGCACGAACAACTGCTGCCAGGCGATCGCGAGCCGGAGCCGGCCCAACACCAGGTAGAAGCCGACCGGTACGGCTTCGCGTCCTGCCGCGGCAAAGTACTTCACCGCGAGCGCTTTCCGGTCCGGGAAGCCCGGCTGCAGGGACGGAGCCAAACCGAGGTCGCGAATGACGTCCGCGTCGTCGGCTTGCGCCCAGTAGGACAGCGTGACGCCGAGATCGAAGAGTGGATCTCCCAGCGTCGACATGTCCCAATCGATCACCGCGGCAGCCGTGCCGGTGGCATCGAAGATGACGTTGTCGAACTTGAAATCGTTGTGCAGCACAGTGGGTTTGATCGACGGGTCGGGTGCGGCGGCGCCCAGCCAGGTCACGATGTGCTCGACCGTCCTCGGCGGGGATCCGTCGAACGCGTTGTGCGCCCGCCGGTTCCAGCCGGCGATCTGTCGCGCGATGAAGCCTTGGGGCCGCCCGAGCTCGGCGAGCTCGGGGTGGGTGTCGAGGTCGATCGCATGCAGGTCCGCCAGGGCTGTCACGAATTCGTCGGCGAGCCTGGCGCTGGGGATGGCGGCGAGTTGCTCGGGAATCGTGTCCGACACGACTGTGCCGGGGCGGTATTCGATCAGTTGAAAGGGACTCCCCAGCACCGACGCGTCGTCGCAGAAGGCCACCGCCCGCGGCGCGCGGCGGTAGTGCGCGTGCAGCCGACTCAGCACCCGGAATTCGCGGGCCATGTCGCTGGCGCCCTCGGCCAGTTGGCCGCCCGGGGGCCGGCGCAGCACCACACGCCGGCCGTCGACCGAGATCAGGTAGTTCAGATTGGCCAGGCCGTTGGCGAACTGACGGGGGTCGACGGCGTCGAGCACCATGCCGCGACCGCGTAGCCATTCGCTCAGCGCTTTCCAGTTCTGCGGCGAACAGTCGGCACGAAAGCCCTGGTCTCCCCTGACGGCACCGACGACGCTGTCCTCCTGGCGTGCGGTCATCGGGCTCCTTCGAGACGGATAGCGTCATAGCGACACTACGTCCGAGGTGATGCCGTAGCGACGACGGCCGCCTGCCCGTCACTTAGTGACGTGACGGCCGGCTTCCTGAGCCAGCTGCACCCGTGAGGCCAGCCCGAGCTTGGTGTAGATGTGCGTCAGGTGCGCCTGCACGGTGCGCGGTGAGATGAACAGGCGGGCGGCGATGTCTTTGTTCCCGAGTCCCTCGCCGATCAGCTTGACCACGTCCAACTCCGCGCGGGTCAACGACGCCCAGCCGCTGCTGGCGCGGCGCCGCTCGCCGCGGCCCCGTAGCGCGTAGGCGATGGCGTCCTGGACCGGCAGCGCCGCGCCGTCTGCCCAAGCCGCGTCGAAGTCGTTCTCCCCTAATGCTTCCCGTAACGCCGCGATCCTGGCGGTGTCGTCATCCTCGAGGACCTTGAAGCGCACCATGCCCATGCGCCGGTACGCCGCATCGGCGGCGCCGAACAGCCGCGTCGCCAGCACATGGTTGTCACTCTCGGCCGCGGTGGTGGCGAGGCAATCCAGAGCGATGGGAAGGAGGAGGTCACCCTGTAGGCGGGCGGCCAGGTCGAGACCGTCGTAGGCGTCTCGTTCGGCGGCGTCGAACTCTCCCTGCACGATTTCCACGCGCGCGCGGGCCAGCAAGGCCGCCGCGAAACTCCAGCCCTTCGTTGCCGCCACCACCTCGTCGGCCCAGCGGCGGGCCGCGCTCAGGTCGCCGCATGCCAACGGCGCGAGAGCCGACCAGAGGTGCATCGCCGCCAGCTGAGGATCCATCCTGGTGCGCTCCTGCGCGGCCTCCCACATCTGCCACGATTTGGCCGCCTCGCCCGCCGCGAGATGCACGAATGCCGCTGCGGCGTAGACGATTCCGATGTAGGCGTCGAACATGTCGGAGAGGCGTTGGAAGGCGATGTCGGCGGCGGTTCGGGCGGCGGTGATCTGCCCCTGGTAGGCAAGCGTCATCGCGCGCAATGACGATGTGATCATCGCGTACAACGCGTCGCCGGCCGCTGTGCACTCCTCGTCGACGTCTCCCATCGCGGTGAGCGCGGAGGTCAGCTCGCCGCGCAGGACCTGCGACCAGCACAAGATATAGCGGCATTGCCGCGCCACGAACGTGTCGCCGATTGCGCCGGCAATCTCCAATGCTTCCGCGGCGGCAACGGGCACCCCGACCGGGTCGCCGAACAGCAATCCGTACGAGGCCTCCAGAGCCAGCGTCTGCACCAGCCACCAGGAGTCGCCACAATTCCGGGCCAGTTCGGCCGCCTCGGTGAAGTAGGCCACCGACGATTCGCGGTCGTCGGCGGCCCGACAACCACAGGCGGTCAGCGCACGCGCCGTCAGCGCGGGGTCACCCACTTGGCGCGCGGCCGCCAAAGTGCGCTCGGCGCCATCGCGATCGACGGTCATGGCCCGGAAAGACTCCAGCAGGGCTCTGGCCACGGACGCCCGGACCCAGGTCTCCTGCGGCTCGGTCCCGGCATCGTCCGCACCGGCGAGCGCCGCGGACAGCCAGTTCCAACCTTCCAGCATGAGACCGTGTGACAGCCACAGCGGGAGCAGCGAAGCACCCAGGCGCAGCGCCGAATCGGTGTCCGAGATCTCCCGGCTCCACGCGAAAGCCGCGCGCAGATTGTCGAGTTCGATCTCCGCCTGTTTGATGCAGCGATCATGCTCCGCGCCCACCTGCGCGCCGAGCAACTGCGCCATCGCGGCGTAATGGTCGCGATGGCGGGTGCGTACTTCGTTGCCTTCGCGCGACTCGTGCAGCTTCTCCTGCGCATACTGACGCACGGTTTCCAGCAGCCGGTAGCGAGTGCCGTACGGGGTGTCGTCGGCGATGACCAGCGACTTGTCCACGAGCAAGGTGAGCTGGTCGAGCACCTGGTAGCGCTCGGCCCCGGCACCGGCGACCGCCTGGGCGGCATCGAGGTCGAATCCGCCGTAGAACACCGCCAGGCGGCGGAACAGCACCTGCTCGGGGTCGCTCAGCAAGGCGTGGGACCAGTCGACCGACGCGCGCAGTGTCTGCTGACGGCGCACGGCGGTGCGCGCTCCGCCGGTGAGCAGCCGGAAGGTGTCATGCAGGCTGGTCAGCAACTCGGTCGGCGACAGCGCACGGATCCGCGCGGCGGCCAGCTCGATGGCCAGCGGCAGTCCGTCGAGCCTGCGGCAGATCTCGGTCACCGTCTCGGTGTTCTCTGCGGTGAGACGGAATTCGGGCTTGGTCCGGCGAGCCCGATCGGTGAACAACTCGACGGCTTCATCGGCGAGCGACAGCGACGGGACCCGCCAGCTCACCTCGCCAGGCACGCCGATGGGTTCGCGGCTGGTGGTCAGCAGCGTCAACTCAGGGCAGCCGGCCAGTAGCGCTGTAATCAGCTCGGCGCTGGCATCGAGCAGGTGTTCGCAGTTGTCCAGCAGCACCAGCGACTGCCGATCCCGCAGGAACCGCAGCAGGATGGTGCTGGTCGGCTGGTCGGCTTGATCAGGCAGGCCCAACGCGCGGGCAACCGTCATCGGCACCACATCGGGGTCGGTGATCGGCGCCAGGTCGACGTACCAGACGCCGCCGGCGTATTCCGGGGCGACCGCAGCTGAGACCTGTACCGCAAGACGCGTCTTTCCCGCTCCACCCGCGCCGGTCAGCGTGACGAGGCGATTTTCGGCGAGTGCCTCACCGAGGCCTCGCATATCCTCACGGCGCCCGACAAAACTCGTCAGTTGCACTGGGAGTCGTTCGGCAGCAACGACACTGGCCACCCGCAAGGGCGGAAAGTCGCTGGGCAGATCGGGATGACACAGTTGAATCACCCGTTCGGGGCGGGGCAAATCACGAAGCGGGTGCGTGCCCAGGTCGGTGAGGGTGACCTCGGGCGGAAGCTGGTCGACGACAAGGGGTTCCGTCGCACCGGAGAGCACTGTCTGACCGCCGTGAGCGAGATCGCGCAGCCGGGCGGTGCGGTTGATCGTCGGACCGATGTAGTTGCCTTCGTCGCGCATATGAATGTCGCCGGTGTGCAGGCCGATACGAAGCTTGATCGGGGCCAGCGGCGCCCGCTGCAAGGCCAGGGCGCAGCAGACCGCATCGACGGCGCGGGCGAAGGCGATCACGAAACTGTCGCCCTCGCCCTGCTCGACCGGTCGCACCCCGTGGTGGCTGGTGACCGTGTCCGACAACGTCTGGTCGAGGCGCGCAACAGCAGCCTTCATCTCCTCGGGCTGACTTTCCCACAGTCGGGTCGAGCCCTCGACGTCGGCGAGTAACAGGGTGACGGTTCCGGTCGGAAGCTCGCTCATCGTTACGTCGCTCCAGCTTGTTTCGCTCATGCTAGCCACAATGCGGTGACCTGCGTCACATCGCATCAGCGAAATCGCCGATGTTTGCGCTTACAGCATGCGTACGTACGCGTCCGGGCCACGCGGTTTTACGCAGTTCGCCCGATGATCGGGTACCGCCGAAAACGAATAGTCAAAGCATGACCATCGACATCGCACTGCCCACCCTCAACTACACCGTCGACACCGGCCGCGACGAACTCCGTGCGCTGCACGCCGCGGCGCAGCTCAACGGGCCGATCGCGCTGGGCCCGTACGGGCCCGAGGTGCTTGCCTACGACCTGGTGCGCACCGTGCTCCGGGACTCCCGGTTAGTCGTTCCACAAGGGATGTCGCTGGCCGTACAGGGCATCACGTCCGGCCCGATCTGGGACCGGGTCACCAAGCTGCTGGTCAGCATCGACGGGGCCCAGCATCAGCGGCTGCGCCGTCTCGTCGCCCGCTCCTTCACTCCGCGCGCGGCCGAGCGGATGCGCGGTGCGTGCGTCGAGGTCATCACCGAGCTCATCGAGCGGCACGCCGGCACCGGCCGGTGTGACTTCGTCGCCGACATCGCCGATCCCTACCCGATTCCGATCATCTGCGCCCTGCTCGGCGCTCCCCGCGAGGACTGGCATCTGTTCTCGGCTTGGGCCGCCGACCTCAGCAAGGCGTTCGGGTGCAGTGTCGCCGAGCACGAGTCGGCGATTCTGCGGGCGTGGGCGGGTCTGGAGGGTTACGTCGAGGAGCTGATCGCCGCGCGCCGCCGGTCACTGACCGACGACCTGATCTCCGAGTTGATCCGCGTCGAAGACGACGGCGACCGGCTGAGCCACGAAGAACTGGTCAACCTCGCCGTCATCCTGCTGAACGCCGGCACCGACACCACCCGCAACCAGTTGGCCGCGGCCGTGCAGACTCTGGCTGACCACCCCGACCAGTGGGAGCTGCTCGCGGCGCACCCGGAGCTGGCATCGCATGCCGTCGAGGAGCTGATGCGGCACTCGCCGATCGTTCTCGGCGCAATGCGCATAACCCGCGTCGACGTGGAACTGGCCGGCGTGCAGTTTCCGGCAGGCTCGTTGGTCATCGCCAACACCGCGGCGGCCAACCGGGATCCGGACGTGTACGACGAGCCGGACCGCCTCGACATCATGCGGAAGGCCGCGCCCGCGATGCTGAGCTTCGGCGGCGGCATGCACTACTGCCTCGGCGCACACCTGGCCCGTATTGAGATGACCGAAGCGCTGCGCGTGATCACTGCGCGGATGGCCGACGTCCGACGCGTGGGCCCGGCGCCGTGGAAACCGATGACCGGCATATCCGGCCCGATCACGCTTCCGTTGGCGTTCGACGCCCGCTGAGCCGCATGTCAAGGCCATTCCGCAAGGGCAAACATCGTCAGCGCGATTGAGCACCCTAACCCATCGGCAAGAGTTAGCCTTCCGCTATGATCCGCGTCGCGATCGTGGGTGGCGGTGCCGCTGGCGTGCTCGCCGCGGCACACCTGCGCCGGAGTAAACCCGAAATCCAGATCACGCTCATCGACGCGTCCGGTCGCCCCGGCACCGGTGCGGCGTACGGCACTAACGATCCGGCCCACCTGTTGAACGTTCCTGCGCATCGCATGTCTGCCTGGCCGGACGATCCCGACCACTTCTGTAGTTGGCTGGACGAACGCGCGGTCACGCCGGCGGAGAGCTTCGCACCGCGTCTCGCGTACAGCCGCTACCTGCGGGAGCAGCTGGCGGGCGCCGATGTTCGGATCGAGGCTGCCGAGGTCGTCGGACTGGTACCCGGCACGTCAACGCAGGTGAAGCTGAACGACGGACGGTCGTTATCGGCCGACGCCGTTGTGCTCGCGCCCGGGCGCCCCGAAGGTAGCCTGCCCGAACCGCTGGAACGCGCCTTCGCTCCGGTGCTGGCCGCAGGCACTGACGACAAGGTCGTCGTGGATCCCTGGGCGCCCGGCGCGCTCGCGGCTCTTGGTGCGCGTCGTCCCAAGAACGTCTTGGTGATCGGTTCTGGACTCACGGGGGTCGACGTGGCGCTGCATCTCATCGCGCGCGGCGCCACGGTCACAATGTTGTCGCGCCACGGCGCACTCCCACATACATTCCGCGACACCGGTGCGCCGGCCGAGTTACCTCAACTCGATGCGCTCGGTGCCGCGAACACTCTGGAGCAGGTGCGTGCCGCACTCGGTACGGATCTCGCACGTGCTCGCGACGCCGGCTTGAATTGGCGACAAGTGATCGACGCTGTGCGACCCCGCACCGCTCGCCTGTGGCGCTCGCTGGGGTGGGAGGACCAACGTCGTTTCCTGCGCGAGGACTTGCGGCAGTGGGAGGTCCTGCGCCATCGCATGCCGCCGACGATCGCCGCCGCGATCGATGACGCGATCGGCCGTGGCCAACTGATCATCGAGGCGGGCGAAGTGGCCGACGTATCGCTGCGCGGAAGCGGCGTCGAGCTGGTCGTCGCGACCAGCGAGGGATCAGTCCGTCGGCGCGGTGACGCGGTGGTTGCCGCAACCGGGACGGCGTGGGACCGGCGGTCGCTGCAGCGCTCTCCGCTGTGGGCGAATCTGCTGGCGTCGGGTGTCGCGTCGATGCACCCCTGCGGCCTCGGCGTTCGCCTCGATACCGACGGCCGGCTCATCGACGAGGCCGGCGCCACGGTCCAGGGCATCGTCTGCATCGGGTCGATCCGTCAGGGTGAGGAGTGGGAGACCACTGCGATCCCCGAGATTCGTGCTCAGGCCGCCGCCACGGCGCAACTGCTAGCCGACAACACTCTCGACAGTCCGATAAGGGCACCCCGCCTGACTCCGACCACCTCGAAAGTGACTGGTGCCAATGCTTCATACGCCGAGGGCGTGCGTCGCTTGCTGGCCGTCCAGGACGGCGCATCGGTAGCTTTCGCTTCCGCGATCGCGGAGGACCCGCACCACGCGCGTGCGCATGTCGCGCTGGCGATGATTGCAACGGAACGACCCGACCGGGCGGGCGGTCCCGACGCGGTCAACGGCCATCTGGCGCGAGCCCGGGCGGCCCTCGCACACAGCAGCGACGAGGACCGCAGCCACGTCGAAGCCATTGCGACGTGGTGCGAAAGAGGGAACGCCGCGGGCACCGACGCACTCATCGACCATCTCGACCGGGTACCGGATGATCCGGTCGCATTGCTGGTGCTCGCACCGTCGATTGCGTTCGCCGGGGCCGGCGACGCACTGCCGGACGCGTGGCAGTACGTCGAGCGGTTTACCGGTGTGCACGGCGAGGCGCCCTGGTATTTAGGGCTACGCGCGTTCGGGCGAACCGAACAGGGCCTTTGGTATGACGCAGCCGATCTCGCTGATGCCGCGCTGGACCTCGATCCGGGCAACGGCAACGCCGCGCACGCGCTTTCCCACGTGCACTACGAGACCGACGCGCACCGAGCCGGATTGAAATGGCTGACGGAATGGATCGCCGGGCACGGCAGCACGCAGCGTTACCTCCCGCACTTCCAGTGGCACGCCGCGCTGCACGAACTCGCAATGGGCAACGCCGCTGCGGCGTCGCGTCGGTACGCAACGTCTCTCGCGCCGCCTCATTCCCGGGACGTGCGCTGCCTGGTTGATGCGGGTTCGCTCGCCTGGCGGGCGCGCATGCATCCGGACTGGGTTACTCCCCCCGATCCGATGCCGGTACTCGCAGAGGTCGGCTCGCTGGCGTATGCGCCGAAAACGCCGTTCATCGCGTTTCACGCGCTGCTTGTCTTGGCCGCCGCGAACGACCCGGCCGCGATCCGCGCGATCAGTGTCCCCGGCCGACGAACAGGCAACGACGTTGCGCTTGATCGGCGACGGCCTCATCGCGCTGACGGCTGGTGATCCGCGCGCCGCGCTCGACTATCTCCTCGAATCGCTTCCCGGGTTGCCGTCGATCGGCGGCAGCCGTGTGCAACAGGAAGTGATTCTCGAAACGGCATTGGCCGCGATGCTGCAACTCGGTGCACCGGGTCAAGCAGCGCGACTGTTGTCACGACATCGCGCCACGGCCGCCCCGCAGGTAACCCGCGGCGCCGTGAACTGACCGCTGAGCTGCGCCAGCAGACGCGAACTCACCGCATTTCGGCACGAAATGGGTGAGTTCGCGTCTGCTCGCCACTGGAAAGTGGGCGCGGACGGTATCGAACCGCCGACCGCTGGTGTGTAAAACCAGAGCTCTACCACTGAGCTACGCGCCCTTATGCCCCGGCGCAGGCTACACGCCGAAAGCCCAACCACCCAAAACTAAACGCGCAACGCCTCCAGCGCCTGGGTCCACACCGCACGATCCCGCGCCTCGCCCGGCTGCTTCATCTCGGCGAACCGGATGAACCCCTCCTTGTCGACCACGAAGGTGCCGCGGTTAGAGATGCCGGCCACCTCGTTGAACACCCCGTACGCCTGGCTGACCTCGCCATGCGGCCAGAAGTCCGACAGCACCGGGAACAGAAAGCCGCTCTGCACCGCCCAGATCTTGTGGGACGGCGGCGGCCCGACCGAAATCGTCAGCACCGCGCTGTCGTCGTTCTCGAACTCCGGCAGGTTGTCCCGCAACTGGTCCAGTTCGCCCTGGCAGATTCCAGTGAACGCCAGCGGAAAGAACACCAGCAGCACGTTCTTGTCGCCGCGATAACTGCTGAGCGTGACGGGCTGCTGATTCTGGTCGCGCAGCGTGAAGTCGGGTGCGGTGGCTCCGACGTCGAGCATCAGCGCTTACCGGCCCGCGATTTCGGCTGCACCAACCGGCTGGCTGCCCAGTTGCCCAGGTTGACCGACGACGTGGGCATCAGGCCCGCGGTGGGAGCCGCCTCGGCGATCTCGGCGGGCAGCACGTGCCCGGGCCGGCCGGTCTTGGGCGTCAGCACCCAGATCACGCCGTCCTCGGCCAGCGGGGAGATCGCGTCCATCAGCAGGTCAACCAGGTCCCCGTCGCCGTCGCGGTACCACATCAGGACGACGTCGACGACCTCGTCGGTGTCCTCGTCGAGCAATTCGCTACCGCAGGCATCCTCGACATCTGCGCGGATGTCGTCGTCGGTGTCCTCGTCCCAGCCCCACTCCTGGACGACTTGGTCCCGTTGGATGCCCAGTTTGCGAGCGTGATCCGCCGCGACCACCGTGGAACCTCCTAAACAAACGAGAGCAAGACAACCGAGAGCGACGAACGTAATCGTCGCACAGGCACCGCTAGCTTCATACGGCTAACCCACGCACATTTTCAACGCCTTGGTCTTGGCGTCGTTGAGCCGGTCGACCCGCCTGTTGAACTCGCCGGTCGGCGCGTGCGTGCCGATCGCGTTGGCCACCTGGCGGGCAGCGTCGTTGTAGGTGTTCATCGCGTCGCGCATCTGGCCGGGCAACGCGTCGCTGTAGCTGTTCTCCACCGCCGAGGCGCTGGCGTTGAGCGCGTCGATCGCCGGACCTTCGGTGGGCCCGGTGTTCTTGCCGCCGTTGAAAGCCGCGACGAACGCGTTGACCTTGTCGATCGCCTCCTTGCTGGTGGTGGCCAGCGTGTCGCACGAGGTGCGGATCGCCCTGGTGGTGACCGACGCGATGCGCTGGGATTCCCGGACGCTGGACGTCACCGACGACGCCGACACCGACGCCGACACCGAGGACCGGTACGCCGGGGCGACGTTGGTGTCCGCCGCTCCGGACCCTTCGGCCACCTTCGTACAGCCGACAATGCCGATCGCCACCACAGCGACGGACCCGAGAGCCAGGGCGCCTCGCCTGGGGAACGCCTCCACGCGCCTGCGAGGGACGGCACGCCATCCGATGAGCACGGGATCTGACGTTACCGGGTCACGATCCCATCTGCCCCACTAGCACCGACTTCGGTGTGGCACCCGTCAGCGGAACACGGGTACCCGCCGGGGACGCCGGTGCGGCACGATAGAGGGACGATCCCTCGAGCATCATCCATGCCGACTACAGGAGCGGAAGTTGACCACCGAGTTCGCCCGCAACGATCTGGCCAAAACCTCAAGCAGCACAAGCGAACCCGATCGCGTCCGGGTGATTCGCGAAGGTGTCGCGTCGTATCTGCCCGACATCGATCCCGAGGAAACCTCCGAGTGGCTGGAGTCGTTCGACGACCTGCTGGCCCGCTCGGGGCCCGCGCGGGCGCGCTATCTGATGCTGCGCATGCTGGAGCGCGCCAGCGAGCAGCGGGTCTCGATCCCGGCGCTGACGTCGACCGATTACGTCAACACGATCCCTACCGAACTGGAACCGTGGTTCCCCGGCGACGAGGACGTGGAACGCCGCTTCCGCACCTGGATCAGGTGGAACGCGGCCATCATGGTGCACCGCGCGCAACGGCCCGGGGTCGGCGTCGGCGGCCACATCTCGACCTACGCGTCCTCGGCCGCGCTCTATGAAGTCGGCTTCAACCACTTCTTCCGCGGCAAGTCGCACCCCGGCGGCGGCGACCAGGTGTTCATCCAGGGGCACGCCTCCCCCGGCATCTACGCGCGCGCCTTCCTCGAAGGCCGGCTGAGTTCGGACCGCATGGACGGCTTCCGGCAGGAACACAGCCACGCCGGCGGCGGCCTGCCCTCCTACCCGCACCCGCGCCTGATGCGCGACTTCTGGGAATTCCCGACGGTGTCGATGGGGCTGGGCCCGATGAACGCCATCTACCAGGCCCGGTTCAACCACTACCTGCAGGACCGCGGCATCAAGGACACCTCCGATCAGCACGTGTGGGCCTTCCTGGGCGACGGCGAGATGGACGAGCCGGAGAGCCGCGGGCTGATCCAGGTGGCGGCCAACGAGGCGCTGGACAACCTCACCTTCGTCATCAACTGCAACCTGCAGCGCCTCGACGGGCCGGTGCGTGGCAACGGCAAGATCATCCAGGAGCTGGAGTCCTTCTTCCGCGGGGCCGGCTGGAACGTCATCAAGGTCGTGTGGGGCCGCGAATGGGATGCGTTGCTGCACGCCGACCGCGACGGCGCGCTGGTGAATTTGATGAACACCACGCCCGACGGAGATTTCCAGACTTACAAAGCCAACGACGGCGCCTACGTGCGCGACCACTTCTTCGGCCGCGACCCGCGGACCAAGGCGCTGGTGGAGAAGATGAGCGATTCCGAGATCTGGAACCTCAAGCGGGGCGGTCACGATTACCGCAAGGTCTACGCCGCCTACCACGCCGCGGTCGCGCACAAGGGCCAGCCCACGGTGATCCTGGCCAAGACCATCAAGGGCTATTCGCTGGGCGCCCACTTCCAGGGCCGCAACGCCACTCACCAGATGAAAAAGCTTGCCGCCGAAGACCTCAAGCACTTCCGCGACGCGATGCGGATACCCATCACCGATGCCCAGCTGGAGAAAGACCCGTACCTGCCGCCGTACTACCACCCCGGTCCGGACGCCCCCGAAATCCGCTATCTGCTGGACCGGCGCCGCACCCTGGGCGGCTTCGTCCCCGAACGCCGGACCAAGGCCAAGGCGCTCAAGCTGCCCAGCCGCGATGTGTACAAGGCGCTGAAGAAGGGGTCGGGCAACCAGGAGGTCGCCACCACCATGGCGCTGGTGCGCACGTTCAAGGAACTGTTGCGGGACAAGGAGATCGGTCACCGCATCGTCCCGATCATCCCGGACGAGGCGCGCACCTTCGGGATGGACTCGTGGTTCCCGTCGCTGAAGATCTACAACCGCAACGGCCAGCTCTACACCGCGGTCGACGCCGAATTGATGTTGGCCTACAAGGAAAGCGAAGTAGGCCAGATCCTGCACGAGGGCATCAACGAGGCCGGCTCGGTGGGTTCGTTCACCGCGGTCGGCACCTCGTACGCCACCCACGACGAGCCGATGATCCCGCTCTACATCTTCTATTCGATGTTCGGGTTCCAGCGCACCGGCGACAGCCTGTGGGCCGCGGCCGACCAGATGGCCCGCGGATTCGTGCTCGGCGCCACCGCCGGACGGACCACCCTGGTCGGCGAGGGCCTGCAGCACGCCGACGGGCATTCGTTGCTGCTGGCGGCGACGAATCCGGCCGTGGTGTCCTACGACCCGGCGTTCGCCTACGAAATCGCCTACATCGTGGAAAGCGGCCTGGCCAGGATGTTCGGCAAGGACCCGGAGAACGTCTACTTCTACATCACCCTCTACAACGAGCCCTACCCGCAGCCGCCGGAGCCGGAGAACTTCGACCCCGAGGGCCTGCTGCGCGGCATCTACCGCTACCGCGCGGCCTCGGAAAAGGACTCGGAGAAACGCTCGAGCACGGCTCAGATCCTGGTCTCCGGCGTCGCGATGCCCTCGGCGCTCAAAGCGGCCGAGATGCTGGCCGAGGAGTGGGACGTGGCTGCCGACGTGTGGTCGGTGACCAGCTGGGGCGAGCTCAACCGCGACGGCGTGGAGATCGAGAAGCAGCGGCTGCGCCACCCCGACAAGCCCGCGGGTGAGGCCTACGTGACGAAGGTGCTCAAGGAGACCCGGGGGCCGGTGGTCGCGGTGTCGGACTGGATGCGCGGGGTTCCCGAGCAGATCCGGCCGTGGGTGCCCGGTACTTACGTGACGTTGGGTACCGACGGGTTCGGCTTCTCCGACACCCGGCCTGCCGCGCGGCGCTACTTCAACACCGACGCCGAATCGACCGTGGTGGCGGTGCTCGAGGCGCTGGCCCGCGACGGCGAGATCGACCCGTCGGTGGCGGTCACCGCCGCCCGTCAGTACAAGATCGACGACGTCCTGGCCGCGCCCGAGCAGACCTCCGACCCGGGCGTCGCCTAGGACCCTGCTGTCCTCCTCGCCGAGTGTGCGTCCCGCCGCACCATCGGTGCCGGGTGTGCGGCCAGCCGCACGCTCGCGACGGGTGCGCCGGGACCTTTAGCGGACTCCGACATAAAAAGGGCGTAGCTTTTAGGAGTGAGCGACAACAACTTGGCGCAGCAACTCGGGCGTCCCCGGTCGCCGCTGGAGCTGCTGGACACCGTCCCGGACTCCCTGCTGCGCAGGTTGAAGCAATACTCGGGCCGGTTGGCCACCGAAGCGGTGTCGGCCATGCAGGAGCGGCTGCCATTCTTCGCCGACCTGGAAGCCTCCCAGCGCGCCAGCGTGGCCCTGGTGGTCCAGACCGCCGTGGTCCACTTCGTGGAGTGGATGCAGGACCCGCACAGCGACGTCAGCTACACCGCCCAGGCCTTTGAACTGGTCCCTCAGGACCTGACGCGGCGCATCGCGCTGCGCCACACCGTGGACATGGTGCGGGTCACCATGGAGTTCTTCGAGGAAGTGGTGCCGCTGCTGGCCCGCACCGAGGAGCAGTTGACCGCGCTCACGGTCGGCATCCTGAAGTACAGCCGCGACCTGGCCTTCACCGCCGCCACCGCCTACGCCGATGCCGCCGAGGCCCGCGGCACCTGGGACAGCCGGATGGAGGCCAGCGTCGTCGACGCGATCGTGCGTGGGGACACCGGCCCGGAACTGCTCTCCCGGGCGGCAGCACTCAACTGGGACACCACGGCGCCGGCCACCGTCATCGTCGGCACCCCGGCGCCCGGACGCGCCGACGGCGAGGCCGGCAGTGAGCGCGCCAGCCAGGATGTCCGCGATATCGCCACCCGACACGGCCGGGCGGCCCTGACCGACGTGCACGGCACCTGGCTGGTCGCCATCGTCTCCGGTCAGCTGTCGCTCACCGACAAGTTCCTCAAGGACATATTGGTCGCCTTCGCCGACGAACCGGTGGTGATCGGGCCGACGGCGCCCATGCTGACCGCGGCCTACCACAGCGCCAGTGAGGCCATCTCCGGGATGAACGCGGTCGCCGGGTGGCGCGGGGCCCCCCGGCCGGTGCTGGCCCGGGAACTGCTGCCGGAACGGGCCCTGATGGGCGACGCGTCGGCGATCGTGGCGCTGCACACCGACGTCATGCGGCCACTGGCCGACGCCGGCCCCACCCTCGTCGAAACCCTGGACGCTTTCTTAGATTCGGGCGGCGCTATTGAGGCTTGTGCCAGGAAGTTGTTCGTTCATCCAAACACCGTGCGCTACCGGCTCAAGCGGATCACCGACTTCACCGGGCGTGATCCCACCCAACCGCGAGATGCGTACGTCCTGCGGGTGGCGGCGACGGTGGGCCAGCTCAACTACCCGACGCAGAGTCCCAGCGCCGCCAACATCGCCGTGCCACAGCTTCCGTCGCCGGTCAGAGGGGGTTCCGGCGCCGGATCCGGCCGATAGTGATTTAGATGACAGATAGCGGGTGTATCTCAAACACGTAGCTTACGGAGCTATTTTGTAGGAGGTATACAAAAACCTAAGACGAGGTTCATAATCTGTTACACCCCGCAAAACCGTCTTCACAGTGTTCTCTTAGACACGTGATCGCTTTGCTTGCGCCCGGACAGGGCTCCCAGACTGAGGGAATGCTGTCGCCATGGCTGGAACTGCCAGGCGCAGCGGACCAGATTTCGGCATGGTCGACGGCCAGCGGCCTGGACCTGGCCCGGCTCGGCACCACGGCATCGACCGAGGAGATCACCGACACCGCCATCGCCCAGCCCCTGATCGTTGCGGCCACCCTGCTGGCCCACCAGGAGCTGACCCGGCGCGGGCTGCTGGCTGGTCAGGACTTCATCGTCGCGGGCCACTCCGTCGGTGAGATCGCGGCCTACGCGATCGCCGGAGTGCTGGCCGCCGATGACGCCGTCATGCTGGCCGCCACCCGCGGCGCCGAGATGGCCAAGGCGTGTGCCGCCGAGCCCACCGGAATGTCGGCCGTGCTCGGTGGAGACGAAGCAGAGGTGCTGACCCGCCTCGAGCAGCTCGACCTCGTTCCCGCGAACCGCAACGCCGCCGGCCAGATCGTCGCCGCCGGCCGGCTGACCGCGCTGGAGAAGCTTGCCGAGGACCCGCCGGCGAAGGCCCGGGTCCGCGCGCTGGGTGTGGCCGGAGCGTTCCACACCGAGTTCATGGCGCCGGCCCTCGAGGGCTACGCCGCAGCGGCTGCCGGCATCGCGACCGCCGAGCCGACCACCACGCTTCTCTCGAACTACGACGGGAAGCCGGTCACCTCTGCCGCCGCGGCGATGCAGACCCTGGTTTCTCAGCTGACCCGGCCGGTGCGCTGGGATCTGTGCACTGCCACCATGCGTGAGCACAATCTGACGGCGATCGTGGAGTTCCCGCCCGCGGGCACTCTCACCGGCATCGCCAAACGTGAACTTCGGGGGGTTCCGACGCGAGCCGTCAAGTCACCCGCAGATCTGGACGAGTTGGCGAATCTCTAACCGCCAGCTTCGCCCCAGAAGCTAAAAGTACGTCAAATCGGTTTACACACAACACATTACGAAGGGAACTAACTGTGGCCGTCAGTCAGGAAGAAATCATCGCCGGTATCGCCGAGATCATCGAAGAGGTCACCGGTATCGAGCCGTCGGAGGTCACCCCGGAGAAGTCGTTCGTCGACGACCTGGACATCGACTCGCTGTCGATGGTGGAGATCGCCGTGCAGACCGAGGACAAGTACGGCGTGAAGATCCCGGACGAGGACCTCGCCGGCCTGCGTACCGTCGGTGACGTCGTCGCCTACATCCAGAAGCTCGAGGAAGAGAACCCCGAGGCCGCCGAGGCGCTGCGTTCCAAGCTCGTTTCGGAGAACCCCGAGGCCGCTGCCAACGTGCAGGCGAGGCTGGAAAACAAGTGACCAAGCCTTCCACTGCTAATGGCGGTTACCCCAGCGTTGTGGTAACCGCCGTCGCGGCGACGACATGCCTCGCGCCGGACATCGAGAGCACGTGGAAGGGCTTGTTGGCCGGCGAAAGCGGCATCCACGTTCTCGAAGACGAATTCGTCTCCAAATGGGACCTGCCGGCCAAGATCGGCGGTCACCTCAAGGAACCGGTCGACATCCACATGGGCCGACTGGACATGCGACGCATGTCGTATGTCCAGCGGCTGGCCAAGTGGTTGAGCGGCCAGTTGTGGGAGTCCGCCGGAAGCCCTGAGGTCGATCCGGACCGCTTCAGCGTTGTGGTGGGTACCGGTCTCGGCGGTGCCGAGCGGATCGTCGAGAGCTATGACCTGATGAACGAGGGCGGCCCCCGCAAGGTGTCGCCGCTCGCCGTTCAGATGATCATGCCCAACGGCGCCGCGGCGGTGGTGGGCCTGCAGCTCGGTGCCCGCGCCGGTGTCATCACGCCGGTGTCGGCCTGTTCGTCGGGCTCGGAGGCCATCGCCCACGCATGGCGCCAGATCGTCATGGGCGACGCGGACTTCGCGGTCTGCGGCGGCGTCGAAGGACCGATCGAGGCGCTGCCTATCGCCGCGTTCTCGATGATGCGGGCCATGTCTACGCGCAACGACGAGCCCGAGCGGGCGTCGCGGCCGTTCGACAAGGACCGGGACGGATTCGTGTTCGGCGAGGCCGGCGCGATGATGATCATCGAGACCGAGGAACACGCCAAGGCACGTGGCGCCAAGCCGCTGGCCCGCCTGATGGGCGCCGGCATCACCTCGGACGCCTTCCACATGGTCGCTCCTGCTGCCGACGGCACGCGTGCCGGCGGAGCAATGCGACGGGCGATGGAGATGGCGGGCTTGTCCCCCAGCGACATCGACCATGTCAATGCACACGGCACTGCGACACCGATCGGTGACACTGCCGAGGCCAACGCGATCCGGGTCGCCGGATGCGAAAACGCCGCCGTCTACGCGCCGAAATCGGCGCTCGGGCATTCGATCGGCGCCGTCGGCGCGCTCGAATCGGCGCTCACGGTGCTGACCCTTCGGGACGGAGTCATACCACCGACGTTGAACTATGAGACCCCGGACCCAGAGATCGATCTTGATGTGGTCGCAGGCGAGCCTCGCTACGGCGAGTACCGCTACGCGATCAACAACTCGTTCGGGTTCGGCGGCCACAATGTGGCGCTCGCCTTCGGGCGCTACTGAGTGGCGTTATTGAGCACGGAAGGAACGTGGCACAAGCCATGACAGAGCTGGTTACCGGGAAAGCATTCCCGAATATTGTCGTTACCGGCATTGCCATGACCACTGCACTGGCAACCGACGCCGAGAACACATGGAAGTGTCTGCTCGACGGCCAAAGTGGGATCCGGGTCCTCGAGGACGACTTCGTCGAGGAGTTCGACCTGCCGGTGAAGATCGGCGGGCACCTGCTGGAGGAGTTCGATAGCCAACTCACGCGAATCGAGCTGCGCCGCACGGGTTACCTGCAGCGGATGTCCACCATCCTGGGGCGGCGGGTTTGGGAGAACGCCGGCTCGCCGGAGGTCGACACCAACCGGTTGATGGTCTCCATCGGCACCGGGTTGGGTTCGGCCGAGGAGCTCGTCTTCGGGTACGACGAGATGCGGGTGCGCGGGTTCCGCGCGATCTCCCCGCTGACCGTGCAGAAGTACATGCCCAACGGCGCGGCCGCGGCGGTGGGCCTGGAGCGGCACGCCAAAGCCGGTGTGATGACGCCGATCTCGGCCTGCGCGTCCGGGGCCGAGGGCATCGCCCGCGCCTGGCAGCAGGTTGCCCTCGGCGAGGCCGACATCGCGATCTGCGGTGGCGTGGAGACCAAGATCGAAGCGGTGCCGATCGCCGGGTTCGCCAACATGCGAATCGTGATGTCCACCAACAACGAAGACCCGCAAGGTGCCTGTCGCCCGTTCGACAAGGACCGCGACGGCTTCGTGTTCGGTGAGGCCGCAGCGTTGATGGTGATCGAGACCGAGGAGCACGCGAAGGCCCGCGGCGCCAACATCCTGGCCCGCATCATGGGCGCCAGCATCACCTCGGACGGGTTCCACATGGTGGCGCCCGACCCCAACGGGATCCGGGCCGGGCACGCGATCACGCGGGCGATCCAGCTCGCCGGTCTGCAACCGAGCGACATCAGCCACGTCAACGCTCACGCCACTGGCACTCAGGTCGGCGACGTGGCCGAAGGCCGGGCAATCAACAACGCGCTCGGCAGCAACCACCCGGCGGTGTTCGCACCGAAGGGCGCGCTCGGCCACTCGGTGGGTGCGGTCGGAGCGGTCGAGTCGATCCTGACCGTTCTCGCTTTGCGGGATCAGGTCATCCCGCCGACACTGAACCTGGTCAACCTCGACCCGGAGATCGACCTCGACGTGGTGGCCGGCAAGCCTCGATCCGGCAATTACGAGTACGCGATCAACAACTCATTCGGCTTCGGCGGTCACAACGTGGCGATCGCTTTCGGGCGTTACTAGAAAGCTCCAAGGATCACGGGATAAACCCAGAGCATCACTGGCGAACTAGGAGATCTGCGATGACAATCATGGCCCCTGAGGCGGTTGGCGAATCGCTCGACCCCCGCGATCCGCTGTTGCGTCTGAGCAACTTCCTCGACGACGGCAGCCTCGAGCTGCTGCACGAGCGGGACCGCTCGGGCGTGCTGGCCGCGGCGGGCACCGTCAACGGCGTACGCACGGTTGCCTTCTGCACCGACGGCACCGTGATGGGTGGCGCCATGGGCGTCGAGGGTTGCGCGCACATCGTCAACGCCTACGACACCGCCATCGAGGAGCAGTGCCCGATCGTGGGCATCTGGCACTCGGGTGGTGCGCGACTGGCCGAAGGTGTCAAGGCGCTGCACGCCGTCGGACTCACCTTCGAGGCCATGATCCGGGCGTCCGGCTACATCCCGCAGATCTCGGTGGTCGTCGGCTTCGCCGCCGGCGGCGCCGCCTACGGGCCGGCCCTGACCGACGTCATCGTGATGGCACCGGAAAGCCGGGTCTTCGTCACCGGGCCCGACGTGGTCCGCAGCGTCACCGGCGAAGACGTCGACATGGCTTCCCTGGGCGGGCCCGAAACCCACCACAAGAAGTCCGGGGTGTGCCACATCGTCGCCGACGACGAGCTGGACGCCTACGAGCGCGGTCGCCGGCTGGTCGGATTGTTCTGCCAGCAAGGGCATTTCGACCGCAGCAAGGCTGAGGCCGGCGACACCGACATCCGGGCGCTGCTGCCGGAGTCGTCGCGACGGGCCTACGACGTGCACCCGATCGTCACCGCGGTGCTCGACTCCGATGCGCCTTTCGAGGAATTCCAGGCCAAGTGGGCGCCGTCGATGGTGGTCGGGCTGGGCCGATTGTCGGGCCGTACCGTCGGTGTGCTGGCCAACAACCCGCTGCGGCTGGGCGGCTGCCTGAACTCCGAAAGCGCCGAAAAGGCAGCGCGTTTCGTGCGCCTGTGCGACGCGTTCGGCATTCCGCTGGTCGTCATCGTCGACGTGCCGGGCTACCTGCCCGGTGTCGACCAGGAGTGGGGCGGCGTGGTGCGACGCGGCGCCAAGCTGCTGCACGCCTTCGGTGAGGCCACGGTCCCCCGGGTCACCCTGGTGACGCGAAAGATCTACGGCGGGGCCTACATTGCGATGAACTCCCGCTCGCTGAACGCGACGAAGGTGTTCGCCTGGCCGGACGCCGAGGTTGCGGTGATGGGTGCCAAGGCCGCCGTCGGGATTCTGCACAAGCGCAAGCTGGCCGCCGCGCCGGACCACGAGCGTGAGGCGCTGCACGACGAGCTGGCCGCCGAGCACGAGCGCATCGCCGGTGGTGTGGACAGCGCCATCGACATCGGCGTGGTGGACGAGAAGATCGACCCCTCGCACACCCGCAGCAAGCTCAGCGAGGCACTGGCTCAGGCGCCGGCGCGCCGCGGCCGCCACAAGAACATCCCGCTGTAATTTGCGCGAGCGCTGGGGGGCACCTCCCCTGCGCGAGCAGACGCAAAATCGCACGATTTCCTCCGGGAACGTGCGATTTTGCGTCTGCTCACCCGTGGCTGAGGATCTGCGAGACCGCCTGTCGCAGTGCACCTGCCGGGTCGTTCGGCAATTCCTCGACCCGCCATCCCACGAAATCGTCGGGTCGTACCAACAGGGCCCCTGTTTCGCCTAATCCGGTGACATCCAACCACTCTCGGTCGTCTATCCGGTGCATAGCGACATCCAGGCCGTCCGTCGCCGCCCGCCACCGCTCGTCCGCCGACAGCACGGTGAATCGGGGACCCAGCAGATCGAGCGTGGACACTCGCTTCCCGTCGCGCCGCAGCCACACGTGCGGTACCCGGGTGCCGGGCTGGCCCCGCAACTCCTGAACCAGCTCCAGGGTCCCGGGGTCCGGGTCGTCGGTCAGCACCGCGGTGGACCGGTAGCGGTAGCCGATGAGTAGTTCGAACATCGAGCATTCTTCGTCGGGGGCCAATTGCGGCCGCTCGTCACCCAATTCGAGCGCGGCCAGCGTCGGGCCGCTCAGCGACTGGTGGGCGGCGAACCGGCCGATCGGGTGCCGTTCGCTGTGATAACTCGACAGCAGCGCCGGCCCGGCTCGTCCCTGCAGAACCGCGGCCAGCTTCCAGGCCAGATTGTGCGCGCTCTGAATCGCGGTGTTGGCGCCCCCGGCCTTGAACGGCGGCATCGTGTGGGCGCAGTCACCGACCAGAAGTACCCGGCCGCAACAGAATTGGTCGGCGACCCGTTCGTAGGGCTGCCACGACGCGACCTCGATGATCTGCACGTCGGCCCGATCACCGATCGCCGCGGTCACCAATTCGGTGCACTTGTCAGGCGTGAACTGTTGAGCCGTCTCGCCTTTGGCGGGGAAGTAGGTCGTGATGAACATGCCGCGGTCCTCGTCGACCGCGAGGAAGATGCCCGGCGCAGCCGGGTTGCTGATCTGCACCGCATCGCCATTGGTGAGATCCGGGGCGAACCGGCGCCACGCGCAGCGAAAGTAGATGAACACCACGAAGATCGGCAACGCTCCGTAGCCGGCGGTGGCGACCCCGAGCGCAGTGCGGATCGGGCTGTGCACCCCGTCGGCGGCGATCAGATACTCAACCCGCAAGGTCTCCGAGCGCCCCGAGTCCCGGTCGGCGAGGACGGCGCTGACACCGTCGTCGTCCGTCTCGAAGGAGACGAGCTCCGTGCCGTAGCGGACCTCGCTGCCGCGACTCCGCGCCGCCCGCAACAACATCGGCTCGGACTCGCTCTGCGGGCAGTATTGTGCGGCGGGCTCGGGACTCACCGCGTCCAGCCCGGCGAAGATCGCGTCCATGTCGATGGCCGGCTGTTGTTCCGCGCTGGCCAGTGCCGGCTTGACCATCATGGTGGACACCCGCGCGGCCACGGCGTGCACCTCGTCGCCGAGGCCCAGCCCCCGCAGGATTTCCAGGCTGCGGAAGCTCAGGTTGCGTGCCTTGGGGTAGACGAACGTCTCACGCCGCCGGTCGACCAGCAGCGATCGCACGCCGTGCTGTGCGAGTAACGCCGACGTCGCCAGGCCGCCCACCCCGGCTCCGACGATCAATACCCGAGGGCCCTCCCCCGTCACGGTTCCGAAACTACAACTCGCCTCCTGGCATAGCGAGGGTCAGCCCACACCTGCCAGGAACTCCTCAGCTACCGCGACCACCTTCTCGCGATCCCGCGGTACCAGCCCGATACGGGTACGCCGGTCGACGATGTCACCTACATCGAGTGCACCCTCGTGGGTCACCGCGTACTCGAACTCCGCCCTGGTCACGTCGATACCGTCGGCGACCGGCTCGGTGGGCCGCTCACAGGTGGCCACCGCGACCACGTTGGCTGCCTCGGCCCCGTACCGCGCCGCCATGGAGGCCGGCACGTTACCCGGGCCCGCCGCGGGCCCCGGATTGGCGTCCGCCCCGATCAGCGGCAGGTTACGGGTCCGGCATTCCCCGGCGCGCAGCTGCCGGACCTTGACCGCCCGGTTGAGCACATCCTCTGCCATGTAACGGTATTCGGTGAGCTTGCCGCCCACCACGCTGATCACCCCGGTCGGCGACTCGAAGATCGCGTGATCGCGGGATACGTCGGCGGTCCGGCCCGCACCGGTGTCGATCAGCGGCCGCAGTCCGGCGTAAGACCCGATCACGTCCGATGACGAAACGGTGGTGCCCAACGCGGTGTTGACCGTGTCCAGTAGGAACGCGATCTCCGCCGACGAAGGTTCCGGCACATCCGGAATGGGACCGGGCGCATCTTCGTCGGTCAGCCCGAGGTAGATCCGGCCGAGCTGCTCGGGCATGGCGAACACGAACCTGTTCAGCTCTCCAGGGATCGGAATCGTCAGGGCCGCAGTGGGATTGCCGAACGCCGCCGCGTCGAACACCAAATGTGTTCCGCGGCTTGGCCGTAACTTCAAGGCCGGGTCGATGTCACCACCCCACACGCCCGCCGCATTGATCACCGCGCCGGCCTGCACAACGAACGACTCCGCGGTCCGTTGGTCGGTCAGCCGCACCGAGGTGGCAGTGGCTTCCGAGGCGGCCACATAGGTCAGGATCCGCGCGCCGTGCTGGGCCGCGGTGCGCGCCACCGCCGTCACCAGCCGGGCGTCGTCGATCAGCTGGCCGTCGTAGTTGAGCAGCCCGCCCGCCAGGCCGTCGCGTTGGACGGTCGGCGCCAACTCCACCACCCGCTGCGCGGAGATACGCCGCGACCGGGGCAGCGTCGACGACGACGTTCCCGCCAGCACCCGCAGCGCGTCGCCGGCCAGGAAGCCGACGCGCACCATGGCGCGGTTGAAGTGGTTCATCGCCGGCAGCAGCGGAACAAGTTGCGGCATCGCATGAACCAGGTGAGGGGCGTTGCGCGCCATCAGGATTCCGCGCTCGATGGCGCTGCGCCGGGCGATGCCGATGTTGCCGGTGGCCAGGTAGCGCAGCCCGCCGTGCACCAGTTTCGAACTCCAGCGGCTGGTGCCGAACGCCAGGTCGTGCTTTTCCACCAGCACCGTGCGCAGGCCCCGGGACGCGGCGTCCAGGGCGATGCCGACGCCGGTGATGCCGCCACCGATCACGACGACGTCCACCTCGGCGCCATCGGCCAGGGCGGTGAGGTCCGCGGTACGACGGGCAGCGTTGAGAGCGCTCAGGTTATCCATCAGGACAGGTATCCGTTCAGTGTGTAGGAGAGTTGGGTGGCCAGGGCCTCGTCGTCGAGGATCGGTTTGACGATGTCGGCGGATTGGATGGTCGACTGCGCGATCAGCAGGATCATGGTCGCGAACTGACGGGGGTCACCGGCCCGGACGCTGCCGGCGCGCTGGGCCTCGGCAAGCCGCTGCGCCAGCCCCTCGATCAGGAACTGCTGACTCACCCCGAGACGCTCGGTGATGTAGACCCGGGCCAGCTCGGAGTGCATCACCGACATGATCAGCTCGTCGCGGCGCAACCGGTCGGCGACCGCCACCACCTGCTTGACCAACGCCTCCCGGTCGTTGCCTTCGAACGGCACCTCGCCCATCACGTTGGTGATGTGGTCGGTCAGCAGCGTCGACATGATCGACTGCGTGTCCGGCCAGCGGCGGTAGACCGTCGGGCGGCTCACCCCCGCACGCCGGGCGATCTCGGCGAGCGTCACCCGGTCGGCGCCGAAATCGACCACGCAGCTTGCGGCCGCAGCTAATATCCGGTCCCCGGTATCCACATTTGGGTCATTACTCATTGACACCATGTGTAATACTGTAACGCATGACGCACCTCGAGGAACTCCTTCCGCCAATGAAATGGAACGCGTGGGGGGATCCCGCCGCGGCCAAGCCTCTCTCCGATGGAATCCGCGGCCTGCTGAAGCAGGTTGTGGGCCTTGAAGATTCGGATGAGGCCGAGCTGCAGCCCGATGAGGTGAAGCTGCGTCCGTGCGCCCTGTCGCAGGCCGACCAGGACGGTCTTGCCAAGATCGTCGGCGCCGAATACTTCCGCACCGCCGACCGGGACCGGCTGCTGCGCGCCGGCGGTAAGTCCACTCCCGACATGCTGCGCCGCAAAGACCGCGGCGTCCAGGATGCGCCCGACGCGGTGCTGCTGCCCGGCGATGACGACACCGTCCTGGAGATCCTGCGTTACTGCTCCGACCACGGGATCGCGGTCGTCCCGTTCGGCGGCGGCACCAACGTCACCGGCGGGCTGGACCCCACCCGCGGCCAGTTCTCCGCGGTGATCTCACTGGACCTCCGTCGCTTCGACCAGTTGCACTCGCTGGACGCGGTGTCCGGTCTAGCCGAACTGGGCGGTGGCGTCACCGGCCCGGAGGCCGAACGCCTGCTCGGCGAACAGGGCTTCTCCCTGGGGCACTTCCCGCAGAGCTTCGAGTACGCCACCATCGGCGGCTTTGCGGCGACCCGCTCGTCCGGCCAGGATTCCGCCGGTTACGGCCGGTTCAACGACATGATCATGGGCCTGCGGATGGTCACCCCGGTCGGCATCTGGGACCTGGGCCGGGTAGCGGCCTCGGCGGCCGGCCCGGATCTGCGCCAGCTGGCGATCGGTTCGGAAGGCACCCTGGGCGTCATCACCAAAGTCCGGCTGCGGGTGCACCCGGTCCCGGAGACCATCCGTTACGAGGCATGGTCCTTCCCGGATTTCGCGACCGGCGTCGCCGCCCTGCGGGCCATCACCCAGACCGGCACCGGCCCGACCGTCGTACGCCTTTCCGATGAAGCGGAGACCGGCGTCAACCTCGCCACCCACGAGACGATCGGCGAAAACCAGAACACCGGAGGGTGTTTGGGGCTGACGCTGTTCGAGGGCACCAAGGAGCACGCGGAGAGTCGGCACGCCGAAACCCGCGCGCTGCTGGAAGCCAGCGGCGGAACCTCGCTGGGTGAGGGACCGGCCAAGACCTGGGAGCACGGCCGGTTCAGCGCGCCCTACCTGCGCGACTCGATGCTGGCCGCCGGTGCGCTGTGCGAGACGCTGGAGACCGCCACCGACTGGTCCAACATCCCCGCCCTGAAGGCCGCCGTCACCGAAGCGCTGACCAGTTCGCTGGCCGAGTCGGGCACCCCGGCGCTGGTGATGTGCCACGTGTCGCACGTCTACCCGACCGGCGCCTCGCTGTACTTCACCGTGGTCGCCGGGCAGCGCGGCAATCCGGTCGAGCAGTGGTGGGCGGCCAAGAAGGCCGCCTGCGACGCGATCATGGCCACCGGCGGAACCATCACCCACCACCACGCCGTCGGCGCCGACCACCGGGCGTGGATGCGCGACGAGGTCGGCGACCTCGGTGTGCAGTTGTTGCGCGCGGCCAAGGCCACCCTGGATCCAGCCGGAATTCTCAACCCCGGCAAACTGATTCCGTGACGCAGCAGTCCCCTGTCCTGAGCCGGCGCGAGATCGCCAAGGTGACCGCGCTGACCAACCCATTGTCCGGGCACGGCGCCGCGATCGAGGCGGCGCAGCGCGCGATCGCCCGGTTCCACAAGCGCGGGATCGAAGTCGTCGAGATCATCGGCGACGGCGCCGAAGACGCCCGCTTCCTGGTCGCCGCGGCATTGGAAAAGGGCACCGACGCGGTCGTCGTGACCGGCGGCGACGGCGTCATCTCCAACGCCCTGCAGGTACTGGCCCAAACCGACGTGCCGCTCGGCGTCATCCCGGCCGGCACCGGAAACGACCATGCGCGTGAATTCGGAATTCCCACAAAGGATCCCGAGGCCGCCGCGGACGTCGTGGTGGACGGCTGGACGGAAACCATTGACCTGGGCCGCATCAAGGACCACCACGGCGTCAACAAGTGGTTCGGCACCGTGGCGGCGACGGGATTCGACTCCCTGGTGACCGACCGGGCCAACCGGATGACGTGGCCGCACGGGCGGGTGCGGTACTACATCGCGATGCTCGCCGAACTGTCGCAGCTGCGGCTGCTGCCGTTCCGGCTGGTGCTCGACGGTCAGCAGGTGATCGAAACCGACCTGACGATGACGGCGTTCGGCAACACCCGCAGCTACGGGGGCGGAATGCTGATCTGCCCCAACGCCGATCGGTCGGACGGCCTGCTCGACCTCACCATGGTCAGATCGGAGTCGCGGACGAAGCTCATCCGCTTCTTCCCCACCGCGTTGAAGGGCACGCACGTCGGACTCGACGAGGTCACCACCGCACGGGCCAAGACCGTCGAAGTCGAATGCCCCGGCATCAACGTGTACGCCGACGGTGACTTCGCCTGTCCGCTGCCGGCCGAGATCTCCGCGGTTCCGGCCGCGCTGCAGGTGCTGAGGCCGGCCCACAAGGTGTAACGAACCGGTCACGCGACGCGACATGTTCAGCATGTCAGTGTTCGTCAAGACCGGGTTGGCCGCGGTAGCGGCTATCGGGGTTCCGTTGTGCGTGGCGCCGGTGGCGCACGCGGGTGAAGTCGCTTCCTGGAACGGCGAATACCTCGTCGTGCTCGGGGCCAACGCGAAATCCGGCACCAGTGTGGCGGCCAGTCAGCCCGAGTTCGCCCACCGGTCCACCGTCTCGTTCACGTCGAATTGTGCCGCCGGCGTCTGCGTCGCCACGGTCGACAACCCTCCGGTACCCAAGAACGAATCAATGCCGCGCACAATCGAATTCACCTGGAACGGGTCACAGTGGGTGCGCGAGATGACGTGGAAATGGGACTGCCTGCTGCCGGACGGCACCATCGAATACGCGCCGGCCAAGTCGATAACGGTCTACACGCCAGGGCAATACGGCATTCTCACCGGCGTCTTTCACACCGACATCGCCAGCGGCACCTGCGCGGGCAATGTCGATATGCCGGTGTCGGCGAAGCCCGTGTCCGGTCCGGTCACCTAACCCCGCCGGTCACCTAACCCCGCCGAGCAGACGCAAAATCGCACTAGAACAGGCGTTTCCGGGGCGATTTTGCGTCTGCTCGCGGGGCCTCGGGACTAGCCGACTCCTCGGCTCAGCCAGGTGACCTCACCGGCGTCACCGCCGTCGCGGTACGGCTCGAGCGCCTCATCCCACGCGGTGCCCAGCACCGAATCCATCTCGGCGGCAAGGGTGTCGGCGCCCTGAGCCATCAATGTCCGCAACCGCATCTCGCCGACCATGATGTCGCCGTTGGCGCTCATCGGTCCGCTCCACAACCCCAGCTGCGGAGTGTGACTGAACCGGTGGCCGTCGACGCCGGGGCTGGGATCCTCGGTCACTTCGAACCGCAGAACCGACCATGAGCGCAACGCGTTCGCCAGACGGGCTCCTGTCCCGACCGGACCCACCCAATTGGTGACCGCGCGCAACTGCCCGGGCATGGCCGGCTGCGGAGTCCACACCAAATTCGCCTTGGCTTGCAAGGTCGACGACAACGCCCACTCCACATGCGGGCATACCGCCGCTGGGGAGGCGTGGACGTACACCACACCAGCCGTCACGTCGGCGAACTGATTTGACGCACGCATCTTCTTGCTCCTTCGGTTTCACGAGGGACGTCTTCCCCAACGACCTGGTGAACCGGATCAAGCAGATACTGCGCGATATATTTTTCTGTGTCCTGCGTGTCTATTGTGCCCTGTGATGCCTGTGTTGCGCTAGTGTGCATTTTCCTTTGACGAGTGCGCGTCCAGAACCGCGTCCGAAAGCGCCGGCCAGGGCTGCAGCGCCCACTCTCCGAAATCGCGGTCGGTGAGCACCACCAGCGCCAGGTCCGCTTCGGGATCCACCCAGATGAAGCCACCCGACTGACCGAAATGGCCGTACGTGCGCTCCGAGTTGCCCGCACCCGTCCAGTGCGGCGACTTCGAATCCCGCAGCTCGAATCCGAGTCCCCAGTCATTGGGCCGCTGTGAGCCGTATCCCGGCAGCACCCCGTCGAGGCCCGGGAACTGCACGGTGGTCGCGTCGGCGTGCATTTGCGCCGAAACCGTCGCGGGTCGCAGCAGGTCGCCGGCGAATCGGGCCAAGTCGTCGACCGTCGAGGCCGCGCCGTAGCCGGCGGTGTCGGCGCCCCCGTCGAGTCGCGTCGAAGTCATGGAGAGCGGCTCGCACACCGCCTCGGTCAGGTAGCGGCCGAACTCGATGCCCGACTCCCGCTCGATGGTCTGGGCGAGCACGGCGAACCCGTAGTTCGAGTAGATGCGGCGCGCTCCCGGCCGGGCCAGCACGTCACCGGAGAGCATGGCCAGTCCTGAGGCGTGCGCCAGCAGGTGTCGGATGGTGGATCCGGGCGGGCCCGCCTCGGTGTCGAGTTCGATGACGCCTTCCTCGACGGCGATCTGCGCCGCTCGCGCGACGATCGGCTTGGTGACCGACGCCAGCGCGAAGACGCGCGCGGTGTCACCGTGGGTGGCCCGCACTCCGTCGGGGCCGATCACCGCGGCGGCGGCGTTGGGGACAGGCCAGTCGTCGAGGACGTCGAGGATGTCGAGGGCCGCCATCTACTTACGGGCGATGTAGTAGTTGTTGATCGGGTCGGACTCGACTTCGGCTACCACCACGTTGTCGAAGCCGGCGTCGGCCAGCATCGAGGTGGCCAACTGCGTGCCCCACGCCGCTCCCAGCCCGGCGCCACCGTGGGCCAGCGACACCGTCATGCAGTGCATCAGCGACACCGTGTAGAGGTAGGTGCTCATCGGTACGTCGACGTTGTCCTCGAGGTGACTCGATGCCTTGATGTCCGCCATCAGGAACACGCCGCCGGGCCTCAACGCGCGGTGAATGTTCTCCAACACGCGCGCCGGTTGGGCCTGGTCGTGGATCGCGTCGAATACCACGATGACGTCGTAGGCCGCTTCCTTGGCCAGCGTCGGCAGGTCGTGGCTTTCGAAGGTGACGTTCTGCAGCCCGAGCCGCGCCGCCTCGTCGCGGCCGGTGGCGATGGCCTCGTCCGAGAAGTCGATGCCGGTGAACCGGCTGGCCGGAAACGCCTGCGCCATGACGTTCACGGCATGCCCACTGCCGCAACCGAAGTCGGCGACGTCGGCCCCCGACCGAAGACGTTCCGGCAGGCCATCCACCAATGGCAGCACCACATTGACCAGCCCGGCATCGAACACCACACCGCTCTGCTGGGCCATCAACGTGTGGAAGCGAGGGTATTCGCTGTAGGGCAGTCCGCCGCCGGCCCGGAAGCACCCGAGGATCTTCTGCTCGACCTCGCTGAGCAGCGGCACGAACTGCGCGACCAGCGCCAGGTTGTTCGGCCCGGCCGCACTGGTCAGCACCGCTGCGCGCTGGGCGGGCAATGTGTAGGTCCCGGTCGCGGCGTTAAACTCGACGACACGGCCGGTTGTCATGCCGCCCAGCCACTCTCGGACATAACGCTCGTCCAGGCGCGCGGCGTCGGCGATCTCCGCACTGGTGGATGGCGGCAGATCGGCCATCGTCTCCAGCAGCCCGGTCTGATGTCCCAGGCTCAAGAGCAGCGTCAGGCTTGCGTTGTCGATCGTCGACACCATTCGGTCGGTGAAGGCTTCCACCGTTTCGGTGCCGGTCTCGGGTGCCGTCATGCGAAGCGACGCTACACCGTAGTTTGGAGGCCATGAGTCAGACAGTGCGCGGCGTCATTTCGCGGAGCAAAGGGCAACCCGTCGAGTTGGTGGACATCGTCATTCCCGACCCCGGACCCGGCGAGGCCGTCGTCGACATCACCGCCTGCGGGGTGTGCCACACCGACCTGACCTACCGCGAGGGCGGCATCAACGACGAGTACCCCTTCCTGCTCGGTCACGAGGCCGCCGGCACCGTCGAAGCAGTCGGCCCCGGAGTCACCCACGTCGCACCCGGTGACTTCGTGATCCTGAACTGGCGCGCGGTGTGCGGGCAGTGCCGGGCTTGCCGCAGGGGCCGGCCGCATTTGTGCTTCGACACCTTCAACGCCGAGCAGAAGATGACGCTGACCGACGGGACCGAACTCACGCCCGCTCTGGGCATCGGAGCGTTCGCCGACAAGACGCTGGTGGCGGCCGGCCAGTGCACCAAAGTCAACCCGGAGGCCGATCCGGCCGTCGTTGGCCTGCTCGGTTGCGGGGTGATGGCGGGCCTCGGCGCGGCGATCAACACCGGCGGCGTCACGCGTGATGACACGGTTGCGGTGATCGGCTGCGGCGGCGTGGGCGACGCCGCGGTCGCCGGTGCCGCGCTGGTCGGGGCGAAGAAGATCATCGCCGTCGACACCGACAACACCAAGCTGGAGTGGGCGCGCAAGTTCGGCGCCACCCATACGGTCAACGCCCGCGAGTTCGATGTGGTGGAGACCATCCAGGACCTGACCGACGGCTTCGGGGTCGACGTGGTGGTCGACGCCGTCGGCCGGCCGGAGACCTGGAAGCAGGCCTTCTATGCCCGCGACCTCGCCGGCACCGTGGTGCTGGTCGGAGTGCCGACGCCGGACATGCGCCTGGATATGCCGCTGGTGGACTTCTTCTCCCGCGGCGGCTCGCTCAAGTCGTCGTGGTACGGCGACTGCCTGCCCGAGCGCGACTTCCCCACCCTGGTCGACCTGTACCTGCAGGGCCGGCTGCCGCTGGAGAAGTTTGTCTCCGAGCGAATCGGGCTAGACGGCATCGAGGAGGCTTTTCACAAGATGCACGACGGCAAGGTATTGCGTTCGGTGGTGATTCTCTGATGGTGGTCATCGACCGGCTGGTCACCCACGGCACCTTCGAACTCGACGGCGGCAGTTGGGAAGTCGACAACAACATCTGGCTGGTGGGCGACAACTCCAACGTCGTGGTGTTCGACGCGGCTCACGACGCGGCGCCGATCATCGAGGCGGTCGACGGCCGCCATGTGGTGGCGGTGGTGTGCACGCACGGGCACAACGATCACGTGACGGTGGCACCCAAGCTCGGTGAGGAGCTCGACGCGCCGGTGTTTCTGCATCCCGCCGATGAGGTGCTGTGGCGAATGACGCACCCGGACAGCGACTTTCGGCCCATCTCAGAAGGACAGGCGCTGAAGGTGGGGGGCACCGAGATCCGCGCCATCCACACGCCGGGGCACTCCCCCGGATCGGTCTGCTGGTACATCCACGACCTCGGTGTGGTGTTCAGCGGCGACACGCTGTTCTCCGGCGGACCGGGGGCAACTGGGCGTTCCTACTCGGATTTCCCGACGATCCTGCAGTCGATCTCCGAGCGGCTGGGCAAGCTGCCCGGCGACACCGTCGTCCACACCGGCCACGGGGACAGCACGACGATCGGCGACGAGATCGTGCACTACGAGGAGTGGGTGGAGCGCGGGCACTAGGCCGGTTGCCCCTGCCGTTCATCCGAGCGTGCACAAAATGCCACCGCTTTGCTTTCGCCCGCGAGGGACTTTGCTTTTACCCGCGAGCGACCGCAAAATGTCAGCCGTAGCGGCGTGTCCGCGTCAACACGCGGGCGCTCGCCAACCGACGGCCGAGGCCCCTCCCCAGGCCCGCCCGCGAGCGACCGCAAAATGTCAGCCGCAGCGGCGTGTTCGCGTCAACACGCGGGCGCTCGGCGAGCTATGGCAATACCCGCGACAGCCCCCGGCGTAGCAGCCCCTTACCTCCCCTCCAAGATCCGCCGCTTCTCCGCCTGGAACTCATCTTCCGACAGCGCACCCGAATCCCGCAGCGCAGCAAGCGTTTTCAACCGCTCGACCCGCACGCCCTCACCAGTCGGCTCGTACGCCGCCGGCGGCGCGACGGCATAGCCCCCGCCAACAGACGGCACCGGACGCCGGCGCACCCGCCCCAGCCAGATGATCGACAGCGTCAGGTCGACCAGGCCCACGACGAACAGCCCCACGAACACCCACACCAGGTAGCCGTACGAGCTCTGATGCCCAAAAGCCAGTCGCGGGTTGATGTACCCGTTGACCTGGCCGTCGGTCATGACGTTGTAGGTGCCTTCCGCCGGTACCTGGACGTTCCACACGCGGATGTGCGCGTCGTTGTTGACAGTCGTTGTGCTGCCGATACTTTCGGTGACCTCCGGTTGCGCCACCCCATCGGGCGGTGTGATCGAGATGCGCAGCGGCGGCACCGGCAGACCGCCGCCGTCGGTCCCGCCGATGACCAGGGTGTGCAGGCTGACGGTGGCCTGACCTTTGGGCAGATGCACGCTGCCGGTTCCCGGTACGGGCACCTCCCCGTAGGCGTCGTAATCGTCGAGGAAGAACACGTTGAGCACCAGCGTGGTGATGAAGCCGGCGACCGACACGACCAGCGTCACAATCGCCAGGATCAGCGAGATCTTGGCCACCCGTCTGCTATTCATCCAGGCAGTGTGTCACGCACGGCGCCGACAGGGGACACTGTTTGCGACCCCGGACGAAGCAACCGGAGAAGGAGTTCTCGACATGGCCAACGATCTCGTCGCCACGGTGCCCGATCTGTCCGGCAAGCTGGCGGTTGTGACCGGATCCAACAGCGGCCTCGGGTTCGGCCTGGCTAAGCGCCTCGCTGCGGGCGGCGCCGACGTCGTGATGGCCATCCGCAACCAGGGCAAGGGCGAGGCCGCCATCGAAGAGATCCGCAAAGCCGTGCCTGACGCCAGCCTGACCATCAAGCCGCTGGACCTGTCGTCGCTGGCTTCCGTTGCCGCGCTGGGCGCGCAGCTCACCGACGACGGCCGGCCGATCGACATCCTGATCAACAACGCCGGCGTCATGACGCCACCCGAGCGAGACACCACCGCGGACGGCTTCGAATTGCAGTTCGGCTGTAACCATCTCGGCCACTTCGCACTCACCGCGCACGTGTTGCCGCTGCTACGCGCGGCGCAGGCCCCGCGCGTGGTGTCGCTGAGCAGCGTTGCCGCGCGCCGCGGCCGTATCCACTTCGACGACCTGCAATTCGAGAAGTCCTACGCGTCGATGGCGGCCTACGGACAGTCGAAACTGGCGACCCTGATGTTCGCCCGAGAACTGGACCGGCGCAGCCGCCAGAGCGGCTGGGGCGTCATGTCCAACGCCGCGCACCCGGGCCTCACCAAGACCAACCTGCAGATCAGCGGACCGTCGCACGGCCGCGACAAACCGGCGCTGATGCAGCGGCTGTACACGACGTCGTGGAAGTACGCCCCATTCATGTGGCAGGAGATTGACGAAGGCATCCTGCCGGCGCTGTACGCGGCGGTCACACCCGGCGCCGAGGGCGGTGCGTTCTACGGCCCGCGCGGGTTCGCCGAAGCCGCCGGCGGCGGGGTCACCGAAGCCAAGGTACCCAAGCGGGCCGCCAATGACGATGACTGCCAACGACTTTGGGAGATTTCGGAAAGGCTCACCGGTGTCAGCTACCCCGCGCCGAACTGAGCCGCAGCCCAAGGTCCGCCTGCCCGAATCCAGCGTGGTGGTGCGCCCGGAGCCGATGGAATCGGCGACCTACAGCCAGTCGTCGCGACTGCAGGCGGCCGGGTTGCTGCCTGCCGTCGCGCTGTTCGAACAAGCGGCACACCAGGTCCCGTTGCCCAAACCCCCGCAACCGGTCGTCATCGCCGACTACGGCGCGGCCACGGGCCACAATTCGCTGAAGCCGATGGCCACCGCGGTCGAGGTGTTACGGGGCCGCACCCGCCACGATCACGCCATCCTGGTGGCCCACACCGATGTGCCGGAGAACGACTTCACCGCACTCTTCAACACGCTGTCCGACGACCCGGACAGCTATCTGAACAACGACACGGCCAGTTTCACCTCCGCGATCGGCCGGTCGTTCTACCAGCAGATCCTGCCGACCTGCACCGTCAACCTCGGGTGGTCGTCCTGGGCGATCCAGTGGCTGAGCCGCGTCCCCGAAGGCGCGCCAGAGGTGGCCGACCACGTACAGATCGCGTTCAGCAGCAACACCGAGGCGCGGCGCGCCTACGAGCATCAATCCGCGCTGGACTGGAATGACTTCGTCGCGTTCCGGGGCCGGGAACTGTGTCCCGGCGGCCGGTTGGTGGTGCTCACCATGGCCCTCGATGACGACGGCGAATTCGGTTACCGCCCGCTGAACGAGGCCCTGATGGCGACGCTGGAAGAGCTTGCCGAACACGGCCTGGTGCGCCGGGAAGAGATGCGGCGCATGGTGATTCCCGTGGTGGCCCGCACCGAGAAAGACTTCCGCGCTCCGTTCGCACCGCGCGGGTGGTTCGAGAGCCTGACGATCGAGCATCTCGACATGTTCAACGCCGATGACCGGTTCTGGGCCAGATACGAAAAGGATTCGGACGCAGAGGCTTTCGGCGCGCAGTGGGCCGCGTTCGCCCGGGCTGCGCTGTTTCCGACCCTGCGGGCGGGCTTGAGCGGCGGATTCAACGACCCGCGCGGAGCGGACTTCATCGACCGGCTCGAAGCCGGTGTCGCCGAGCGCCTGGCCAAGGCGCCGGAGCCGATGCGCATTCCGCTGGCGTCCCTGGTGTTGGCCAAGCGGGAATCGCGGTAACGGGAGTTTCGGCGCGACGCCGGTGTGGTAACCCTCACTTTGGGTCGGGTCGCATAGCAACTCCTTAAGGGGGCCACACGTATGAGCGCGCACGAGGACGAATCGGCTGGTCAGGACGCCAGCAAGACGGATGACGGTGCCGTGAGTACTGCCGAGGCCGACACAAGAGACGACGAGAACAGCTCCGACGACGAGAACAGCTCCGGTGCACAGGGCACCTCCGAAAAGCCAGAGCCGGACGAAGAGGCCAAAGAAAAGGCCGCCGAGATGATGACGGCCTATGAGGACAAGCCGACACTCGTGCTGCCCGGGTCCGGCAAGACCATCACCGGCACCGCGGTCAACGATTGGCTCGACGACGACGGCAACCCCAAGTACGCCGAAGACGAGGACTCTCCTGCGGCCAAGGCCAAATCCGAGGGGTCGAAGGCCACCGACAAGGACGAGACAGACGAGTCCTCGTCGAGGGAGCACGCCGGCAAGGGCGAAACCGGCAAGGACGACACCAGCCAGGACGACACAGGCGACAACGACGGCGGCGGGCGGGCCAAGAACACCGCGGAAAGCGAGCGGGCGGCCAACGCCGACGAAACTGCCGAGGACGAGCAGAAGTCGATTGAACAGCTGAACGAAGAAGCCGAACAACGGGTCAAAGACAACCTCGATAAGGACAAAGAGTTCAACAAGGAGATCTTGGAGGCGACCAAGCAGGACCGCGAGGACCGGGAGAAGGCCTCCGAAAAGGACTCGGAAAAGACATCCGAAAAAGCGAAGGCCTAGCGCAAGCTGATTCCCGGGATCTGCGGTAGCCCCGGTATCTGGGGCAGCTGCGGAATAGCCGGCGGCGCAGGAGGATTCGGGTTCGCAGGACCCGGAAGCTGCGGGACCTGCGGTACCGCCGGCGGGGTGGTCACCGGTGGCTGGGTGGTCACCGGTGGCTGCGTGGTCACCGGCGGCGGGACCGTGGTGGTCACGGGTGCGGGCGCCTCGCTCGTCGGCGGCGGCGCCTGCGTGGCCGGTGGCGCCTGTTGCGTCTGCGGAGGCGGCGCGGGCGCCTGAGTCGTCTGCGCGGGCTCGGGCGTCGAGGCCGGCGGCGGCTCGGGACTGGGACTCTCGGAGGAGGCCGGCGGGGGCGGCGCGGAGCTGCGAGGGGTGGTGTTCACCCCGGGCGACTTGGTGCCTTTGTTGTCGTGCGAGGTCAGCCCGATCGCCACCGCGGTGCCGACCAGCAACACCGCCACGATTGTGCTGATGATGATCACCGCGGGCAGCCGGTACCACGGAATCGGTGAGGCCTTCGGTTCGGGTTCCGGGCGCTCTTCGTGCTCGAACTTCATCTGCGGACGGGCGGCCGTGTAGCCGGAGCCCGATCCGGAGCCGGAATCCGCCCCGACTGCCGGCATCACCCGCGACTCGTCCTGGGCTTCCGACCAGGCCAGCGCGGGCTGCATTGCCGATACCGGGGCGGCGGCAGGCACGTCCTGGTAGTCCTCCGCGGGCGGCTCCGGCGCCGCCACCAACGGCGCGAGGGGCGGGGCCGGCGTCAACGTCGTCGCGCTGATGTCAGCGGGGCCGCGCGCGGCGCGCAGCGCACCGCCGATCGCGGCGGTCAACTGCGGGCGCGGCGTGGTGATCACTGGCACCCCGAACCGTCCGGACAGCGAGGTGGTCACCGCCGGGATGTTGGCGCCGCCGCCGAATGTGGCGATCGCGACCAAGCCAGATGCGTTGCGGCGCAACGATTCTTCCAGAACGCTGAGCACCCCGGTCAGCGAAGCGCGGATCGTTTCCTCGAGTTCGTTGCGGGTGAGCCGGATTTCTCCGCGCGATCCCGGCACCGCTTCGGCGAGCGTGGTCGCCGTTGTCACCGAGAGCCGCTCTTTGGCGCCGCGGCAGGCGGCCCGCAACTTGGTCAACGATCCGATCGCCGCGGTGGCGGACGGATCGAAGGAGCCCGTGGCGGGCATTTCGGCCATGACGTAGCTCAGCAGAGACTGGTCGACCAGATCACCGGAGAAGTCGTGATGGCGGACGGTCGGGCCCAGCGGCTGGTAGTCGGCCGCGGCGTCGACCAGGGTGATACTGGTTCCGCTGCCGCCGAAATCGCACACCGCGACGGTTCCCTGTGCCGGTATGCCGGGGTTGGCCCGCACCGCGAACAGTGCGGCCGCGGCGTCGGGGATCAAGGTGACCGGCGTGGCCTGGTGCGACCACTCCGACACCCGGCTCACCGCGCCGCCCAGCGCGTCGACGGCCGCCGGCGCCCAGTGGGCCGGATAGGTCACCGCAACGTTGTCGGGAAGTGCGCGGCCCCCGGTGGCCGCATAGGCCAGCGCCCGCAACGCGTCGGCGACCAGGGCCTCGCTGCGGTGCACGGAACCGTCGGCCGCCACGATGCCCACCCGGTCGCCCACCCGGTCCACGAAGTCGGTGATCACCAGACCTGGTTCGTCCAGCCGGGGATTCTCCGAGGGGATCCCGACCTCGGGCGGACGCTGCCGGTAGAGGGTTACGACGGGTTTGCGGGTGAGGGCGTGGTCGGGCGTGACGGCGGCCAGGTTCGTGGCACCGATCGACAGACCCAGCGCGGGCCTAGCTCCATCTGCCATCTGGCCTCACCCCCGTGTCCCCCGACTCATTTTCTCGGTAAAACCTATAGGCATTCTCAGTATCGGCTATGTGCCGGCTGTATGAGCGCTGGTCAGCGGATCGTACCCGCGCCCGGGATCAGTGGCAGATCCAGCGCGGTCACCCAGCCCGGGGACAGCTCGTTGACCGCCGGGACGGCGTTGAGCGCCCGCAGGCCGGTCGCCAGGCATCCGGCGGCCGCGGCGTCCCGGCCCGAGCCGTCGGTGAAGCGGAACGCGGTTTCCTGGAAGATGCTGGGGGTGCCTTCGATGTCCACCCGGTACACGTCGTTGTCGTGGCCGGTCGGCCAGTCCGGGGCGGCGTCGAGGCCGATGCGGTTGACGTGCTCGAGCTGGATCCGCGTCTCGCCCTGGTAGAGCCCGTTGATGGTGAACCGGACGGCGGCGACGTTGCCCGCCTTGATGACGCCCTTGGCCGACTTGCGGTCAGTCGGTGTCACCCACTTGTCCCAGGTGGTGGTCATCTCGTCGAGCATGATGCCGGCGGCGTGCGCGATCATCGGGACCGTGGCGCCCCACGCGAAGATCAGCACGTCGCGGTTCTCCAGCATCGGGCTGAACTCGGGTTCGCGGCCGATGCCCATCTCCCGCTCGTAGTCGCCTTCGTAGTTGGTGTAGTCCAGCAACTCGGAGGCGCGAACCCGTTTTACTTCTGAGCACAGGCCCATCAGGGTCAGCGGGAACAGGTCGTTGGCGAAGCCGGGGTCGATGCCGGTGGTGAAACAGGATGACTCCCCCAGCTCGCAGGCCTGGGTGATGGGGGTGATCCAATTCGGCGGGTTCTGCGGCATCGTCGGCCAGATCCACGGTGTCATCGCCGTGGAGCACACGTCGATACCGGCGCGCAGGAAGCGGGTGATCAGCGAGATGTTGTCCTTGGCGTGCATCGCCGTCGGGCCGTAGTGCACCAGCGCGTCGGGTTTCAGGGCGATCAGCGCGTCGACGTCGTCGGTGGCGGTGACGCCGACCGGTTCGTCCATGCCGCAGATGTCGCCGACGTCGCGGCCCACCTTGTCCGGGTTGCTGACGCCGACGCCCACCAACTCGAACAACGGATGCTTGACGATCTCGGGGATCACCATCCGGCCCACGAAGCCGGTGCCCCACACCACCACTCGCTTAACGCCGCGCTGCGTCATCGATCAGCCACCTCTTTCGTTTATCGCTTCACCCTAAGCGGGCGGCGAAGCGACATCTAGCATCGGACCGTGCCGGCGGCACCGGAGCGGGCGCTCGGTGCGCCGCTAAAGCGGGCAAACCTCTGGTGTGGCGCCGCGGGTGATGACACGATGACAACCATGACCATCCGTCGCGCAGCTTCGATCCTGATTGCCACCGGCACCGCCTTCGGAGCCACCTACGGTGTGGCGCACGCGGATCCTTTCAAACCGCCGGGCGCCTTCCCCCAGGTTCACTATGAGGTCAGCGGTACCGGCATGGCCGAATACATCTCGTACCAAACCGAACACGGCCAGCAACGCGCGGTGAACGTGCCGCTGCCGTGGTCCACGGACTTCCAGGGCTTCGGCGGTCAGGTCTTTGTGCTGAGCGCGCAGGGGCAGGGCACGATCGCCTGCAAGATCGTGGTGGACGGCAACACGGTCAATGACGCGCACTCGACGGGGACCCCCGGACACGCGATGTGTTCGCACTGAGGCGGTCTCGCACGAAGGCGGTCTCACACTGAGGCGGTCTCGCACGAAGGCGGTCTCGACGGAAGCGGTCTAGGCTCGCCGGTGGCACCTCCTCAACGGTGAGGAGGCAAAGGAGGATGCATGGACCTCAAGACTGACGCGCACTCTGGCCTCAAGCCCAGGGCGAACGGGACACCGCCGCCCGAGATTCCGCTGGCCGACATCGCACTGGGATCGCTGGATTTCTGGGCACTCGATGACGACTACCGCGACGGCGCCTTCGCCACCTTGCGTCGCGAGGCCCCGATCTCGTTCTGGCCCGCGATCGAAATGGAAGGTTTCACCGGCGGGAACGGGCACTGGGCGCTGACCAGGCTGGACGACGTGTTCTTCGCCAGCCGCCACCCCGAGGTGTTCAGCTCCAGCCCCAACATCACCATCAACGATCAGACGCCGGAACTGGCCGAGTACTTCGGCTCGATGATCGTGATGGACGACCCGCGCCATCAGCGGCTGCGCTCCATCGTCAGCCGGGCGTTCACGCCGAAAGTGGTGGCCCGCATCGAAGCCTCGGTGCGGGATCGCGCTCACCAGCTGGTGACGTCGATGATGGCCAATCATCCCGATCGGCGGGCCGACCTGGTGAGCGAGATCGCCGGGCCGCTGCCGTTGCAGATCATCTGCGACATGATGGGCATCCCCGAAGACGACCACCAGAAGATCTTCCACTGGACCAACGTGATTCTTGGCTTCGGCGACCCCGACCTGGCCACCGATTTCGGTGAATTCCTTCAGGTTTCGATGGACATCGGCGCATATGCGACTGCGCTCGCCGAGGACCGGCGGGTGAATCATCACGACGACCTGACCACCGCCCTGGTGGAAGCTGAGGTTAACGACGAGCGGTTGTCGTCGTCGGAGATCGCGATGTTCTTCATCCTGCTCGTGGTGGCCGGCAACGAGACCACCCGCAACGCGATCAGTCACGGGGTGCTTGCGCTGTCCCGCTATCCCGAGGAGCGGGACAAGTGGTGGGCCGACTACGACGGCCTGGCGCACACAGCCACCGAGGAGATCGTGCGGTGGGCGTCACCGGTGGTATACATGCGCCGGACGCTGACCCGTGATTTCGAGTTGTCCGGCACCAAACTGGCTGAGGGCGACAAGGTTTCGCTGTGGTACTGCTCGGCTAACCGGGATGAGTCGAAGTTCGCCGACCCGTGGCGGTTCGACGTGGCACGCAACCCCAACCCACACGTCGGGTTCGGCGGCGGCGGCGCCCATTTCTGTCTCGGGGCCAACCTGGCCCGCCGCGAAATCCGGGTGGTGTTCGACGAGTTACGCCGCGAGATGCCCGATATCGTGGCGACGGCGGAACCGCGGCGACTGCTGTCGCAGTTCATTCACGGCATCAAGGTGCTGCCGGTCACGTGGTAGCGCTGAGGTCGTAGACGATCAGCACCCGCGGGTATACCGTCAGCCACTCCGGTGATTGCGGAATCCGTTGCACACTAACGGCTTTGGTGGCGAGCCAGGCCAGCGCCTGACGATACTCGTCGAGGCGTGCCGGGCGGAACGGGTACCGGTGTGAGCGGTGCACGTGCGCCTGCAACGCGAGCTTGCCGACCAGTCCCTCGGGCAGGTCTTCGAACACGATGATGCGCCGGCGCGCGACGCGGTCGCATTCGGCGATCAGCCCGACCGGATCGTTGCTGTGGTGCAGCACCTCGTTGAGGATGACGTCGTCGAACGAGTTGTCCGGGAAAGGGATTGAGGTGCCGTCGAATTCAGCGAAGGGCAGGTCGGTCTGCCGGAAGTCCCGCACGTCGATGCCTTGCGGCACCACCCCGTACATGTCGCGCAGATAAGCCAACAGCAGCCCGGTGCCGCACCCGACGTCCAGCACGCTGTCGCCGTCGTCGACGCAATCCCGCAGGGCTTCAGCTTGTTCGCGGGCTTGTTCGCGTAACCGCACGGCAGGCTGCATGACATGCTGTGCTTCGGACAGGCGGCGGCGGAACATTTCGGCCAAACGTAGCACGAGACGCTGGACGACGGTTGTTCGCGGAAGGAGGCAACGGGACATCGTGAACGTCAGGCGTATTGCGTTCGCGTGCATGGTAGGTACCACCGTCGAGTTCTACGACTTCTACATCTACGGCACCGCCGCGGCCCTGACGTTCCCGACGGTTTTCTTCCCGAACCTCAGCCCGGCGCTGGCGACGATCGCCTCGATGGGGACCTTCGCCGCCGCCTTCGTGTCCCGGCCGTTGGGTGGAGCGGTGTTCGGTCACTTCGGTGATCGCATCGGGCGCAAGGCGACATTGGTCGCCACGCTGCTGATCATGGGTTTGTCCACCGTGGCAGTCGGTCTCACGCCGGGTGCGGCGACGATCGGTGTGGCGGCGCCGTTGATCATGCTCGCGCTGCGCCTGCTGCAGGGGATCGCGGTCGGCGGCGAATGGGCCGGATCGGCGTTGCTGGCCGCCGAGTACGCGCCGGCGCACCAGCGCGGCCGCTACGGCATCTTCACCGCCGTCGGTGCCGGGATCGCGATGGTGCTGACCGGCGTCACCTTCCTGCTCGTCAATGCCACCGTCGGGGAGACGAGCCCGTCGTTCCTCAACTGGGGATGGCGAATTCCCTTCCTGCTCAGCGGCTTACTGGTGGCGTTCGCGTTGTATGTGCGGGTCAGCATCGAGGAGACCCCGGTGTTCAGCAACCAGAGTGCGCCGCCGCGGGTGCCGCTCGCCGAGGTGGTGCGCCAGCAGTGGCGCACCGTGTTGCTGGCCTCGGGCAGCTTCGTGGCGCTGTTCGCGTTCGTCTTCATGGCCGGCACCTACTTGACCAGTTACGCCCACAGTCAGTTAGGGCTCTCCCGCACCGCGATCCTGTTCGCCGGATTACTCGGTGGGCTGGTGTGGGTCGCGGTGGTACCGGTGTCGGCCGGATTGTCCGACCGGGTCGGGCGCCGTCCCGTCATGCTGTCCGGGTGGGCCGTGGCGTTGCCCTGGTCGTTCGCCGTGCTGCCGTTGATCGACGCCGATAAGCCGGCATTGTTCGCGGTGGCGATCGCCGCCACGTACGGGATTGCGGCCTTCGCCTACGCGCCCATGACATCGTTTGTGCCCGAACTGTTCACGACGTCACACCGCTACACCGGCGCCGGGCTGGCGATCAACATCTCCGGCATCCTCGGCGGCGCGGTTCCCCCGCTGATCGCCGAACCGCTCAGCGTGCGCTACGGCAGCTGGAGCATCGGGCTCATGCTGGCGGTGCTGGTGGCGGTCAGCCTGTGGTGTACGTATCGGCTGCCGGAGACCCGGGGGACGTCTCTGGACGACGTGATAGCGCCGGCGATATCACGTTCCGGCGGCAGTCATGCCGAGCTCCGCCGGGACGCAAGTGACTGATGTGACGAGGTCGATCGTCTGAGACCCGCACCGAGGTGCGGTGGACTCGAGTCACAACCGTCACTCTGGTCTCTGCAGGGCAAGGCATGATGCCGCTGCGATCGTGATAGCGCCCGCGATATCACCGGCCCGCGGGACGAGCCTGGGCGCCCGATTCCGCACGAGTCGCCCGCAACTGCTCGGCCAGGTCCCGGATCTCACCGCGCAGTTCGTCGATCTGAGCGGCCGTCGCCACCTGAGCGGCCGTGTCGGTTTCGGAAACCCGTTGCACGATCCAGGAGGCCAGCGACCCGGTCACCACACCGATCAGCGTGATGCCGCCCATCATCAGCAAGACCGCGACCACGCGTCCTGTCACGGTGAGCGGGTACAGGTTGCCGTAACCGACGGTGGTCACCGTGGTGATGGCCCACCACACGGCCTTGCCGAAGCTGTTGATGGTGGTGCCGGCCTGATGGCGTTCGGCGTCCAGCACCGCCAGCGCGCCGGTGTAGACCAACAGCAGCACCCCGGAAACCGTGTAGATCAGGATCTGGCCACGCACGGCATGACCGACGGCCTTCTGCAACACGCCCAGCAGCACGATCAGGCGCACCATCCGCAGCGGCCGCAGGAACGGCAGCAGGACGATCAGCAGGTCGACGATGTGCAGCAGAAACCATTCCCGGCGGTTGTCGGCCAGGACCAGGCGGGCGAAGTAATCCCCGACGAACATGGCCCAGGCGACCCAGCACAACAGCCACAGAATGCGCGCCTCCGACCCGTGCGGCCGGGCCAGGATCTGCACCGAGTACATGATCAGGAAGGCGACGGCGACCACGGCCAGCGGCCACTCGGTGCGCTGCCTCCACAGCTGTTCCTTGGAGAGAGAGTGCATGTGCCTCACCCTACGAGTTGGTCGGCCAGATCGACGAAATCACAAGCGTTGACGTCGAACTCGTCCTCATAGGCGACGTCCGCCACGCCGTCGGCGCCGAATTCGAGCGGCCGGGCGACGAAGGCGGTCCGGAAACCGAGTCGGGCGGCGGCGCGCAGGTCGTACTTGTGGCTGGCCACCATCATGATGTCGCCGGGTGGCAGGCCCAGGTAGGTGGCGGCCATCCGGTAGGCGGCCGGGTCGGGTTTGAACACCCCGGCCATCTCCGCGGTGAAGATCGCGTCCCAGGGCAGGCCGGCGCGCTTGGAGATGTTGATGACCGCGCTGACGTCGGCATTCGACAGGGTCGCCAGGACGTATGTGCGGCGCAGTCGGGTCAGGCCCGCCACGACGTCCGGCCACGGTCGCAGCCGCTGCCAGGCCAGGGCGAGGTCGTCGCGCTCGGCTGCCGTCAGGCCGGTGAAACCGGCATCGGCCAGGACGGTGTCGAGCACGTCGCGGTAGATCGAGTGCACCGAAACCCAGGACCCCGGGCTCGGCGCCGTCTCCGGGGCCTTTGCTGAGGCTATTTTTAAGGCCGCGAAGTAGCCTGCCCGCCAACGCCGGACGACGTCGGGCCAATCCACCCCCGCGTCACGGCCGGCGCTGATCCGGCGCGCCTCGTCGCACACCGTGGAGTGAAAGTCGGTCGCGGTCCCTTGGACATCGAATAACAGCGCCTTGAGCACCCGACCGAATCTACGATGTGCACCGTGGCTACCGATGGTCCCCCCGAAGACGTCATCGAAGAGCAGGAGCCCGACTACCGGTTCACCCTTGCCAACGAGCGAACCTTCCTGGCCTGGCAGCGCACCTCGCTGGGCCTGCTCGCGGCCGCGGTCGCCCTGGTGAATTTTGTTCCGGAGCTGGTGGTGGTCGGCGCGCGGCGGATCATGGGCGTCGGCCTGGCCGTGTTGGCGATCTCCACCAGCTGGACCGGCCTACAGCGCTGGCGGCTGTCCGAACGCGCCATGCGGCGCGGGGCCCCGCTGCCCCGGCACCCGTCCCCCGGACTGCTGGCGATCGGGCTCATCGTGCTCGGCGTGATCACACTCGCCATGGTGATCGCCAAGGTGGTCGCGGGTTGACCGGGCCCGGGGGGCCCGCCGAGCGCACGACGCTGGCCTGGACCCGGACGTCGTTCGCGTTCCTGGTCAACGGAGTGTTATTGGCGCTCAAGGATGTTCACGGCGCCGGACAGCGAGTGGGGGCACTGCTGCCGGCCGGGGTGGCCTGTGTGGCGGCGCTGGGTACCTACGTCATCGCGCGGCGACGCCAACACACCCTGGCGCAACGCCCGCTGCCGTCGCCCATCACCGCCCGCCGGCAGGTGTACGTCGTGGGCTACGCGGCACTGGCACTCACCATCACCACCGCGATTGCCCAACTGCTGTAACGCTTTTGGACTACCAGAGGTAGACGACGGCGTCTTTTCCGCCCGTGCACCTGATCCACGGGTTGGCGCCGTCGCCCGCGCACTGCATCAGGAAGTTCGCGGTGTTCTTCGGATCGCAGTTCGCGCCAGGGACAGTGAAGCAGTCGACGGCGCCGGGCGACGACACGGTGCGTGCGCCGTTGGTGGCGTTGTTGTAGGTGTTCCAGTACGCATGCAACACCGCGTTGGCGAAGTAGCACGACGTCTGTGGCGAGCCGCGACCGCCGTGCGAACCGTACCCGGTGAGGTTCATCTGGAAGCCCTGGTCGCAGCTCTGATGGCTGGCGCTCTGGTCGGGCCCGGTCACCAGCGGCGGTGCGGCGTTGGTCGGCCGCGACGGGATCGGCTCCGGGGAAACCGTGGACGTCTCGCCCGAGTACGGCGGGACCGTCGGTGGCACGGTCGCCGTCGAGGTGCCCGCCGAGTCCTCCTTCTTCGCCAGCAGTCCGACCGCCACGCCGACGCCGCCGAGTATCAACACCGCGCCGAGCCCGATCCCGACAGGCGCCAGCCAACGACGCTGCTTCGCCGTCGCCGGAGCCGGGCTGGGGATTACGGGCTGCGGGCCGGATGGCGGGAAGTTCTGCGGCCCGGACGGCGGGTAGTTCTGCGGGTACCCGGCCTGGACCGTCGGCGGCTGCGGCGGGGGTTGTTGCGGTGGCGGGGGCGGCCAGGATGCCGGCCGGGTCGGTGACTCGTCCGTCGGGTCGACCGCGGTACGCACCCCGCTGCGCAGCGCGCGTTCGGCCGCCCGCCCGAAGGCCCCGGCGCTGCCGTACCGGTCGTCGGGCTCCTTGGCCATGCCGCGCGCGATGACCTCGTCCAGCGTCGCGGGCACCCGCGGGTTCGTCAGGCTGGGCCGCGGTGGCGGTGCCGACAGGTGCGCGGCCACGAAGCCGCCCTGTGATTCGGCGGGGAAGGGCAGTTGGCCGGTCAGTGCCTCGTACAACACGCACGCCAACGAGTAGACGTCCGCGGCCGGCGTGATGTCCCGGTCGGAGAACCGCTCCGGCGCCATGTAGGCCCACGAGCCGACGCGCATGTTGACCGCGGTGAGCCGCGTGTGCTCCCCCATAGTCTCGGCGATGCCGAAGTCAACCAGGTAGGCGAAGTCAGCCGGGGTGACCAGGATGTTCTGTGGCTTGACATCGCGGTGCACGAGACCTTCGGCGTGGGCGGCATCGAGTGCGGCCGCGATCTGGGCGACGATGGCGACAGCGCGTGCGGGTTCCAGCGGGCCGTTGGCCAGCAGTCCTTCCAGGTCCTTGCCACGGACCAGGCGCATGTCGATGAACAGCGAGCCGTCGATCTCACCGAAACCGTGGATCGGAATGACGTGCGGTTCCTGCAGTGTTGCCGCGGCGTGCGATTCGCGCTCGAAGCGGGTGCGATATTTTCGGTCGTTGGCGAACTGGGTGTTGATGATCTTGAGGGCGACGGTCCGGCCGATCTGGTTGTCGTAGGCCTCGTAGACCTCCCCCATGCCGCCCTTACCGACGACACCGGTGATCGTGTATTTGCCGAAAGTCGTGCCGACGCGCTGATCCACCGCTGAAGCCCTCCTCCGTAGGGATTATGCGGCACCCTGCCGTGATGTCTAGGTGTTTCCCGGGCACTGGCCGGCGGGCAGCTGCGCGAGATGCTCGCTCAGCCAGGCGGTGGCTTGGTCGAGGGCACGCGTGCCGTCCTCGAACGACCCGGACGCGGGCTCGGCCGCGATTGCGACGGCGAGTCTCCCCGCGTTGACGACGCCGATCTGACGCACCAGATATCTGCCGGCCGGGGACGGACCCCAGCCGCCCTTGAACTGGGCGCCGGGCAGCGCGCCGATGCCCCAACTCTGTTGTGGCGCAATCTGTCCCATCAGTGCAAAGATGGGCTCGTTCTGCTTGTCGCAGAACGCTTTAGCGGTGAAGTGGGCCTGATTCGCGAGCGACCAGATGGTCTGGCCGAATGCGGTGAATTCCGGTCGCACCTTTCGCGATTCGACCGTGGTGGGATCACCGGTTTCCCGCAGCACCTCCTGCACCTTGCCCGCGGCGGTGACGGGATCGCCGAGCTGCTGCCAAAGCGCTTCGGCCGCTGCGTTATCCGATTCGGTGATGGCAGCCTTCATGGTGGCGGTGACGTGGTGTTGCTGGCGGTAGGCGGCGATCGCGAGCGGCACCTTGATCGTCGACCAGGCCGGGCCCGGGGGCCAGTCGCCGTAGATCGTGGGCGGCTCGTTGCTCCCGACGGCCGTGACGGCCAGTCCCATGGTGGCGTTCAGTCGGCCGGCCAGTTGCGTGAATTCCGCGGCGAGATCGACGTTCTGTGGCGGCGGGGCGCTTCGGGGGGACGTCATCGGTGGCCTTTGCGGAGCGGGGGCATGCCGGTAGGTGTACACGGCGGTCAATGTGACGATCGCGGCCGCCACAACCAGAGTTGCGAAGACCGCGATCGCGGTGCGGACGCTAGCCCGCCTTGGCTTGTAGATAGGCGACGATCCCCTGGGTTACGGCGGCGGCGTATTTCGCTCGGCCATCGGCACTTTCGATCTGGGCGGCATCCTCGGCGTTCTTCATGTTGCCGAGTTCGACGAGCACGGCCGGGTATTGGGCCAGGTTCAGCCCGGCCAGGTCGGCGCGACCGTACAGACCGTCGGAGCCGATGTAGTTCGACGGCTGGAAGCCGGCCGAGATCAGGGCGGATCGCATCGCGTTGGCAAGTTGCATCGCACCGGTGGATTGGGCGTCGTTCAGCGGCGGGCTGGAGTAGTTGACATGGAACCCATGCCCGGACGCGGGTCCGCCGTCGGCGTGGATGCTGACGATCGCATCCGGGTGCATGGCGTTGGCGCGGGCGGCGCGGTCGTCGATGCAGGGGCCGACGGAGCCATCGTCGGGTCTCGAGAGCTGGGTGTTGACGCCGAGGTTCTGCAGCTGAGCCGAGACCATGGTGGTGACGTCCCAGGTGAACGCATGCTCGGGATAACCGTCGCCGGCCGCGGTGCCCGAGGTGTTGCACGGCTTCGTACCACCCCGGCCGTTGGGCACCTGCTGGTTGATCGACGCGTCGGCGACGGCGTTGTGGCCCGGATCGAGGAAAACGCTCATACCGGCGACACCGGCGGCCGCGGCGGGCGGGACGGTGACCATCGCGGCCAGAAGGACCGGTGCTGCGGCGGCGCATTTCAGCACGTCGCGCCTGGAAAATCGGCTCACCGCGCGATGGTAACAACCCTGGCAGGCTCGGCGCCCTTCACCTGCGGCGGCGCACCTGGCGCATCAGCTCGGCGCCCTCGACGCCGTAGATACCGCGATCGTCGCCGTGCAGCACCCAGTAGTGCTGCCGGTCAGCGCGGGCGGCGAGGGCGGCGCGGTAGCGCGCGTTCTCGGCCTCGCGTTCGGCGTACCAACGGGCGATGGCCCGGGCCAGGAAGAAGAGGCCGACGAGTGCCGCCGCGCCCAGAATCCACTAGATGAACTTGATGATGAGGCCGATGATCAGCAGTAGGCCGAACACCGCGCCGAATCCGCCGCGCTCCATGGGACGCAAGCTACTGCGGGCCACCGACAAGTCAGCCGATGCGCCCGATCGCCAGTTGCGCGAGACGTTTCAGGTTTGTACACGAACCAAACCCCTGGGTGACCCGAAGTATCCGCTCGCCACTCAGCAAGACCACCAGCGTGGTGGAGGGCGGTGTGGTGGTCAGTTCGTTGACGCAGGAGGCCTTGAGGCCGATGCCGTCGACCGCGTCACCGGTTCCGGTCGCGAGCGCGAACTCAGATGGCGCATCGACGGCGAACGCACCCGCGGTCTGCAGGTCGACTTCCACACCATCCCCGACATCGTGTGGCTTGTCGTAGATGCACGCGATATCGACTGAGCCGGGTTCCGCGCCCAGGGGTTCGGCGTTCACCGGGCCGCCCATGATGCCTGCGGCCTCGGTCGCGGTCACCCAGTCACACGGCCGGAACGCCGGTGGCTCCGTCGGGTCTACTTCGGCGAGTTCAACGGTGACCGCATCACTGCGCCCGACCGGGGTTCCGGTCGCGGGCGATACCGCGACGATGCGGTACGTCTTTTCGGCGGGCCGGGCCGGACGATTGAGGGGGTCATGTCCATCCGGCGCCACCGACTTGAGCTGGTAGCACTCCAGGGCCCCATCCTTGGCCTGATATAGAAGGCGCCCAACAACATTCGGCACCGGGCGGGGCCACGTCTGCGCGTCGCAGAGCTGCTGCACGGTTTTCGGCCCCGCAACCCCCGTCACGGCGGGTCGCGGCGCCGGGTGGTGTACCGAGCAGGCCGCACACACCAACGCGGCGACAACGGTGATCAGTCGGCGCGACGTCATGGGCTTCTCTCAGCCCAGCTCGTAGGATTCCTGCGACACCAGGAAGAAGTGACTCGTGCCGGCGTCGCGGCAGGTGATCCCGGATGGCTCGCTCTCGCACGTGAGGGCACGGTGGTACGGGATTGCCCGAACTCGAGCACCGGGCGCTGGCTCGGGGGCATGTGCTGAGTCGCGCAGGCAAAGCCGGGTTGTTCGCCCTCGTTGAGCCGGAACTGGTTTGCGGTCGGCGCCAGCGGGCAGCCCCAAATCGACTGGGCCGGTGCCGTCCAGGTGTGATCGGTGATCTCGCACAGGGCATGTGGTTTGTCGGCCCCGACCGAGGTGTACATCATGCAGCGGATGTTTCCCGACGGTGACTGGAACTCATAGCCGGCGTCGGCCTGCGCCGTGGCCGGCAAAGCGACCGTCGCCGCGACGGCGGCAATCGCCAGCATGGTGAATCTCTTCATACGGCTGCTCTTCTCATCGGGTCCTGTCATCAGGCTCGGCCAGTCAATGTGGTCCGGCTCGCTACCGATCCCAACATCTACGCGACGCGGGCGGTGTTTCTGCGCGATTGCGCCGATGTAGTGCGCGGCACAAGCGGCAATCCTGGCTAACATGAGCCAAAACGCGGAGCTGACCTGGGACGATTTGGGCATGAGCGAGTTGCTGCCGACCGGCACGGTGACGCTGCTACTTGCCGACGTGGAAGGCTCCACCCGGTTGTGGGAAACCCAGCCCGAGCAGATGACCGCCGCGCTGGCCCAGCTCAACCGCACCGTCAACCACACCATCGCCGCCCACGACGGGGTGCGCCCGCTCGAACAGGGCGAGGGCGACAGCTTCGTCGCTGCCTTTGCCCGCGCCTCCGACGCCGTGGCTTGCGCGCTGGCCATACAACTGGCGCCGCTGGCCCCGATCCGGGTGCGCATCGGCATCCACACCGGCGAGATCCAACTGCGCGACGACGCCAACTACGCGGGCCCCACCATCAACCGCACCGCCCGGCTACGCGACCTCGCCCACGGCGGCCAGACGGTGTTGTCGGGCGTGACCGAATCGCTGGTGATGGACCGGCTGCCCGACGGCGTGTGGTTCACCGATCTGGGCAGTTACCCGTTGCGCGGCGTGCCGCGTCCCGAACGCGTGGTGCAGCTGTGCCACCCCGACTTGCGCAACGAGTTCCCGCCGCTGCGGGTCCGCAACGCCGTTGCCGCGCATAATCTTCCGGTTCAACTGACGAGTTTCATCGGGCGCGCAGCCGAGATGACGGAGCTGCGCCGGCTCGTGACGAGCAATCGGTTAGTTTCCCTGACCGGCGCCGGGGGTGCCGGTAAGACCCGACTCGCGGTCGAACTCGCGGCCGGCCTGACCGCCGAATTCGGCGACGGGCTCTGGTACGTCGACCTGTCCCCTGTCACCAACCCGCTTGCCGCGCCGGTCACCGTGGCGCGCACGCTGGGACTGGCCGACCAACCCGGCTGCTCCCATGCGGACTTGCTGGTGAGATTCATTGCGGACAAGCACATGCTGCTGATCCTGGACAACTGTGAGCACCTGCTCGATGCGTGCGGGACTCTGGTCGCCGAATTGTTGACGGTATGCCCGCAGTTGACCATTCTGACGACCAGCCGTGAACCACTGGGCGTGCCCGGCGAGCTGGGTTGGCGGGTGCCCTCACTCGGCATCGCCGACGCGGCCGTCGAGCTGTTCGAAGATCGGGCACGACGCGCGCGCCCCGATTTCGTTGTGGGCGAACAGAACCGCCAACTTCTCGAAGACATCTGCACCCGCCTGGACGGCATGCCGTTGGCGATCGAGCTTGCCGCGGCACGGATTCGGGCGTTGTCGCTGCAGCAGATCGCCGACAGCCTGCACGACCGGTTCCGGCTACTGACCGGCGGTGCGCGCACCGCCGTGCGCAGACAGCAGACGCTGCGCGCATCAGTCGACTGGTCCCATGCGCTGCTCACCGAACCCGAGCAGGTGTTGTTTCGCCGACTGGCGGCCTTCGCCGGCGGATTCGACCTCGACGCCGGCGCGGCCGTCGGCGCGGGCAACGAAGTCGAAACTTACCAATTGCTTGACCAACTCAGCTTGCTGGTCGACAAATCACTGGTCGTCGCCGATGACACCGGCGACGGCATGCGATACCGGTTGCTGGAGACCGTACGCCAATACGCCCAGGAAAAACTCGGCGAGTCCGGCGAGGCAGACCGGGTGCGCACCCGGCACCGTGACTACTACGCGCAGACCGCGGCGGCAAGAGAAGCGCGAGGCCACTCCTATGATGAGCAGCTGCTGTCCTGGGCCAAGGTCGAAATCGACAATCTGCGAGCCGCTTTCGCGTGGAGTCGCGAGAACGGGGAGCTGGAGACGGCGTTGCAACTCCTATTGTCGTTGCGGCCGTTATGGTTACGGGGCGGCCGTGTTCAGGAGGCGCTGTTCGGGTTGTCCGCAATCCTGGCCGAGGATCGCTCCCATCTGACACCCGCGGTGTGGGTGGGCGCGGTGGCGCGTTACGCCATTCTGGCTGCGTGGGTCGGCTTCCCGGTGGAGTTGAGTCGAGCGCAGGAGGCGCTGGCGGTCGCGCGCGACATCGGTGATTCCGCATTGCTCAGGGAGGTCCTGATCGCATGCGGAATGATCGCGCTCTACGTGCCGGGCACCGCCGAGCCCTACCTCACCGAAGCGGTCGAACTGGCCCGCGTAGCCCACGACCAATGGAGTCTGTGCGAAATCTACAGCTACCAGGGGATTGGCGCTCTGATGGCCGGTGAACCGGGTTTGGCAATCCCGGCCAACCAGCAAGCGCTTCAACAAGCCGATGCAATCGGCGACAAGTTCTTCTCCCGGAATTGCCGTGCGTGGCAGTGCATCGCCTTGACACTGCACGGCGACCCCGCCCGTGGCATCGAAATCGCCGACTCCATGCCCCGTGAAGCTGAGACCGCCGGAGACTCAACCATGGCGGTTTTCGGCTATGTCACCCTTGGTCAGGCGCTGGCCCTCAACGGCCAGCCAGAAGCGTCTCACGCGGCGGCGCGGGCTGCGCTGGAAATAGCCGATGCGATGGGTAGCTATTTCGCCGACGCGATGTATGCGGTATCCGCCTGCGCCGCCCTCGCGGCCGGCGACGCCGCGGCGGCCCGGGCTGCAGCCGAAATGGCTTATCGGCAGAGCAATCCCATGCGCGAACTGTTCACCACATGCATCACTCCCATGGCTGAAGCGTTGCAGGCGTGCGGGGATCTGGAGGCCGCCCGGCGATCAGCGGACGAAACGTTGGCGGTGGTGCCGGGCTGCTATCGCATGCTGGCCCTGCTGGCGCGAGCCAATATCACGATGGCACAAGGCGATCCAGAACAGGCCGAACGCGACGCCCACGAAGCCCTGACCGTTGCCGTCGATACCCAGGCGTTCATACGGGTGGACGATATTCTGGAGTGCCTCGCCTGCCTTGCGGCCGCCGAAGGGAATCACCCGTACGCGGTGCGCCTGTTGGGTGCCGCCGACGCGCAGCGGCGACGCATCGGGCACCCACGCTTTCCCATGTACCAGGCCGACTACGACACTACGGTGGCCTCGGCCCGCGAGGCACTGCCACCCGACAACTTTCAAACCTGGTGGGCGGAGGGTGCCGCGTTGTCCCTCGAAGAAGCGATCGCGTACGCCCAGCGCGGGCGCGGCGAGCGCAAACGGCCTTCGACCGGTTGGGGGTCGTTGACGCCGATGGAGCTCGACGTGGTCCGCTTGGTTCAGGAAGGGCTGGGCAACAAGGACATTGGTGCGCGGTTGTTCATTTCACCGCGCACCGTGCAGACCCACCTGACACACGTCTACGCCAAACTCGGGGTGACGTCGCGTGTCCAACTCGCCCAGCAAGCGGGTCGCTAACCTGCGCGAGCAGACGCGAAATCACCGCGGAGCGCGCGTTCCTCGGTGATTTTGCGTCTGTTCGGCGGGTCGGGCCGCGCCGAAGGTGCTATGACCACACCATGCGAATCCTCATGCTCGCCCCGATCGCGGCCGTGGCCGTCCTCGCGCTCCCTGCCACCGCGCACGCCGACGGGCAGGACTTTCAAACCCCGTCGGGCAACATCGCCTGCTCGCTATCCAGCACCGGTGTCGCCTGCGACATCAATGAGCACACCTACACGCCCCCACCGCCGCCGGAGTGCGGCCAGCACCTCGCCTGGGGTGACCGGTTCGTTCTCGAGCCTGGCAAACCGGCAACGATTCATTGCCACGGGGACACCGTGCGAGTGCCGGGCGAACGGACCCTGAACTACGGCCAGACCGCCTCAGCCGGAACCCTCAGCTGTATCAGCGAACAGTCCGGCGTCAAGTGCACCGACAGCAGCAGCGGGCATTACTTCGAGGTGTCCCGGGACGCATTCAAGCTCGGGTAGCCGCGTTTCAGACCGGGACGACGCTGCGCGTTCACTTCCGCACCGTGCGTCTTTGACCGGGACGGCACCGCGCCTGCCCGCCTCAGCGCGACAGGGGGATGTTCCCTACCGTTGTCGCGCATAAGCGGGACGCCAAGTCGTCAACATTTCCAGACACCGGTGTGGCCGATGTGACGCATGGGGCGCGCAAGCCGCTTTCCCTAGTTGATCTGATCCGCCCAATCGCCACCTGCGCGAAGCGCTTCCGCGTGTCGCACCACCCGTTGCAGACAAGTCGACGCGATCCGGCGACCACCGAACCCAGGATCGTCGGTGCCCGATTTCCGGCGGACTGCCAAGATGGTTAACGGAAGGCGAACACGTAGCAAACCTGGCGCGACGGCGGGGCCGGTGAAATGCTGTGAGTGGTCACAGGTGCTCGCGTTACAGTCGGGCCAGTGGTGACGGTTGTGGGAGGCGTTGTTGCAGGAGACGATGTTCGGTAAATACCGGCTCATCGAGTTGATGGGCCGGGGTGGCATGGGCGAAGTATGGCGCGCCTATGACGCCGACACCGACAGGGTCGTCGCGCTGAAGATTCTGCCCTCCGCGGTCTCCAACGACGAGGTGTTCCAGCAACGGTTCCGGCGCGAGGCGCACGCCACCGCACGGCTGAACAGCCCGCACCTGATTCCGATCCACACCTACGGTGAGATCAACGGCCGGCTGTATGTGGACATGCGGTTGATCGAGGGACACGACCTGCTCTGGGTGCTGAACCAGGGGCCGCTGCCGGCGGCCCGCGCGGTCAGCATCATCGACCAGGTCGCCAAAGGCCTGCACGCCGCGCACCGAGAGCGACTGCTGCACCGGGACGTCAAGCCGTCCAACATCCTGCTGGACCACGACGACTTCGCCTACCTGATCGACTTCGGCATCGCCCGCGCCGCGGACGACCTGTCGCTGACGGCGACCGGCAACTTCATCGGCACCTACCACTACATGGCCCCCGAACGGTTCACCGCGGCGGACGTGGACTCCCGCTCGGACATCTACTCGCTGGCCTGCGTGCTCTACGAATGCCTGACGGCGCAGTCGCCGTTTCCCGGTGACACGTTGCAGGAGCAGATCACCGGCCACCGCAGTGCGCCGCCGCCACGACCGTCGAACACCAATCCGGACATTCCGGCCAGCTTGGACATGGTGATCGCGCGGGGCATGGCCAAGAACCCGGGCGACAGGTACGACACCGCCCTCGAGCTCGCGCGCGACGCCCACAGCGCGCTCACCGCGACGACGGTGACGCCGACCATCAGGATGCAGCCGGCTCCCGCCGCCTACACCAATCCGATGCCCCGCCCCGACACCAACTGGCGCCAACCCCCGCAGCCCACTCAGCCCCCACCCCCGCCGCCCCGGCAACCCCCGCCCCCGCAACCCCCGCAACGGCAACCACCGCCTCCGCAGCCGCGGCCGCCGGCGCCACCGCCGCCCCCGCAGAACCTCAATCAGACGATGGCGCGGCCGATCATCGTCCCGCAGAATGAACCGCCCATACCTCGGCCCCCCGCGACGCCGCCTGCGTCGGCGCGTCCGTGGTGGCGCCGGAAGGCGGTCGCCGCGGGTGCCGTGCTCGCCGTGATCATCACCGTGGTGGCGGTTGTCCTGCTCGGCAGCTCGGGGTCGAAGAGCGACTACGAGCAGATCACCCTGCCGTTCAGCGGTCTTCGTGATCCGCAGGGCTTGTCGGTGGACATCGGCGGCACCGTGTATGTGGCTGATACCGAACACAATCGGATTCTGGCGTTGTTCGCCGGCTCCACCGAACCCCACCAACTGCCCTTCGACGGCCTCAACCTGCCGACGGGTGTCACCGCCGACAACACCGGCACCGTCTACGTCAACGACGCCGGCAACAAGCGGGTGCTGGTCCTGCGCCCGGGCGCACAAACTCAGGAAGTGCTGCCGTTCACCGACCTGGAAAACCCGACCGGCCTCACCGTCGACAGCAGCCGCACCGTCTACGTCGCCGACACGGGAAAGAACCACGTGGTCGCTCTTCCCCCGGGTTCGACCACGATCAGCGAGGTGCCGTTCACCGGACTCAACAATCCCACGGGTCTGGTGGTCACCGGCAACGGAACGGTCTACGTGGCCGACGGCGGCAACAATCGGGTTCTGGTACTGCCGGTGGAGACCAAAAAGCAGGCGGAGCTACCGTTTTCGGGCCTCAAGCAGCCCGGCGGCCTGACACTGGACTCTAAGGGCAATGTGTTCCTGAACGACACCGGACACAACCGCACACTGAAACTCGCGGTGGGATCCTCCACGCAGGAGGAGTTGCCGTTCACCGGCCTCGACTACCCGTGGGGCCTGTCGGTCGACAACAGCGGCACCGTCTACGTGGGCGGCCGCAACGACAAGATTGTGGCGCTGCGGCACAAGTAAGTTGGCTCAGCCACCCAGGTTTCGCACGGCGGTGTCGAGAGTCTCCGCTTGCTCGGAGAGCTCCCGGTCCGACAATTCGGATGCTCCGGCACGACCCACCACCTCTTCGCGCGACGCGATGTGCAGCGCGCCCCTACAGTCCGGCGAGTCCAGTTCCGCCGGAGTCTTGACCTCGATGCGGCCCTGAATCAAAACCATTGCGGCGTCTGGATCTTCGTGTGCCATCAGTTGGCGGACATCGTCGGCCTGGACTGTCATGGCTCTCCCTTCGTGGCTCAGGGCCGCAGCGCGACCCGAATGCAACTGTCCTTCTTGTTCTTGAACAGGTCGTAGGCGAGCACACCCTGTTCGAGCGGTAGGTCATGGGTGATCAGCTTGGCCGGGTCCAGGTCGCCCTGCTCGACGTAGTCGAACAACCGGGTGATGTAGCGCTGACCGTGCTGCTGCGACGTTTTCAGGGTCAGGCCCTTGTTGGTCAGCACACCCATCGGGAACTTGTCGGTCACGCCGTACACCCCGAGCACCGACACCACTCCCCCCTTACGGCAGGCGAGAATGGCTTGCCGCAGAGCGCTGGCCCGGTCGGTCTCCATCCGCAGCAGCTGCTTGGCCTTGTCGTAGAGCTGCTGGACTCCGGTGCCGTGGCCTTCCATGCCGACCGCGTCGATGCAGGCATCCGGGCCGCGGCCACCGGTCATCTCACGCAGCGTCTCGTGCACGCTGTCCACCGCGGTGTAGTCGACGATCTCCAGCCCGAACCCGTTGCGCGCCAATTCCAACCGCTCCGGAATCCGGTCGACGACAATGGCGCGCTCGGAGCCGAGCAGCAGCGCGCTGCGGGCGGCCATCAGGCCGACGCCGCCGGCACCGAAGACCGCGACCGTGTCACCGCCGGAAATGTCGCAGAAGTCGGCGCCCATGAAGCCGGTGGGCGCTGCGTCGGACAGAAACAGGGCCTGTTCGTCGGTGATATCGCCAGGAATCACAAAGCAGTTGGTGTCACCGAACGGCACCCGCACGTACTGGGCGTGTGAGCCTGCGTAACCGCCGAACGGGTGTGTGTAGCCGTAGATTCCGCCGGAGGGATAGCCGAGCAGCGGTTGCTGGAGCTCGGGATTGGGGTTGGTGGTGTCGCAGCAGGCATACATCTCGTGCTCGCAGTACCAGCAGCTGTCGCAGGCGATGAATGACGGCACCACCACCCGGTCGCCGACCTTGATGTCGCGCACCTCGTGGCCCGTCTCCGCCACAATTCCCATGAATTCGTGGCCGAAGACGTCGCCTTCTCGCATGCCAGGCAGGTAGCCGTCAATGAAGTGCAGGTCCGACCCACAGGTGGTGGTGAGTCCTACTTCGACGATCAGGTCATGCGGGTTAAGGAGTTTCGGGTCGTCGACGGTCTCCACCGACAGATCGTTGACTCCGTTCCAGCACAGTGCGCGCATGGTTCGCCTCTCTTACCGCGCGGACTTCCGCGCGCTCGGGTTGGACCGGATGGTCGGCACCTCACCCGTCTGCAGCAGCGCGCGCAGCCGGTAGAGCACCTTGAACACCGCCGCGCCGGACAACAGCCCGGGCGTCGGCGCCTGCACCCGCATGGTGACCTCGGTGCCGAGATCGTTTGAGGCGGGCCGATACTCGACGACCAGTTCGTTGTCGTCGCCGGTGCCGACGAAGCGGACGCGGCCGGGCTCCGCGGCGCGTCGCGATTCCCAGGCCGGTCCCTCCGTCAGGCGCCACCGATACCGGTCCTCGCCGAGGGTTTCCACCTCGGCGATGTCGCCGAGCACCACCGAGAGCTGGTCGGGATCCCGCCAGAACTGTTCGATGCGCTCGGGTTGGCAGGCGATGGTGACGGTTTGCGCCTTGGCAGCATTGGGCGCCGCGTCGGCGACCATGCTCACCACCTTGGTGACAACTTTGTTCACCGGCTCCGGTATCTGGTGCACCATCGCGGTCAGCTTGCCTTGCGGGCCAGCTTGTTTCCGAACCCGGAGATCATCTGACTGGGCCGTTGCTGCTCGCCCTGCTGCGCGCCCAGGAGGAGGATCGTCCCGGTGAGAACCGGCAGCGCCCACTGCAGGTACCGCAGTTGCTTCTGTGCCGCGGCCGCTTGATCCGGGGTCGACGAGGATGGTTCGGTTGCGCCCTCCGCGGGATGGCCGTCTCCCTGAGCGGCTTTGGCGCCCAGCGCGCCGCTGTAGGCGGTGGCGCCCAGCGCGGCGCCGGTGACGGCGAGTTTGGCGGCGGTATTGGAGGTCACGCCGCTTTGGTACTTGGCGCGCTTGCGGTTGTTGTAAAGGATGGCGCCGCCGCCGAGCAGATGCGCGCCGATTGCCGCGGCGTTGACCGGCGCCCATTTCGCCCATCCGGTAGCCGAGACCCGCGCACGGTCCTGGGGGTCACGAACGGCTGCACTCGCGCCGTTGAGGCCGACGGCCCCCATGAGCGATCCACCGAACCAGGCCGCGGCGCCCAGGTCGTGGAGTGAGCGAATGACTGTGCTGCGTGATGGCATTGAGAGTCCTACCTTTCGAAGCGTGGGTTTGATCGGGTCGTTCGTAGGATCGGAGAACCCCACGAACTGCGGGTATGGCTGTCATTGGGGTGCGGTGTGGACCGCTCAAAGGACTTGGCCGCCCGCAGTTTGGCAACGGCTCGACTGCTGATTGGGATACGCGATGTGATCGCTGCTGTAGGACTACGCCGGGACGTCGTTGCCAGGGACCGCAAAGAGTGACGGCTATGAGTGTGGAGGTGGCGTTGACCGAAAAGGTCTGGGCAGGAATCGATGTGGGAAAAGAACACCATCACTGCGTGGTGATCAACAGCGAAGGGCAACGGCTGCTGTCGCGGCGAGTGTTCAACAACGAGCCTGAACTGGCGAGTCTGCTCGACGAGGTGATCGAGCTGGCCGGCGGCCAAGTGTTGTGGGCGATCGACCTCAACCATGGAGCGGCGGCACTGCTGATCGGCTTGCTCGTTGCTCGCGAGCAGCCGCTGGCATATCTGACCGGGCTGGCAATTCACCGAGCGTCGGCCAGCTACCGCAGCGAGGGCAAAACCGATGCCCGTGACGCGTTCGTCATCGCTGATCAGGCCCGCCTTCGCCGGGATATCAGTTTGCTGCGGCCCGGCGATGAGATCGCCGTGGATTTGCGTATCCTGACCACCCGCCGCGTGGATGTGGTCTTTGATCGCACCCGCCAGATCAACCGCCTGCGCGCGCAACTGCTCGAGATATCCCCTGCATTGGAGCGGGCGTTGACCTTGACCAACAAAGGTCCGCTGGTGCTGTTGACCGCCTACCAAACCCCGGCGGCGATCCGCCGCGCGGGAGTTGCGCGCCTGGACGCGTGGCTGCGCAAACAGGGCGCGCGTAACGCCACCGCGCTGGCCCAGACCGCGGTGGAGGCCGCCCGCTCCCAGTCGGTGGTGTTGCCCGGAGAGCGTTTGGCAGCCCAGATGGTCGCCCGGCTGGCCAAGGGGGTGATCGCCCTCGGTGACGAAATCGCCGAACTCGACGAGCTCATCGAGGCCCGATTTCGCGACCATCGACACGCCGAAGTAATCATCAGCCTGCCAGGCATCGGACCCCGGCTGGGTGCGGAATTCCTCGCCGCCACCGGCGGAGACATGACCGCGTTCACCGGTGCTGATCAACTCGCCGGGTTCGCCGGGCTGGCACCACAACCCCGCGATTCCGGCCGCATCCATGGAAATCTGCGCCGCCCCAAGCGCTATCACCGCGGACTGCTGCGGTCGATGTACCTCTCGGCGCAAATCTCGATCACCACCAGCCCCGCCTCGCGCACCTTTTATCAGCGCAAAAGAGCCGAGGGCAAATCGCACAAGCAAGCCGTACTCGCATTGGCAAGGCGCCGTATCAGCGTCCTGTGGGCCATGCTCCGCGACCACACCACCTACCACGACTTACCCCCCATCCCCATCACGACGGCGGCTTGACAACACGATTGGGAAGTCCTTTCGATTGTGGGCGTGACGCGGTTGACGCGTGCCCGCTTCGTTTGGGGTTCACAGTTCTGTTGCTTTGAAACCCAACCGTTCTCGACGATTGGCCGTCTTCGCGTCAGGTCCCGTTTGTTCGTATTCGGGCAGGGTTCGGCACCGGCATTCGCGGGCATTCAGCACAGTTATGACCACCGTGATTGACACTGACCCCGTCTTCGCCGCGCTGGCGGCGCGGGTACCTGCCGCCGACCCGGGCAGCTATCACGAAGTCACCAACGCGATGTCGGGCAAGCCGCTGGGCCGGATGCCACACTGCACCGCCGACGATGTCGCCGTCGCCGCCGTCCGGGCCAGGCAGGTGCAGAAGAGTTGGGCCGGCAGGCCGATTGCCGAGCGGGCGGCGGTGCTGTTGCGCATGCATGACCTGGTGCTCAAGCGCCAGGATGAGGTGCTCGACATCATCCAGTCCGAGAACGGCAAGGCGCGCGGGCATGCCTTCGAGGAGGTGATCGACGTCGCGCTGACCACCCGCTACTACGCCCACACCACCGGGGACTACCTCAAACCCCAACGGCGGCAGGGTGTTCAGCTGGTCCTCACCGAAGCCTGGGAATACCACCACCCCAAGGGACTGGTCGGTGTGATCGCGCCGTGGAACTATCCGTTGACCCTGGGTATCAGCGATGCGCTGCCGGCGATCGTCGCCGGAAACGCGGTGCTGATCAAACCCGATGAGCGCACGCCCTTTTCGACGCTGTGGGCGGTGCGGTTGCTCGAAGAGGCCGGGATGCCGCCCGGTCTGGTGCAGGTCGTCACCGGCCCCGGCTCCGAACTCGGGACACCGATCATCGAGCAGTCCGACTTCCTGATGTTCACCGGTTCCACCCGCGTCGGCCGTCTCGTCGCCGCCCAGGCCGGCGAACAGCTGATCGACTGCTCGATGGAACTCGGCGGCAAGAACGCCCTGCTGGTGCTCGACGACGCCGACGTCGCCAAGGCGGCGGTCGGAGCCACCCGCGCGTGCTTCTCCAACGCCGGACAGTTGTGCATCTCGATCGAGCGGATCTACGTGCCGAAGATGTTGTGGGACAGCTTTGTTCCCGCTTTTGTCGAGGCGACGGAGAGCATGGTGTTGTCGGCGGGACTGGACTACAAGGCCGACATGGGCTCGTTGATCAACGAGACCCAGTTGAACACCGTCATCCATCACGTCCAGGACGCGGTGGCGCAGGGCGCGACCGTGCTGACCGGCGGCAAGCCGCGCCCCGACATCGGTCCCTACTTCTATGAGCCGACGATCATGACCGGCGTCCGAAAAGGCATGGCCGCCTTTGCCGACGAGACCTTCGGACCGGTGGTGTCGCTGTATCCGGTGGACAGCGAAGACGAGGCCATCGCGAAGGCCAACGACAGCGACTTCGGGTTGAACTTCAGCGTCTGGACCGCCGACCCGCAACGCGGGCGCCGCGTCGCCGCGCGATTGCAAGCCGGCACCGTTAACGTCAACGAGGGTTATGCCGCCGCCTGGGCGTCGGTCGATGCGCCGATGGGCGGCATGAAGGACTCCGGCCTCGGACGCCGCCACGGCGAGCACGGAATCCTCAAATACACCGAATCCCAGACCATTGCGATCGAACGCGTGCTGCCCGTGGGGGCGCCGCGGTGGTTGCGGGCCGACCGGTATGCGCGGGTGATGACTGGCGGGCTGCGCGCGCTCAAACGACTGCCCGGCGTCAAATAAAGCGTCAACTAGAGGGGGATGGCATGGCCGTGGACTACGACGTAGTGGTGATCGGCTCCGGCTTCGGCGGATCGGTCTCGGCGCTGCGGTTGACCGAGAAGGGTTACCGAGTCGGCGTTCTGGAGGCCGGACGGCGCTTCGAGGATTCGGAGTTCCCGAAGAACAGCATGGACGTGCGGAACTTCCTGTGGGCACCAAAGCTCGGCTGCACCGGAATTCAGCGCATCCACGTGCTGCCCGACGTGATCGTGCTGGCCGGCGCCGGCGTGGGCGGCGGCTCGCTGAACTACGCCAACACGCTCTACGAGCCAAAGTCGGATGCCTTCTACCGGGACCGGCAGTGGGCGCACATCACCGATTGGCGCGACGAGTTGGCCCCCTACTACGACCAAGCGAAACGCATGCTGGGGGTGGTGCGGAATCCGACGATGACGGCGTCGGACGTTGCGTTGCGCAAGGTGGCCGAGGACATGGGCGTCGGCGAGACGTTCGGCATGACACCCGTCGGGGTGTTCTTCGGCGACGACAATGTGCCGAAACCCGGTGTGGAGGTTGATGATCCGTTCTTCGGCGGGGCCGGGCCGCGCCGGCGTGGGTGCATCGAGGTCGGCGAGTGCATGACCGGTTGCCGGCACAACGCTAAGAACACGCTGATGAAGAACTACCTGTATCTGGCCGAGCGGGCCGGCGCGAAGGTGCACGACCTGACCACCGTCGTCAAGGTGCGTCCTCGTGCCGAGGGCGGTTATGCCGTCGACACCGTCCGCAGCGGCAGTTGGCGGGCGAGGCGCACCGCCGGCACCATCACCGCCCAGCAGGTGATCTTCGCGGCGGGGACCTGGGGCACCCAGCAGTTGTTGCACCGGATGAAAGCCGACGGCACGCTGAGCGGGATTTCGGACCGCCTCGGAGTGCTGACCCGAACGAATTCGGAAGCGCTTTGTGGTGCCAGCGTGCGGATGCGGCAGGGCAGCGACGCCGGGTTCCATCAGGGAGTCGCGATCACATCGTCGATCCACCCGGACGATAAGACGCACATCGAACCGGTCCGCTACGGCAAGGGCCCGCAGTCGATGGGGATGCTGACCACGGTGATGACCGACGGCGGAGGGCGCGCGCCGCGGTGGGCCCGGTGGCTGGGACAGGTGCTGCGCCACCCGGGTCAGGCGGCGTCGGTGTATGCCGGTCTGCGGACCTGGTCGCAGCGCACCGTCATCGCGCTGGTCATGCAGACCGAGGACAACTCGCTGACGCTGTTCCCCAAGCGGCGGCGGTTGGGCGGAGTCAAGCTGTCGTCCCGGCAGGGCCACGGGGTGCCCAACCCCACCTGGATCCCGAAGGCCAACGAGGCGGTGCGTCAGCTCGCCGAGGACATCGGCGGGATGCCCTACAGCAGCGTCGGCGAAATCTTCGACATCCCGATGACGGCCCACTTCCTCGGCGGATGCACGATCGGGGATTCACCGGAGACCGGCGTCATCGATCCGTATCACCGGATGTTCGGGCATCCCGGGCTGCATGTGATGGACGGGTCGGCCATCTCCGCCAACATCGGGGTGAACCCGTCGCTGACCATCACGGCGCAGGCCGAGCGGGCAATGTCATTCTGGCCCAACGTGAATGAGGAAGATACCCGGCCTGATCTTGGCACCGGATATCAGCGGCTGGTGCCGGTGGCGCCGCAACGGCCGGTGGTTCCGGGGGATGCTCCGGCGGCGTTGCGGTTGCCCGTCGTGGAGCGCTAAGCCCGCCCCGCGTCCTCGGCAAACGCCTGCGGCCTGTCAGACGTCCGTCGCATACTGACGACAGGGAGGAAAGGCAGGGTTGTTGCCATGAAGTCACTCGTCGGTGAAACCTTTGGCAAATACGAAGTCAGTCGGCTGCTCGGCAAGGGCGGCATGGGTGAGGTGTACGAGGCATTCGACACCGACAAGCGCCGCGCCGTCGCGCTGAAGGTGCTGCCCGACGAGTACGCCGACGACCAGACCTTCCGGGAGCGCTTCCTGCGCGAGTCACATGCGGCGGCGATTCTGCAAGAGCCGCATGTGATTCCGATCCACGACTGGGGCGAGATCGACCACACGCTGTACATCGATATGCGACTGGTGCGGGGCGAGACATTGCACGACATCCTGGCCAGGCGTGCCTTGACGCCGGAGCGGGCCGTCGAGATCATCGGCCAGGTCGCCGCGGCGCTGGACGCGGCGCATGCCAACGGGCTGATCCATCGCGACGTCAAGCCGCAGAACATCATCATCACCCCAGACGACTTCGCCTATCTCGTCGACTTCGGCATCGCCGAAGCCCGGGGTGAGTCGCATCTGACGATGAGCGGCTATCAGGTGGGCAGCTTCGCCTACATGGCACCCGAGCGGCTCAACAGCGACGAACCGGCGACGTCCGCCGTCGATGTGTATGCGCTGGCGTGTGTGTTGTACGAGGCGCTGACGGGTCGCCGGCCGTTCGTCGGCGACACCCAGCAGATCATCGCCGGTCACCTGACGGCGCTGCCGCCGCGGCCCAGTGTCGCTCGCTCGGGCGTCCCGGCCGCGCTCGACGACGTCATCAGCCGGGGAATGGCCAAGCACCCGGATGACCGGTATGGCAGTGCCGGAGCGCTGGCGCGGGCGGCCAAGCGGGCTTTGTCGGCTCCGCAGTCGGCTCCTGAGCCGGCTCCGGGGCCGACTGCCGCGGATACGGTTTACGGCCCGCAGTATCAGCCGCCGCAGTACCCACCACCGCAGTATTTCCCCTCTCCCCCAACGGTTCCCGCATATCCACCGCGGGATGACTCCCGGCGATTTCTGGTGCCGACGCTGGTGGCGGTGGCGGCCGCTCTGGTCGTCGTAGCGGTGGTACTGGTGGTGGTTGTCGTCGGGAACCAGAAGTCCGGTTCGGACACTTCGAGGGTCGCCTATCCCCCGTCGGGACAACCGACGTACCAGCCGTCCTACGAGACGGGCGCGGCGCCGACGTATCAGACGACGACGCCCCCGACCACGCGCTCGGTCGCGCAGCCGACGACGACAGCATCCGCGGTCCCGGACGCCGAGCAGCAGTTGCGGCAGTACGTGAACCTCGACCGCTCCGTGGTCGCGACGGAGGCCGCCGACAAGTGGGTTCCGCAGCTCAGCTCCAAGCGACCCGGTATCCGTGACAACGGGGTGGTGTGGGACAACGCGATGGCGTTGCAGGAGCACTTGCAATTCCGCAAGCTCTACAACGCCAAGCTGCTGTGGTCGGGTGACTGGTCGACATTCTCCGAGCCGAACTTCTGGGTGACGATCGCGGGGATCACCTTCGACGATTCCAGGGGCGCGCTGATGTGGTGCAGCAGCAAGGGATTCGACCGGGATCACTGCATCGCGAAGATCGTGAGCACGACGCATGGGGTGCCGGGGAGCACCGCGTACAACTGACGAGTCCCCGCTAAGGGCTACGTCCGCTTCACCTTACTGATCACAATGTCATGCGACGAGCACAGCCGGCACGTCAGCGGCCGGATCCTCAAACGCAGCTTGGACATCCGTAATGCCTTGCTGCAGAACGGGTATCGGCAGCCGCACGACAAGGTGATCCACCAGTCCGCCGCATGATCCGCCTCGTCGCAGAACTTCCGGCAGATGCATGGGATCTCGGTTTCGAAATCCAGCGCCGACAGGACATCGAACTCCGGCAGTAGTGCGCACTCCCCGACCATCACGGACTGAAGGGTAAACCTGTAGTTGAGACTTTTCGGTTAGGCGCGCGCGGCCGCGCGGCGAACCCCGTCGGACCGACTGCGGCCGACCGAGTCGGGCGCAAAATTCCACCCGAATGGTGGTTCACATTCCCACCCTTTCTGAAATACATTAAGCCGTTCGATTCGCCCGTCGGGAGGCGCTGATGTCGACGTTCCTGTTCGCAGTACCAGACTCCTTAACGGCCGCGTCCGCCGAGGTGAGCGGAATCGGAGAAGCGATCAGGAGGGCGACGGCGTCGTGGGCGCCGGCCACCACGACGGTGCCGGCCGCGGCCGCTGACGAGGTGTCGGCGGCGATCGCGGGACTGTTCGGCAACTACGCACAGGTCTTTGTGGCGCTGGACGCGCAGGCGGCGGCCTTCGAGCAGCAGCTGTCGCAGGCGCTGGGCACCGGCGCGAATGCGTATGCGAGCGCCGAGGCGGTAAATCTGTCGCTGCTGCAGACCGTGAACCTGGAGGCCCTACTGGCGCCGATCAACGGGCCGGTGCTGGCCCTGACCGGGCGCCCGCTGATCGGCAACGGCGCCAATGGCGCTCCGGGGACCGGCGCCAACGGTGGAGCCGGCGGTTGGTTGCTCGGCAACGGCGGCGCCGGCGGCTCGGGAGGGGCGGGCGCGACAGGCGGGGCCGGCGGCGCCGCGGGTCTGATCGGCAGCGGCGGGACGGGCGGGGCCGGCGGGGCCGGCGGTGGCAAGGGCGGTGCGGGCGGTGCAGGCGGTTGGCTGCTGGGCACCGGCGGGGCCGGCGGCACCGGCGGGTTCATCGCCAACGGGGTCGGCGGCGTCGGCGGGGTCGGCGGAACCGGCGGGTTGTTCGGCGCGGGCGGAGCCGGCGGACCCGGCGGGTTCGCCAACTCCGGGACCGGCGGGAGCGGCGGTGCCGGCGGGGCCGGCGGACTGCTCGGTGCGCTGGTCGGCGCCGGCGGAGGCAACGGCGGGGCCGGCGGAGTTGGTACCACCGGAGGCGCGGGCGGGGCCGGCGGTATCGGCGGCCCGCTGGCCGGCGCCGGTGGCGTCGGCGGTACGGGAGGGCCGGGCACCACCGGGGGCGGCGGGACCGGCGGAGCAGGCGGGGCCGGCGGTCCGCTGTACGGCAACGGCGGCCCCGGTGGAACCGGCGGCAACAGCTTTGGCGGCAACGCCGGGAGCGGCGGGGTCGGGGGGCACGCCGGCTGGTTGTCGGGTTCGGGCGGATCAGGCGGGGCCGGCGGTAACAGCCTGCTCGGCGGCACCGGCGGGCATGGCGGAGCAGGCGGCGACGCTGGTCTGTTCGGCTTCGGTGGGGCGGGCGGAGCCGGCGGATTCGCCACGGCCGGACAAGCCGGAGCCGGCGGCAACGGCGGCGCGGGCGGCATGGTGTTCGGCAACGGCGGCGCAGGCGGGAACGGCGCGCAGGGCGCCCCACTCTTTGCCAGCGGAGACGGCGGCGCCGGCGGGCGGGGCGTGCTGTTCGGCCTTGGGGGAACCGGCGGGATCGGTGGGGCCCTCAGCGCGACGCCGGGCGCCAACGGCGCCAACGGGGCGTTGCTGCCGGCGGCGGCGCTCAACGCGATCAATGCGCCCGTGATCGCCCTAACCGGCCGGCCGCTGATCGGAAACGGCGCCCCGGGGGCGGCTGGTAGCGGGTCCGCCGGCGGACCCGGCGGATGGTTACTCGGCGACGGCGGGCCCGGCGGGTCCGGCTCCAACGGCATCCCCGGCGGGCCCGGCGGAGCCGCCGGGCTATTGGGTAGCGGCGGTGCGGGCGGAGCCGGCGGGTTCGGGGCGACCGGCCCCGGCAGGGCCGGCGGTATGGGCGGCAACGGCGGTTTGCTGTTCGGCAACGGCGGGCCCGGTGGGGCCGGCGGCGTCGGCTTCAACGGCGGAACCAGCGCGAACGGCGGAGGCGGCGGAGGCGGCGGGACCGGCGGCCTCTTCGGATCCGGCGGCGTCGGCGGCCAGGGTGGCATGACCGGCCAGTTGATTGCCGGGATACCCGGCGCCGGCGGGGCGGGCGGCGCCGGCGGGGCGCTCAGTGGCCTGGTCGGGGCCGGTGGCGGCACCGGTGGGGTCGGCGGCGCGTCCTACCAGTCCGGCGGCGGGGCCGGAGGGGCCGGCGGCCCGGCCGGGATCAGCGGTTCGCTGTTTGGCGGCGGAGCGGGCACCATCGGCGGCTCGCTGTTCGGTGCCGGCGGTGCCGGTGGCGACGGTGGCGCCAGCCTCGTCGGCCCAGGTGGAGCCGGCGGGCCCGGTGGGGCCGGTGGCCAGCTCGCCGGCGACGGCGGGTCCGGTGGAGCCGGTGGCGCGGTTCTGCAGGCCGCGCCCGGCACCGGCGGCGGTCCGGGCGGCACCGGGGGTGCCGCCGGCGCGGTGGGCTCCGGCGGTGCTGGTGGCCCGGGCGGCACCGTCGGAGGCTTCGGGCCGATGCCCGGCGGTCGGGGTGGACTAGGCGGCAACGCCACCCTCCTCGGTACCGGCGGAGTCGGTGGGACCGGTGGACTGAGTGCCGGGAGCATCGGCGGGGCCGGCGGGCACGGCGGCTTGGGCGGTGCGCTATTGGGCAACGGTGGTGCGGGCGGGGCCGGCGCAGAGGCCGCTCCCACTGTCGGTGGCGGCACGGGCGGCGCCGGCGGCAGTGCGGTGCTGATCGGTAACGGTGGCAACGGCGGCAACGGCGGCTACTCAACAACGCCCACGCTGCTGGGTGGTCCCGGCACCATCGGCACCGCCGGCTGGCTATTGGGCCACAACGGAATTCCCGGCCTGCCCATGAGCCCCAACCTGCTGGTCAACCCCAGCTTCGAAATCGCCACCCCGTCGCAGTCCGGCTTCAGCTCGGTGACGATCCCGGGGTGGTCGGTCAGCGGCACCCCGACCATCATCAGCTACGGCACAGGGCGCGCTTACCCCTCGCCGTTCTCTTTCCCCTTGCCCGATCTGCCGGGCTTCCTGGGCTTCCCGGGCACCCCTCCCCCGGGTGCAGGCAGCAACTTCGCCGGTGGTGGACCGGTGAGCTCAGGTTCCCTCAGCCAAACCGTCGACTTGACCGCGGCAGCCGCCAAGATCAACACCGGCACCACCCCGTACACGCTGAGCGGACTGCTCGGCGGTTACCTGCTGGACCCCTCCGCGGCGTCGCTGAAAGTCACCTTCCTCAACGCCAACGGAGTGGTTCTGGGCACCGGCACGACCGGCGAGGTCGGATTGCTGGATCGGTTGGGCGGCACCGGTTTCCAGGCCCGCGACGTATCCGGGACCATCCCGGTCGGCACCACCTCCGCGGTGGTGACGGCGACCCTCGCCGACCGCAACCCGATCCTGAGCAACTACAACAACGCCTACGTCGACAACCTGTCGTTCACGGTCGGCGACCCCACCCTCACCGCGCCGACGCTCGCCGTCCCGACCTCGAATGTCGGCCAACTCGACCACGTGTTCCTGTTCTACATGGAGAACAAGGGCGCCGGCGACATCCTCGGCAGCGTCAACGCCCCCTACCTCAACAGCCTGATCAACACCTACGGCTACGCCGACAACTACTACGCACTGGGCCACCCCAGCGAACCCAACTATCTGCGGATCCTGCTCGGCACCGACTTGGGGATCGACTACAACCCGACGGCGAACACCGTCACCGCGCCCAACCTCGTGGAAAAGCTGGACACCACCGGAATATCGTGGGCGGGCTACACGCCCAACATGCCTTACCCGGGCGCCATCGTGTCATCCGGTGACTACAGCGTCGACCAATTGCCTTTCCCCCGTTTGACTTACGTCTACAACAACTCCCCGAGTTACCTGGCGCAGCACCTCCTGCCGTTGACGCAATTGGGCGCCGATCTGCAGAACCCGCTCACCGCTCCCAGATTCGCCTGGATCTGCGGCTCTGAGGAAACCAATATGGAAGGCCCGGTGAGTTCACCCACCGACATCGCCACCTGGCTCGGCAGCCAGCTCACCAATCACCAGTACAACATCGCGGCCGGCGACCAGTACCTGCAACAGAACGTGTCCACCATCATGAACTCGCCGACGTGGAACAGCGGCTCCAAGGACGTCATCATCATCACGTTCGACGAGGACTACAACAACCTGTCGACCGGAAACGGCAACCAGGGCAACCACATTCCGATGGTCGTCATCCCGAATCAGGGCGCCGTGACCTCTGGGGGGATGCTGTCCGGACACTTCGTGACGGACAGCTACTACAACCACTACAGCCTGATGTCGACGATCGAGTATGCGTTGAGCCCGACGGCGGGAACGCCTCTCATCACGCTCACCAACAACGACCTGTACGCCACTCCGATGAACGACTTCTGGTCCTAGGGTCCTTCAATAAAAATATTGGCTGGCAACCACTTTGAATTCATGCGGCCTCAAAAGAGAGCGGACGCTCCACCGGCCTTGGCGCGGCAGGCTTTTGGTGCCGCGGCACAAACATTTCAACGAACACGTCGTGTCTGTTCACATCTGAAGTTGATGTGAATAGAGTTAGCCGATCACTCGCCCCGTGATCGATGGGAGCCGCAGATGTCGACCTTCGTAATCGCAGCACCTGAGGCTCTGACCGCGGCGTCAGCGGATTTGAACGGGATCGCGGAAGCGATCAAACGAGCTACGGCGTCGGCGGCGCCGTCGACCACGGGGATCGCGGCGGCGGCCGCCGACGAGGTGTCCGCGGCGATCGCCCAGATGTTCGGCGGATACGCCCAGTCCTATCAATCCGTGGGCGCTCAGATTGCGTTGTACCAGGCGCAATTTCAGCAGGCGCTGCTGACGGGCGCGGGCGCGTACGGGGTCGCCGAGGCCGCCAACCAGCTGTCGCTGCAAGCCTTAGAGCAGACCGTGGGCCAGGTCCTGCTCGAGGCGGTGGACGCGGTGAATGTGCCCGTGTTGGCGTTGACCGGGCGTCCGCTGATCGGCAATGGCGCCAACGGGACCCCCGGCACCGGTGCCAACGGCGCGCCCGGCGGCTGGTTGATCGGTGACGGCGGGGCTGGCGGATCCGGCGCGTCCGGACCTCCGTTCGGTTACGGCGGCGGTGCCGGCGGGGATGCGGGGCTGATCGGAACCGGCGGCGCCGGTGGAGCCGGCGGCACCGGCGGGGCGGGCGGCCCGGGCGGGCGAGGTGGATGGCTGTTGGGCACCGGCGGAACCGGTGGCGCAGGTGGTTTCTCGGCGGTCGGGACCGCCGGGGCCGGCGGGACCGGCGGGGCCGGCGGATTGTTCGGTGGCGGCGGCGCAGGCGGGCCCGGCGGGTTCGCGACGATCGGGGCCGGCGGAGTCGGCGGGACCGGCGGGGCCGGAGGGCTGCTCAGTGGCCTGGTCGGCGCCGGCGGCGGGGTCGGTGGCGTCGGCGGCGTCGGGGACACCGGAGGCACGGGTGGAGCTGGCGGGGCCGGTGGACTGTTGTTCGGCGCCGGCGGTGGGGGCGGCACCGGCGGATTGGGCGGCAGCGGCGGTGGCGGTACCGGAGGTGCCGGCGGTGCGGCCGGTCCCCTGTTCGGCAATGGTGGCGTCGGCGGAACCGGCGGCAGCAGCTTCGGCGGTAACGGCGGGCCCGGCGGCAACGGCGGGCACGCCGGCTGGTTGTTGGGCTCGGGCGGCGCGGGTGGTGCCGGCGGCGACAACTTCGGCGCGGGCACCGGCGGCCACGGCGGGGCCGGCGGGGATGCGGGCCTGTTCGGGTTCGGCGGCGCTGGCGGGGTCGGCGGATTCGCGTCCGGCGGCATCGGCGGGTCCGGCGGCAACGGCGGCGCGGGCGCCCTGGTGTTCGGCAGCGGCGGGTCCGGCGGGGCGGGCGCCCAGGGCGCGCCGACGTTCGCCGGCGGGGCCGGAGGTGCCGGCGGAAAGGCCACGCTGTTCGGGCTCGGCGGGACGGGTGGGGTTGGCGGACTCGGCGCCCCGGCGGGCGCCACCGGAGTAACCGGCGACAACGGTCTGTTGCTCCCGGCGGTGGCGCTCAACGTGATAAACGCCCCCAGCGTGTTGCTGACCGGGCGCCCGCTGATCGGCAACGGCGCCCCGGGCGCGGCCGGCAGTGGGGCCGCCGGCGGTCCGGGCGGCTGGCTGCTGGGTGACGGCGGGGCCGGCGGGTCGGGCGCCAACGGCATACCCGGCGGACCCGGTGGGGCCGCGGGATTGTTGGGCGGCGGCGGCACCGGTGGGGCCGGCGGGTTCGGCGCGACGAGTGTCGGCCGGTCCGGCGGCCAGGGCGGCAACGGCGGCTTGTTCTTCGGCAACGCCGGGGCCGGCGGCGCCGGCGCGGTCGGGTCCGACGGCAACGGCGGCGGCGGTGGAGCCGGCGGGACCGGCGGCATCTTCGGCTCAGGCGGGGTCGGCGGGACCGGCGCGATGGCCAACCTGGCGATCCCCGGTGTCCTGGGCGGAGCCGGTGGGTCCGGCGGAGCCGGTGGCGCCCTGAGCGGGCTGGTCGGCGCCGGCGGCGGTAACGGCGGGGTCGGCGGGGCCGGCGACGTCGGAGGTGCAGGCGGAACCGGTGGGGCCGCAGGCATCGCCGGTTCGATATTCGGCGGCGGAGCCGGCACCATCGGCGGTTCCGTGGTCGGTGCCGGAGGGGTAGGCGGCGACGGCGGCGGCAGCCTGAACGGCACCGGTGGGCCGGGCGGAAGTGGCGGCGCGGGTGGACAATTCGCCGGCGCCGGCGGCTCCGGTGGAGCCGGCGGATCGGTGCTGCTCCCCGTGCTCGGTAGTGGCGGCGGCGGTATCGGCGGAGGCGGAGGCACCGCGGGCTGGCTGGGCTCCGGAGGCGCCGGCGGTGCGGGCGGCACGGCGGGCGTGGTCATCGTCGGGCAGTCGCCCGGCGGTCCGGGCGGCTTCGGCGGGAACGCCGGTTTGGTCGGCGTCGGTGGGGCCGGCGGAATCGGCGGATTCGCCGCCACCGGCACCGGTGGGACGGGCGGCCATGGCGGAGTCGGCGGAGCGCTGCTGGGCAATGGCGGTCCCGGTGGCACGGGGGCTGAAGGCGCCCCCGGCTTCAACAGCGGCAACGGCGGTATCGGCGGCAGTGCCCTGCTGGTCGGTGACGGCGGCAACGGCGGCAATGCCGGCAATGCGACGACGCTGGCGTTACTGGGCGGCCCCGGTACCGTGGGCAGCGGCGGTCTTCTGTTGGGCATCAACGGGATTCCTGGGTTGCCCATGAGCCCGAACCTCTTGGTCAACGGGAACTTCGAGATCGCCACCCCGTCACCGTCGGGCACCAGCTCGGTGACCTACCCGGGCTGGTCGGTAAGCGGCATCCCGACCATCATCACGTACGGCACCCAGAAGGTCAGCTACGTCTTGGGAGTCGCGTTCCCGTTCCCGGATCTGCCGAGTTTCCTGGGCTTCCCCCAAACGGCTCCCTCGGGGGCCGGCGCCAATTTCGCGGGCGGCGGGCCCGTGGCCACCTCCAGCATCCACCAAACGGTCGATCTCAGCGCCGCATCGGCCAAGATCAACACGGGCACAACGCCCTACACCCTGAGCGGACTGCTCGGCGGATATATGATCGACCCGTCGTCGACCGCGCTGCAGGTCAGCTTCCTGAACTCGAACGGCGTCGTGCTCGGCACCGGTTCGACCACCACGGTCAGTGCCATCGATCGTCTGGGATTGACTGGGCTGCAACCGCGTTCGGTCTCCGGAACGATCCCGGTCGGCACCACCTCCGCGGTGGTCACCGCCACCTTCAACGATGCCAACCCCATCACCAACCACTACAACAACGCCTACGCCGATAATCTGTCGTTCACTGTGGGTGCTCCGGGGCTGACCCCGGCCGCGCTCACCGTGCCGAATTCCAACGTCGGCCATCTCGATCACGTATTCCTGATCTACATGGAGAACCACGGCTTCACTGACATCGTCGGCAGCGTGAACGCCCCTTACATCAACAGCCTGCTGGGCACGTACGGCTCGGCCGACAACTTCTACGCCAACAGCCACCCGAGTGCCCCGAACTATTTCCGCGTCCTTGGCGGCTCGGACTTCGGCCTGACCTACAACCCCAACCCGCCCTCCATCAACGCACCCAGCCTGATGCAAGAGATGGACGGCGCTGGCGTTACGTGGGCCAACTACGCGCAGAGCATGCCTTACCCCGGCGCCCTGGTCTCCTCGGGCGACTACAGCACGTTCCAAATACCGGCGGCCCAGTACAGCTATGTCTTCAACAACACCGTGGCCTACCAACAACAGCATCTGCTGCCGCTGACGCAGTTGACCACCGATCTCCAAAACACTGCCACCACACCGCGGTTCAGCTGGATCGTCGCCAATAACGCCAATGACATGGAAGGGCCGGTTGATTCGCTTCCGGGCATCCTCAACTTCGTGGGCAGTCAGCTCACGAACCACCAGTACAACGTGGCCGCGGGCGATCAGTTCCTCCAACAGCAGGTGTCGCTCATTCAGAGCTCGCCCGCATGGAACGCGAACCAGAGCGACGCGATCATCATCACCTGGGACGAGGACTTCAACAACCTCGGACTGGGCATCGGAAACCAGGGCAACCACGTCCCGATGATCGTCATTCCCAACCAGTACGCCGTGACAAACGGTGGGATGCTGTCCGGGCAGTTCGTCACCCATGAGTACTACGACCAGTACAGCTTGATGGCGACGATCGAACAGGCGCTCAGTTCGCCAAATACGTTGAACCCGTTAACGATGAATGATATGTATGCGACGCCGTTGAATGGGTTCTGGTCGTAGGGCTTTGACAACTGGCCACGGGTGGGCCCACCGCGCGCAAGCAGCGGCACCGGTCCCACGGCGGTCACGACGGCGTCGTTGCCTACGCTGACCACCGTGAACCGGGACGAAGTGATGCGACCGACACGCTCGGGGCCCAGCTGGCTCACTCCCAACGTGCGGGTGCTCTCGGCGGTGTCGTTCCTGCAGGACAGCGCCAGTGAGCTGCTCTATCCGCTGCTGCCGATCTACCTCACGGCCGTGCTGGGTGCTCCGCCGTCCGTGGTGGGAGCCGTCGAGGGCGTGGCCGAGGGGGCGGCCTCACTGACAAAACTTGCGGCGGGCCCGCTGGGCGACAGGTTTGCGCGGCGCCCACTGATCACCACCGGGTACGGGATGGCGGCGCTCGGCAAGGTGATCATCGCGGTGGCCGGGGCCTGGCCGGGTGTGCTCGCGGGTCGCGTTGTCGATCGGCTCGGCAAGGGTATCCGCGGCGCACCGCGGGACGCGCTGCTGGTCGACCAGGTGGACGAGGCGTTGCGCGGCCGGGTGTTTGGCTTTCACCGCACGATGGACACCTTGGGCGCCGTCATCGGTCCGCTGCTGGGTCTGGCGTGCTACGAGCTGCTCGACCACAAGATCAAACCGCTGCTGTATGTCGCGATCGTGCCGGCAGTCCTGAGCGTGGCGCTCATGTTCCTGGTGCGCGAGCGCAGCCGTCCCGTGCCACGAGCAGAGCGGCAATCCATGTGGATTGGTGTGCGCACGTTGCCGCGGCCGTACTGGCGGGTGACCGCACTGCTCATCGGCTTCAGCGTGGTGAATTTTCCCGACGCGCTGCTGTTGTTGCGGCTCAACGAGATCGGCTTCTCGGTGGTGGAGGTGATTCTGGCCTACGTCGGTTACAACGCGGTCTATGCCCTAGCCAGCTACCCGGCCGGAGCGCTTGCCGATCGCGTCGGCAGGCCGGCTCTATTCGGCCTCGGTTTGACGTTCTTTGCAATCGGCTATGTCGGGCTGGGACTGACCACCGACATGGTGACGGCATGGCTGCTGATCGGCGCCTACGGACTGTTCACCGGATGTACCGACGGCGTCGGGAAGGCCTGGATATCCGGGCTCGTCGGCCAGGAGTATCAGGCCAGCGCGCAGGGCGTGTTTCAGGGCGGCACCGGCCTGGGCGTGCTGATGGCGGGTTTGTGGGCGGGATTCTTGTGGGGCTCAAATGGCCAACTGCCACTGTTGGTTTCGGGGATCGCCGGCGGTGCGTTCGCGGTCGTGCTGATTGGCGGCCAGCTGGTCCGCGGTGTCGGGCGTCGCTGAACGGTCCGTCAGCTGCCGGCGCGCGGTAGGGTGCGGCCGCGGAAGAAGCCGGGGGCCATCGCCCACCAGAGCGCCATCAGGATCACGCCGAGCACCATCGCCCCGATACCGACCGCAGCGACGGCGCCGACTCCGAGGATCGTGATGTTGTTGCCGTCACCGTCGGTCAGCCAGCCCGGCTTGGCGTACTGGATGAGCCCGCAACTGAAAACGATCAATAGGGCCACACCGCCAAGCGACGGGACGACGCCGCGTATCACGAAGTCCCGCACCGACCTGGTGAGGGTCTTGCGGTAGTACCACGCACACGCAAACCCGTTGAGCCCGTAGTAGAACGCGATCATCAACCCCACCGATCCGATCAGCGCGACCAGGAGGTTCTCGCTGATGAGCGTCAACAGGACGTAGCAAGGGATGGACACCAGGGACTGCCCCCGGTTCGGTTGACTCCTGACCTGTGAGGATTCGTCTTCACTGGAAGGATCAATCTCGTGCCCAAACCGTTTCCTGCCGAGTTCCGTGCTGACGTCATTGCGGTGGCACGCAAGGGCGAGGCGCCGTTGCGTCAGATCGCGAAGGATTTCGGGATCTCGGAGGCTTGCCTGCATCGCTGGCTCAAGATCGCTGATCGCGATGACGGTGTCGACCGGCCCGGGTCGCCGGCCGCTGCTGAAGACGTGACCGCGCAGCTACGCGAAGCACACAAGCGCATCAAGCTCCTCGAGCAGGAGGCCGAGGTGATGCGCCGCGCGGTCGGCTACCTGTCCCGGGACGCCAACCCAAAATGATGTACCCGCTGGTCCTCGACCTTGCCGATGACGGCGTACCCGTCACGGTGACCTGCCGGGTCCTGGGGTTCTCCACCCAGGCGTTCTATAAATGGCGCAAAGCGCCGCTCTCACAGCGCGATTGGGACGATGCGCACCTGATCAACGTCGCCCGCGACATCCACGCCGATGACCCCGCCTTCGGCTACCGGTTCATCGCCGACGAGTTGCCCCGGCACGGGATCACCGCCGGCGAAAACCGTGTCGCACGGTTGTGCTCCCAGGAGCGCATCTGGTCAATCTTCGCCAAAAAGCGAGGACTGAACCGTCGATCCGGCCCACCGGTCCATGACGACCTCGTGGAGCGTCAGTTCAGCGCCGCGGCCGCCAACCAGGTGTGGTTGGCCGACATCACCGAGCACCGCACTGAGGAGGGCAAGCTCTACCTGTGCGCCATCAAAGACGTGTACTCCAACCGGATTGTGGGCTACTCGATCGACTCGCGGATGAAGGCCTCACTCGCGGTGGCTGCCCTGGATCACGCCGTGGCATTGCGCTCACCCGTTGCGACGATCGTTCACTCCGACAGGGGCAGCCAATTTCGGTCTCGAAAGTTCGTCCACGCACTGTCGCACACCGGGTTACATGGCTCGATGGGCCGCGTGGGAGCGTGCGGGGACAACGCGGCGATGGAATCGTTCTTTGCCCTTCTGCAACGCAACGTGCTCGACCGGCGACGCTGGTCTACCCGAGCCGAACTGCGCCTGGCAATCGTGACTTGGATCGAGCGGACCTACCACCGACGCCGCCGACAGCGCGCACTCGGCAAGCTCACCCCGATAGAGTTTGAACTGCTCCACACACCAGTCGCAACCGCGGCCTGAAATTCGCACCCCGCGAGTCAACTGAACTCGGGGCAGTCCCTTTCGCCCGATAGCCCCCATAGCAGGGCCGCGTTGCGCGGACAACACAGCTACTTCCGCCGCGGCAACCCTCCCAACCACCCATCCCCCAGCAACTCCAACAACTGTCCATCCGGATCCCGCACCATAGCCGCCCCCTCCGACACCGTCCCTTCCACCACAGACCCCCCAAACTCCCCCACCCGCCCCAACACTGAACGAAGATCCGATACCGAAAACGAAATATGCGTCAGCCCAACCTGATCCATCACCCGATCGCCGCCGGCCGAAACATCACGACCTGAATAGTCCAGCAGCTCAATCACCAACCCATCCCGCACCAGATAAGTCGCGTGCAACCCCACCGGCCGCTCAAGCTGCAGCAACGCCGCAGTCCCCTCTTCCGGCGCATCCAACTCCCACCAGAATTCAAACCCCAGCAGCCCTTCGTAAAACCGCCGCGACGCCGCGCGATCCCGCACACACAACCCGACATGGTTGAAAACGACCGGCTGCGAGCCCATTACGGCCTCCCGTACCGCGTCAGAACCACAGGGCCGCTAGCGCCAATCACCACCGTGTCACGCTGAAGGCACCCGCCGACGCCTTCCTCAGCAACCCACGACTGCACGCTCAACACCATCCCCTCCTCCAACACCGCATCGCGCCCAAGGCCCAACCCGATCACCGGCGGCTCAGCGCCCAACCCCACCCCGTGAGCAAGCACCACCGAGGCCGCGCCCACACCAGCCCGCTCCCACGCTCGATACAGATCAGCCCCGACACCCCCGGCACGACAAGCACCCACCAATGCGTCCAGGCCAGCAGTGCAACGCTCATCCAAAGCCGAATCAGCCCCGCTAGAGCCAGCCACAAGCGTCCGCGCCAACCCAGCCTCATACCCCGCATACAGCGCCCCCGGCGCCAACACCACCAACTCCCCGTCCCCCACAACCCGGTCCGCAGCCACATACCGAAGCCCAACCGTCCCCGAGGCAACAAAACACACACTCTCCGATGGCGGCACCGGCGCCCCCAGCCGCGCCACATGCTCGGAGTACACCCCCAGCAGCTCCCGCTCCGAAACCCCCGGTCCCAGCGCCGCGGACATCGCACTCAGCGCCGACTCTGAAATCGCCGCCGCCACTTCAAGACACGTGATCTCGGCGTCCGTCTTTACTCGCCGGCAAGCCTCAACTACGGCTCCCCCGTCGACAACCTCCGCACCTGAGGCCAACGACGCGATCATTGCCTTAGTTGAAGCAGTCAAGCCATCAGTCCCGATCCGCCGCGACTTCCGCAACCCCGGAATCGCCGACACCGACGCCATCAAATTCGCCGGGTTCCAGCTCAGCGGATACAAATCCTCGCGCTCGATCTCCGGCGGCACCCCCTCGTCCCACGTCGACAACAGATGCACCCGCCCGGTCGACCGCACCACCACACACACCGGCGCAAAGGGCAACACCCCCGCGCGGCCCAACAACCGCGCGCCACACACGTAGTGCACATTGCCGGCACCACCGAGAATCAGCGCGTCAATACCGGCAGAATCCATGCCCGAGAACACCTTTGCACGACGCTCCGCCCGCAACGCGGCGAAGTCAACCCGGCTTGAGTCCTCCAGCGACATCACCCCAACGCGCACACCGGAATCCCGCGCTACCGGACTCATACCGAAGCCCCGTACGGCGAGTACGAATCCCCGCTCAACTTCACCCACCCGTTATCCGTCACGGCCACAATGTCTTCCGCCCGATATCCCGCCGATCCCTCGTCCCAGATCACCGGCTCGAACACCATCACCATCCCAGGCTCCACCACTAGCCGAGAGTCGAAATCCTCGCCGAGGTCCGTCCCGATAAGCGGCATCTCCGCGCTGTCGGTCCCCACCCCGTGCGCCAGATAGAAATGCTCAATCCACGGCCGCACCCCGTCATTGGCCGCCACCGCGACCTTGCACAGCTCCAGACCAGAAACTCCCGGCCGCAACACCTCCAGGCACGCATCGACCACTCCGCGCCACCGCCGAAACTGCCTATGCTGCATAGTATTCAAAGCAGACCCGACCACCCATGTCCGGCCGTAATCCGACGCATACCCCTCATACATGATCCCGGCGTCCACCCAGATCACGTCGCCGTACCGCAAAAACCGATCCGATGTCACCGTCGGGTACGCCAGATCACCATGCACCGTCCATGGACCCAACGAACGAGAAGGAGCCATCACCTGCCAGATCGGATCGATCCCGCCCGCCGACGCCCCCAGCTCGAACACCCGCCGCAGAAACGCCGCACTCAGGTCAACCTGCCGCACGCCCGGCCGAAGCAAAGCCAGCGCATCCTCCATGGCCAACTCATTCAGCAACTGCGCGTGCCGAATACACGCCACCTCGTCGACCGTCTTCAGCAACCGCGCAGAACCCAAAACCCCCGACGCGTCCACCCACTCATACCCCGTCAGCCCGCGAAACATGGCGTGCGACAAGTGGTCAATGCCCAGCCTCGCGCCGGCGCCAAACAACGAAGCCAGCTCCGAACCGAACGCCCCACCGTCCAGATCCGGAAACAACGGCCCATGCATCACCACATCGTCCGGAGCCCCGTCGGCGAACATCGTGAACAGGTGCGGCGCCGACTCCCCCGCGACCAACACCGCCACCGCCCGGAACAACGCCGCCGTGTCAACGTCCATCGACGGCGTCAACGCACCCGTTGCATACGACACCGCGCTGGACCCGAGCAGTACCAACCCGTCCAAGCTGGCAGAAGCCAAACCGACCTGCAACCGAGCGAAACGCTCCCGGCGCATCCGAGCCAGATCAGGCAACGCCGGGATCACCTGCCCGCCGATCGTCGCCCCAGCAGCCCAGTCCTCGATGGCCCCACACCTCTCTAACGCGTAATAATGCAAAGATAGCGTAAAAAGCGCCGCGCTCCGCCGCGCAGTCCGACGCGCACTCCGAGAGGCACCGACCAGTGACAGCCCGGCCCGACATACCACCGGAGATCATCGTCGACTTCGACCACCACTCCGACGAGTTCAATCTCAACGAACTCGCCCTCAACGCCGAGCTCAGACGAAAATGCCCGGTCGCCTGGAACGAGAACTACGGCGGCTTCTGGTTTCTCACCAGCTACGACGCGGTGCGCGAATCCGCCAGAGACGGCGACACTTTCGCGCACAAGTACGAGCCGAACGCCGAAGACGGCATCGACTACCAGGGCGAGATGGGCGTCCCGCGCCCCGACGGGCAGCCTGCATTGGGCATCGGCGAAATCGACGGCCCCTACCACCAGGCGCTACGACACGCCCTGGCCCCGTTCTTCTCACCAGGCGCGGTCGACAAACTACGGCCATTCATGGAGGAGAAGGCCCACGAGTTCCTCAACCAGCACATCACCGAAGGACACATGGACCTGGTGCTCGACTTCGCCAGCCCTGTGCCGGCCATCCTCACCATGAAATTGATGGGCCTGCCCTACGACAACTGGCACCTCTACGCCAACCTCTTCCACGCCGTCATGGCCGTCCCCCAGGACAGCCCCGAATACGCCACCGCCATCGCCGCCGTCCCGGAGATGATGCAAGGCGTCCTCGAATACGCGGCCCTGCGCCGCGGCGACCCGAAGGAAGACCTGACCAGCTTCCTCCTCCAGTTCGAGTTCGAGAATCAAAGACTCACCGACGAGCACCTGCTCAACATCATCTGGAACCTCATCGGCGGCGGGGTCGACACCACCACCTCACAAACCGCACTGACCCTGCTGCACCTCGGCACCCACCCGGAAATCCGACAGCAACTCATCGACCACCCCGAGCTCTACCGCACCGCCACCGACGAATTCCTGCGCTACTTCTCCGTCAACCAGCAACTCAGCCGCACCGTCACCAAAGACGTCACGCTCAATGGCCAGCACCTGAAAGCCAACGACAAACTCATCATCAGCTGGCTGGCCGCCAACCACGACGAAACCGAGTTCGATCGGCCCGGCGAAATCGTGTTGGACCGTAACCCGAACCGCCACTTGGCCTTCGGCCTCGGACCCCACCGCTGCATCGGATCACACCTTGCCCGAACCATGGCCGAGGTGATGGTCAAGGCCGTCCTCGACCGCATTCCCGACTATGCGGTCGAGGAGGACGGCGTCGCCGTCTACCTCGGCAACCCCGCCATGACCGGCCTCGGCAAGCTGCCGATCACCTTCGCCCCGAAGGTGGCTTAGGCCAACGCCTTACGTGCCTTCCGGCGTTTGACCCGCAGCGCCCTGCTGATCTCGAGCAGCCGCGCCACCCCGTCCTCAACGCCCGAAGCGAGCGCCTCGAGGTCGGGGGCGGCGTCGTAGTCACCCGTGATGCCGAAAACGAAATGGTCGGCGTAGCTGACCATCGCGATGCCGGTGCGTAACTGCAGCGCAATCGGCGGCACCGGCAGGATCTCTACCACCCGACGACCCAGCAGCCGTTGTTCGGCGCGCGGACCCGGGACGTTGGTCGCCAACGCCACCACGGCCTTCTGCGGCAGATGACTGAGCAACCGAACCGCCCACGCCGAGAACATGAATGGCACATTGCCGACCACCGAGAGCATCGCGCTGCCGCCTTCGCTCTGCCCGCTGCCCTTGGCATGCAACAGCCGCTTGTGTACCAGCTCGAGCTGCGTCACCGGGTCCGCCTCGTCGACGGGCAGCAGCGGCAGCATCGCCGACACCTCGTTGTCGGTCATGTTGAAGTGGTTCGTCCCGCGCACCGACACCGGGACCAGCGTGCGCAGCGAGTTGCGTCCGGGCTTCTCGCCGCGGCCCAGCAGCAGCTGCCGGTAGCTGGCGGTGATTGCCGCCAGCGCCACGTCGTTGATCGTCACGTCGAACGCGTCGCCGACCTCGTGCAGGTCGGCCAACCGGACCCGTGCCGCGCGATAGCGGCGCCTCGTGGTAACAGAGCCACTCAGCGACGTGTCCGGCGCCGAGGTGAGCATGCTGGCTGTCAGCTCGGCCGCGCCCAACGCGGCGTGCTCGACGGCGGATGCCGCGCCGAGGGCCGTGCGTGCGGCAGCCCTCGCCCAGCTCACCGGATTCAGGCTCACCTTCGCGTCCCACCACCGCCGCTCCGGCTCCTGGGCGGCGTGGATCTCCGTGGCGAACGACTCGCCGCCGCGCTCGTCGCTGAATTTCGCCATCAGCTGGGTGGTCGCGATGCCGTCGGCGATGCAATGGTGCAGTTTGGTGAGCACCGCCCACCGGTCGTCGCTCAGACCTTCGATGATGTAGCAGTCCCACAGTGGGCGCTCGCGATCCAGGCGGCGTTCCATCACGTCGGCCACGATGTCGAACAGTTCGTCGTCGCCGCCCGGGTGCGGCACCGCGATCCGGTGCAGGTGCCGCGAGATGTCGAAGTGCGGATCGTCCACCCACTCCGGCGGGCCGATGTCGAGCGGGTGGGTTTTGAGCACCTGCGTGCAGCGCGGAATGGATTGCACGCGTTCGGCGAAGGCTTCGACGAACTCCTCGTGGGTCGGCGGAGGCCCTTCGATGATCGAGACACCACCGATCGCCAGGCTCACGTGGGGATCGGAGTCTTCGACTTCAAGAAATGCGGCGTCGAGGGCAGTCAGGTGCTCCATGGCCGCTACTATCCGCCCCAAACGGGTGCGCTGGTGAGAGTCAGAAGTCCTCACCTTCCAGGGCCGAACGAAGGATAGATTGATGCCGATGAGCGACATGACAGCGCGGTTCGCCGAGATCGTCGGCGCGGAACACCTCCTGGCCGGCGACGCGGTCCCCGAGGACTACTCCCACGACGAGGAGTTGACGCAGTCGCCGGTGCAACCGGCCTACGTCGCCAAGCCGGCGACCGCCGACGAGGTCGCGCAACTGCTCAAGGCGGCGTCCGAGGGCGGGGTGCCGGTGACGGCCCGCGGCTCCGGGTCCGGCCTGTCGGGCGCCGCGCGTCCCATGGCGGGTGGCCTGTTGATCTCGTTCGAGCGGATGAACAAGGTCCTCGAGGTCGACACCACCAACCAGGTTGCCGTGGTGCAGCCGGGGATCACGCTGACCGAACTCGACGCCGCCACCGACGAGTACGGCCTGCGCTACATGGTCTATCCGGGCGAACTGTCGGCCAGCGTCGGCGGCAACGTTGGCACCAACGCCGGCGGGATGCGCGCGGTCAAGTACGGGGTGTCCCGCCACAACGTGCTCGGGTTGCAGGCGGTGTTGCCGACGGGTGAGATCATCCGCACCGGCGGCAAGATCGCCAAAGTGTCGACGGGCTATGACCTGACGCAGCTGATCGTCGGTTCCGAAGGCACCCTGGCGCTGGCTACCGAAGTGACCGTCAAGCTGTACCCGCGTTTGGACCACAGCGCCACGGTGGTGGCGCCGTTCGCCGACTTCGACCAGGTGATGACGGCGGTACCGGCCGTGCTGGCCGCCGGTCTGGCGCCCTACATCCTCGAGTACATCGACAACCTGACGATGGCCGCGATCATCCACACCCAAAATCTGGAGCTGGGCATTCCGGACCGGGTCCGGGACAGCTGCGCGGCATATCTCGTTGTGGGACTTGAGAATCGGACGTCAGACCGGCTGGACGAGGACGTCGAGCGCACCGGTGAGTTGTTGGCCGAGCTGGGCGCGGTGGACGCGTACGTCTTGGAAGGCGGCTCGGCGCGGCGGTTGATCGAGGCGCGCGAGAAGGCGTTCTGGACGGCCAAGGCGATCGGCGCCGACGACATCATCGACACCGTGGTGCCGCGCTCGGCGATGCCCAAATTCCTTTCTACGGTGCGCGGTTTGGCTACTTCGGCCGGTGGTGGTGTGGCGGGTTGCGGGCATGCCGGCGACGGCAACGTGCACTTGGCGATCCTGCTGAAGGATGAGGTGGCCCGCAAGCAGCTGATGACCGATATCTTCGCGCTGGCAATGGAATTGGGCGGGGCGATCTCCGGCGAGCACGGGCTGGGACGCGCCAAGACGCCGTATTACCTGAAGCTCGAAGACCCCGCCAAGGTGGCGCTGATGCGCCGGATCAAAGAGAGCTTCGACCCGGCGGGCATCCTCAATCCCGGGGTGGTGTTCGGGGAGTAAGGGTTAAGGGCGCGCCAAGGGCGGATGTCAGCGGTCACACGTGTCACATGCGTCCCTGGCGGGGACGGGGCCCTGTGTGCCCGCCTCATAGCGACACAATCCCACTGCCCCAGTAGGGTGGGCCCGCATCGTTGACCAGTACGGCGGGCGCTGGGGCAAGGCGCGCCTCTCGCACCCAATAGTGTTGTCGCGCAAAGGCGGGCAAACGACTAGTCGACTCCGCCAGGGACTCGCGTGGCCCAAGCGAATCCTGCGACGAGATGGCCCTCAAGCGCACCTCGCACAAGAGATCAACGAGACCTAGCGCAAGTACACCAACGCGTTATTGCCGCCCTGGCATACGGATCCGGCGGCCGTACACGTCATCGAGTAAGTCCGGCCGGTCACCGGGCTGTAGACGTCGAACGGCGCCGAGCCATTACCAACCGCGTGGTAAGTCTCGGCGGTCTTCAACGCGAATTCGCACGAGGTGTCCGAGTTGCCGGCGTAGACCGACGCCCCGCGACTGGACTTGCCGCAGTAGGTATCCGCCTTCGCCGCCGGGGCGGCAGTGATCGCCGCAACGAAAGCAAGAGACACGGCGCAAACACCGACAATGTGCTTGATCATGACTCGACCCTTCCTCTGCACGTTGATTCGCCGCCGAGTGAGAGTCACCGCCACCCTCAACCCGCACCGGCATACTGCAGCGCCGGTTCCGCCGAATCAACATGGCTACCACTCAGAATGGTAAGCATCTCCGGACGAATCTGGTAGCGCACACCGTTCGCCGGGTTCACCACGTCGAAGCCGCCGGAAGCCCTTACCGCACCGGCTAATTCGATGTGGGCGCCGTCGCTGATCCGCTCGCCACGATAGTAGAAACTCTCCGGCCCAGATTGGCACACCACCACCAGAGACTTCGCGGTCCGCAATACGGCCGCGGGCGGGCTGCCCGGGTCGCAGCGCGCCGTATGCCCGACAAAGCCCAACCCGTCCGCGCCGTCGACCGAACCGGACAACGTCGGGGCAGAAGACGTCGTCCCAGGCAGCGCCGACGTCGACGGACTCGACCGGTTGCCGAATATCAGAATCGCCGCCAGCACGGCGGCGATCACCAGCATCAGCGCCGCTGACCCACCCAGCACCAATGGCAGGCGACTACGGCGACGCACAGCCACCGGTGCCGGAGCCGGCGCAGGATACGGACTGAAGCCGGTGTCCTCGGGGTTGGGGTAATCGGTGACAAACGGCCGGGTGCCCGAAGGCGGGCTCAGCACCGCCGCGGCAGACCGGGCCAGGTCCCCCGCCGAAACGAACCGCGCCGCAGGCTGTTTGGCCATCCCCTTGGCGATCACCCCATCGAAGGACCGAGAAATCCCGCGGCGCATGATGCTCGGCCGCGGCGGGGCGGAGAACAGGTGTGCGCTCATCACCGCAGCGGGTTCGGGGAAGTCGAAAGGCGGCCGGCCGGTGAGGCTTTCGTACAAGAGGCCGGCCAACGAATAAACATCCGTGGCCGGCCCCACCTGCTCACCGTTGAACCGCTCCGGCGCCATGTACAGATACGACCCAATCGGCAACCCCGCACCCGTCAAACTGGGATCCCCTTCACCGCGGGCGATGCCGAAGTCCACCAGGTAGGCGAAACCTTCGGCGTTGATCAGCACGTTCTCCGGCTTGACGTCGCGGTGCACCAGACCGTCGGCATGGGCGGCATCCAGCGCCGACGCCACCTGGGCCACCACAGCCACCGCATCCGCAGGGGACAGAGGACCCCGGGACTGCAGCACATCCCGAAGGCTGCCGCCGTCGACCAGTCGCATGTCGATGAAAAGCACTCCCCCGATCGCCCCGAAATCATGCACGGGAATGACGTGCGGTTCCTGCAACCGCGCCGCGATCTGCGACTCCCGCCGGAACCGCTGCTGATACTGCGGGTCGGCGGCCAGATCGGGGCGCAACAGCTTCAGCGCCACCAGCCGGCCCCGAACCGTGTCGAAGGCCTGGTACACCTCGCCCATACCGCCGGTACCCAGCAAGGATCGCAGTTCATACGGTCCAAATCGGGTCCCCACACGCGACCCGCCACGCGGCGAAGTCATCTCCCGATCCTTCCACACGTAGGCTGCGGTCTATGGCGACCAGCACCCGTCTGACGGTGGACGATTGGCTGCAGGCCGGCTACGCAACGGTGGCCGACGAAGGCCTCAACGCCCTCAAACTCGACCGGCTCTGCTCCCGCCTGCACGTCACCAAGGGCAGCTTCTACTGGCATTTCGCCGACATGGCGGCCTACCGCAAGGCGCTGATCGAATCCTGGACCCGGCTCAAAGACGACGAGCTTCGCGAGATCGAGGAACTCGGCGACACCGAACCACGCGAACGCCTGTCCCAGATGATCGCGCTGCTCATCATGCCGCGGCACTGGACCCTGGAACGCGCCATGCGCGAATGGGCGCGGTCCGATGAGAACATCGCCGCCGCGATCCGCGCCGCCGACGGCCGGTTGTTCAAGCAGGTACGACAAGCGTTCCGCGACTACGGTTTTGCTGTCGACGAAGCCGACCTACGCGCCGGCACCACCTTCGCCGCCGGCATCGGCCTGCTGCATCTGTCCGTGGGCACGCCGGACAAAGAGCAACGCGAGAAGTTAGTCGACTTCCTGCTTCGCGCGTGAACATACCAAAAGGTATGGTAAGAGCATGACGACTATCACCGACGATTTCGTCGGCCGCCTGCAGCAGCGCGCCCAGGAAGCCGAGCGGCACAGGCGACTACCCGACGCCACCGTCGAAGAGCTCCGCGAGTCCGGCTTCACCGAGCTCCTCAAGCCCAAAGGCTACGGCGGCCAACAAGCCGAATTCTCAGCGATTTTCGAACCGGTACGCCGGATGGCGCACGGTTGCGCCTCCACCGCCTGGACCGCCGCGTTCTACACCATCCACAACTGGATGCTGTCCCTTTTCGACGAGCAGGCCCAGGCCGAAGGCTTCGCGACCCAGCCCTTCCTCGCCTCGGCCCCACTGGCCCCGACCGGCCGCGGCACACCCACCGACGGCGGGGTTACCCTGAGCGGACGCTGGTCCTGGGCCACCGGGGTGATGCACGGCAACTGGACCATCGTCGGCGCGCTCTGCGGCCCGGACGACGCCATCTACCCGGCGCTCGCGCTCATCCCGGCGGACGACATCAGCATCGTCGATGTCTGGCACACCGACGGCATGTGCGCCACCGGATCCAACGACATCGTCGCCGAGAGCGTCTTCGTCCCCGAACACCGCCTGGTCAAGCTCACCGACATCTACGCCGGCACCACACCGGGCGCCAGGCTGCACGACGCGGACGTCTACCGCTGGCCCATGGTGCCCGCACTCGCGCTGACCGCTGCTATGCCGGCGCTCGGCGCCGCCGAACGAGTCACTGAGATCTACACGCAGCGCCTCAGCGAACGAGTCATCGCCTACGAGGGCACCAGCCAGAAGGACAAGCCCGCCGCCCAGGCCCGCCTCGGCCAGGCCCGCGTCAGACTGCGCGCCCTGCACGGGCTACTGCACGAAACCACCGGCCGCATCGACGACATCCTGGCCAGCGGCAACACCGTGCCCCGCGCCGTACGCGCCGACGCGCGCCTGGCCGCCGCGCACATCGTCAAGGAGTCCCGCGGTGTCATCGCCGACCTCCTCGAAGCATCCGGCGCCAGCGCACACTTCCTCGACAACCCACTGCAACGGGCCAAGCGCGACGTCGACGTGATCAGCGGGCACGTGATCTTCGACTACGACACCAGCCGAGAACTGGCTGGCGCCTTGGCAATTGGGCTCAAGATCCCGCCGACCGCGATGGTGTAAAGGCGACCCGCTACGCGCCCAGTTGCCTCAACAGCGACACGATGCTGAACAGACCCGCGACCCGGTTGCCGGTGTTCAGGAAGCCGGTGACCAGCTGGGCGACGTTGGGGTTCGCGGCGCTCGTTACAGCCGTGTTGAAGAAACCGGATAGCTGGCCGTCCCCGAGCGTGCCGCCACTGGCCGAATTGAAGAAGCCCGAGCTGCGACCGTTGAATAATCCGCCGCCACCGCCGGTAGCCGTATTGAAGAAGCCCGACGAACCGGTACCCGTATTGCCGAAGCCCGAGTTCGGGCCGGGTTGGTCGGTCACGCTGCCCACGCCGGTGTTCGAGCTGCCGAAATTCCACAATCCGGTGTTGGTGTTACCTGAATTTCCCCACCCGGTGTTGGTATTTCCCGAATTCCAGAATCCGGTGTTGCCACCGAGCGCGTTGCCACCGGCATTTCCCCAGCCGGTGTCCACCTGACCTGCGTTGAAGAACCCGGTATCCAGGGCTCCCGAGTTACCTAGGCCGAAGTTGCTACTGCCGGTATTGCCGATACCGATGTTGCCGAAGCCGGACTGTCCGATCCCAATGCCCTGAATCTTGCCCAGGTCAGCGGGAATTTGATTGAAGCCGGAGTTGAAGATGCCTACATTGCCGTCGCCGGAGTTGAAGAACCCGATATTGCCGGTGCCCGAGTTGCCGAAGCCGATATTGCCGGTACCGGAGTTCAGTCCGTTGAAGACGAATTGCCTGGTCACCGAGTCGAAGTAAGCGCCGCCGACACCGACCAACTTGTTGCCGGTAAGGCCGAAGCCGACGTTGCCGTTGCCGGTGTTGCCCGCGCCGACGTTTTCGACACCGTGGTTTCCAATGCCGAAGTTTCCGTTGCCGTAATTCCCCACGCCGAAGTTGGCGCCGGGGTTGATGCTGGTCGCAGGGTCGCCGAGATTTCCGAAACCGATGTTGTCGTTGCCCCGATTTCCGCTGCCGAAGTTGTTATTGCCAAGGTTCCCGCTGCCGATGTTCCCATTGGCCGCGAGCCCGACCCGGCCGTTCCCGCCGCCGAGGTTCCCGCTGCCCGTGTTCCCGCTACCGATGTTGGCGTTGCCGTAGTTGCCGTTGCCGATGTTGCCGTTGCTGCCGGGCTTGTTGCCGATGCCGATGTTGAACGGCAGGGCCTGCAACAACTGCTCGAACGGATTCAACCCGGCGGCGGCCGCCGCCGCGCTCGCGTGATAGCCCGTCATGGCTGCGACATCAGCAGCCCACATCGCCTCGTAGTCAGACTCGAACGCCGCAATCGCCGGCCCGAAGATGCCCAGAAAATTGGAACGGACCAGCTGCACGAACGCACTGCGGTTGGCCTCCACCAGCAACGGATGCACGGTCGCCAGCTGAGCGGCCTCAAAGGCGCTGACCACCGCCTGGGCCTGCGCCCCCGCCCCGGCGGCACGCGCCGACGCCGCACTCAGCCACCCCGCATACGGCGCGGCCGCGGCGGTCATCGCCGCCGCGGCCGGCCCCTGCCACGCCTGCCCGGTCAGTCCCGAAGTCACCAAGGAGAACGACTCCGCCGCCGTACCCAGCTCCTCGGCCAGTCCGTTCCATGCCGCCGCGGCATTCAGCATCGGCGCAGCACCGGCACCACTGAACATCCGCAGCGAATTGATCTCCGGCGGCAGCATCGGAAAACTCACCATGATTGACCTCCTGACCCATTCCCCGGCCGCCCCGATGCGACCAATGCCCGAGCGGATCGAGTCACCGATGCAGACGCTAAGGCCGCGCCGATATGGATATAAGGGCCCAATGGCCCTAATGCGCAGTGGCTTTGGGAGGCTGTCTTGCCACTTCCCGCGTGTGGCCGTTACCGGCTACGCCCGCCCCGCCAACCGCTCCACATCCACCACTTCACCGCGATTGATGCTCACCCAATCCCGCCCATCCAGATACGGACGCAGGCTGCGGCCGATGAGTTCGGCGTCGGCCGGCGTCTTGGGCCGCTGCAGCTCGTAAACATGCGGCAGCGAAGCCATTCCCGTGACCACATCCCAGAGCTTCAAGGCGTCCGCACCGCTGGGCGGGTCCACCAGTACCGGCCCGAACAGACATTGTCCGTCGTCGAAAAACAGTGTGGGAACACCGTATCCGCTCGCATCGACCACGCGCTGGTGCTCGGCGCGGACCTCATCGTGAGTCGAAGGATCGGCCAGCGCGGCGTCGAGAATCCCAGCGTCACAGCCGATTTCGCCGAGTAGCCGGCGCGCCACCGCGGGGTCGTGCGGCTTGCCGCCCAGGTCGTGCAACTCATGGCCGATCGCGGCGTACCAGCGGTCCAGCAGCTCCATGTCGGTGCGGCGCAGCAACGCCCCGATCCGCATCAGCGACCAGCCGTACGACCATTCCCGCTCCCAGGGGTGCTTCTTGCCCTCGACGCGGTTGATCTCCTCCAGGCTGAAGAACCGCCAGTTGACGGTGATGCCCAGCTGCTCGCGAACATCCCGGATCCACACCGAGGTCTGGTACGCGAACGGACACATCGGATCGAAGTGAAAGTCGATGGTGCTCATCGCTAGCTCCTTTCTAATGCCGGGGACGTCTAATGCCGGGGACGCACCCCGGCCGCGCGGTACACGAACATCGGCTCCAGCCGGTACTTCACCGTTGCGGCCGGCAAGCGCTGCAGCACCTCGTCGGGAATCTCGCGCCGGTAATCCAGTTTCATCGTTCCGCTGAACGCGTGGTCGACGTCGCGCAGATCAATCTCGATCGACAGCCCGCGCGCGGAGATCGTCGCGATGGCCGGTCCGGGGTCGGTGTCCCACGGACAGTCGACGGCACGCAGATTCGGGTCGGCGCCCGTGGGGAACGTAGCGACGATCCGCTGCTCGCTGAACGCGAACATGCCGCGATAGCGGGCCACACCGGCGGCCGAGTAGACACCCGGCACATGGCCGCTGAAGCTGCGGCGCACCGGCACCCGCGCCGCCAGAAAGATGATGCCCTCTGCCTCGAGCTCAGTGCGCAACGCGCCAGGCACATTGGAAAACCTCGGCCAGCGCGGCACTACTGCACCGTCACGTTCGCGGTGAAGACGCACGTCGGCGCGGCATCGCCGACGACGCTGCCGTAGCTGGCGATGATCGTCGTCTTCCCCGACTTGAGCGCCGTGAACTGCCACACCTCGGTGCCCGGCGCGCCGGTCCGGTCGGTGTTCTGGCGCACGTACTCGTGGCTGGCCTGTTTCAACAGCGACGCGTCACCCACCTTGGGATCCGCGGTCCACCGAAACGGGGTGCTGTGGTTGGCGCCCAGTGACAACTGCAGCGTGTCACCGACCGCGAGCGTGACATCGCGGGTGATCGCGCTCTGGTTCAACACATCGTCCATCGAGACATCGATGGTTTTGGTCGCCGCCTTGCTCGGGCTCGAACACCCCACGAGCATCACGAAAGCAGCAAGGACGGCCATTAGCTTGACCTTCATCAGTGCACCATAGTCCTCTGCGCACCGAGTGTGCGCTGACTGCTTCGAGCGTGCGCAGGCGGCCCAAAAATCGCCGAGTCGGCGCGGTAGCCGCACACGCAAACGTGTCGCATATACCCCCGCACCAGCAAACCGTCCGGTACTTTCAATGCGTGTTTGGCATCATTCGGCCCTGCCGCCACCGGCTCGGCAGCGAACTCACGGCGGCCTGGCGGGCCCAGCTCTGCGGCCTGTGTCTGGCTCTGCGCGACGACTACGGTCAGGCCGCGCGGATCGCGACCAACTACGACGGCCTGATCGTCTCGCTGCTGGTCGAAGCGCAGTCGACGGCAAAGCCCACCCGACGCACGGCCGGACCCTGCCCGTTGCGCGGCATGAAGCGGGCGGACGTGGCGACCGGCGAATGCGTGCGACTGGCCGCGGTGGTGTCGTTGGCACTGGCCGCCGCCAAGGTCCGCGACCACGTCGACGACCGCGACGGCCTGGTCGGGGTCGCCGCGGTGCGTCCCACCGCGCGACGCATCGCCGAACGCTGGGTGCGCCAGGGCACCGACACCGGGCACGAGCTGGGCTTCGACGCCGGCGTGCTGGTGGCCGCGATGGACCGGCAGACCGAGTTGGAAGCCGAAGCCGGCCCGGGCAGTTCGCTGCTGACGGTGACCGAACCCACCGAGACCGCCGTCGCCGCCGCGTTCGCCCACACCGCCGTCCTGGCCGGCCGCCCGGCCAACGAGGCACCGCTGCGCGAGATCGGCCTGCTCTTCGGACGGGTCGCGCATCTGCTCGACGCCGTCGAGGACTACCGCGACGACGTGGCGCGCGGCAAGTGGAATCCGTTGGCCGCCACCGGAACAACGCTCGCCGAAGCCCGCACGCTGTGTGACGATGCGGTGCTCGGCATCCAACTCGCGCTGGCCGACGTCGACTTCACCGACGGCCGGCTGCCCAAGCGGCTGTTGACGAAGGAGCTCAAGCGCTCCGTCTCGCGCACCTTCGACCCCAGAGGCAACTACCCCAACGACCCCTACGGGACCCCGCACGGCCAGCAGGACGGCATCAACTTCGGCCCGCAGGGCCCGCAGGGTTTCGGCAACTACCCCGGAGCCCCCGGGGAGCTACCGCCGGAGATGCAGCCCAAGCCCAAACGAGGATGCTGGGACAGCTGCACCGACGCGTGCTGCTGCGAGTGCGAATGTGACTGCTGCTGCGACACCTGCTGCGAGGGCGACAGCTGCTGCTGCGACTGCGGAGACTGCTGCGACTGCGGAGACTGCTGCGACTGCAGCTGAAAGGCCAGCCGCCGCGCCCGCCGCGCGATCCTAAGCAAGGATGGGACAGGTGTTTGCGCTTGTTCTCATCGTTGCGCTCGTTACCACTGTGGTCCTGGGCACGCTCCTGGGCCGCCGGTTTCGCGTCGGTCCTCCGGTCCTGCTCATCTTCCTCGGCGCGCTGCTCGGGCTGATCCCCCGCTTCGCGCATGTCCACATCGAGGGCGAGCTGGTGCTGCTGCTGTTCCTACCGGCAATCCTGTACTGGGAGAGCCTGAACACCAGCTTCCGTGAGATCAAAGCCAACATGCGGGTCATCGTGATGACCAGCATCGGCCTGGTCATCGCGACGGCGTTCGCGGTGTCCACGGTGGCCCGGGCCATGGGCATGGAATCCCATGCTGCCGCGGTGTTGGGCGCCGTGCTCTCGCCCACCGACGCCGCGGCGGTCGCCGGTCTGGCGAAGAAGCTGCCGCGGCGGTCGCTGACCATCCTGCGCGGGGAGAGCCTCATCAACGACGGCACGGCCCTGGTGCTCTTCGGTGTCACCGTGTCCGTCGCGGTCGGCGGCGGCGAGGTCGGGCCCATGGCGCTCACGCTGCGATTCGTCTACTCCTACCTGGGCGGCATCGTCGCCGGGCTGATCGTCGGCGGACTCGTGACCTTGCTGCGCCGCCGCATCGACGCACCGTTGGAAGAGGGCGCGCTGAGCCTGCTGACCCCCTTCGCGGCGTTCCTGCTCGCGGAGAGCACCCATTGCAGCGGTGTGGTCGCGGTGCTGGTGTCCGCGCTGATGCTGACCTATGTGAGCCCGCGGGTCATCCGGGCCCGCTCCCGATTGCAGTCCTACGCGTTCTGGGACATCACCACATTCCTGCTCAACGGCTCGCTGTGGGTCTTCGTCGGCGTCCAGATCCCCAACGCCATGCGCGGGATCGCCGACGTCCACGGCGGAATCCGGCACGCCTTCTATCTCGCCTTCGCCGTGTGCGGTGTGGTGATCGCGACCCGGTTCCTCTGGGTGGAGCTGACCACCGTCCTGGGTTTGGCCATCGACAAATCCGCGCACCGGGACACCCGTCACGTTCCCTTCCGCCAGCGCAGCGTCACCAGCTGGGCCGGTTTCCGCGGTGCCGTCTCGCTGGCCGCGGCGCTGGCCGTCCCGCTGGAAACGCACAGCGGCGCACCGTTTCCCGACCGCAACCTGATCATCTTCGTGGTCTCCGTCGTCATCTTGATCACCGTCCTCGTCCAGGGCAGCACGCTGCCCATCGTGGTCCGCTGGGCGCGGCTGCCCGAAGACGTCGCCCGCGCCGAGGAGGTGCAACTGGCCCGCACCCGCGGCGCCGAAGTGGCTTTGGAGGTGCTGCCGGAGGTCGCCGCCGAGGTCGGCGTCGGGCCCAAGCTGATGGCCCGCCTGCAGAAGGAATACGAGGAGAAGGCCCGGCTGGCCGAAGCCGACGGCGACGACTCCGACGACAGCAACCACCTGACAGAGGCGCGGGACAAGATTCGAGAGGTGCACCTCCGGGTGCTCGAACGCAAAAGGCAGGCCATCACCGAACTGCGAAACCAACGCCAGATCGACGACATCGTGCTGCGCGAAATCCAGGAGACCATGGACCTGGAAGAGGTGCGACTGCTCGGTCCGGCCGACGTGGAATAGGGGGCGCCGCATGGCGGACGAACGCACCCGGGTCGTCATCTCCGGCGCCGGACCCAACGGGCTGATGCTGGCCTGCGAGTTGGCGCTGACCGGCATCCGGCCGGTCGTGCTCGACCTGCAGCCCGGACCCAGCCTCGAGCCGAAGGCCAACGGCCTTGTCGGACAGGTCGTTCGGATGCTCGACCAGCGCGGCCTGTACCAGGCGTTCACCGGCGACGACAACCCGCCGCGGCCTGCGGGCGGCTGGATGTTTGCCGCGATGCCGCTGGATTTCCTTTGCCTCGAGGACAATCCGATGTACGCGATGCTGATGCCGCAGCCGCGACTGGTGCGACTGTTGGCGGACCGGGCCCGCGAGCTGGGCGTCGATGTGCGCTGGGGCCACGGGCTCGTCGAATTGAGCGCCGATCCGGTGACCGTGACGGTGTCCGCACCCGAACGCGAATACGTGCTCGCCACAGACTATCTGGTGGGCGCAGACGGCGGGCGCAGCCCGGTGCGCAAGATGATGGGCATCGGGTTTCCCGGCAGCACCTCGGATACCGTGGGCCGGCTCGCGCATGTCCACATCCCCGACGAGTTCCGCGACGGCCCTGGCGCACTCAACATTCCGGGGTACGGCCGGCTGGTATTCGGCCACACCCGAGTCGACCAGGGTGGGCTGATTTACGCCGAGTTCGAGCCGGGCCGATCCATGTTCGGCACCTTCGAATTCGGCCCGCCCGTGGAAGACCCGCCGATGAGCCTGCAAGAGCTGCGGGAGAGCGCGCGCCGGCTGCTCGGCGCCAACCTGCCCTTGGAGGAACCCAAAGGGCCTGGCCCGCATGCGCTTCGGCGTATCAACGGGTGGAACACCCGGCACGCCGAACGTTACCGCGACGGCCGGGTCCTGCTGCTCGGCGACGCCGCCCACGTACACAGCGCCATGGGTGGGCCGGGCCTCAACCTCGGCCTGCAGGACGCGGTGAACCTCGGCTGGAAGCTCGCGGCCCAGATCAACGGCTGGGCGCCGCCCGATCTGCTGGACACCTACCAGTCCGAGCGCTACCCGGTGGGCCGGCGCGTCATGATGCACTCCCTGGCGCAGACCGCGCTGATGACGCCCGGCCCGGAGGTCGGCGCGCTGCGCGAGTTGATGGGCGAGATCCTCGCCTTCCCGGACGTGGCACGACACATGGCCGCACTGCTGGCCGGCTCGGATGTGCGCTATGAGGTCGGCGACGATCATCCGCTGTCGGGCCGGCTGGTGCCCGATCTGACGCTGGACGACGGGCGGCGGGTCGCCACGCTACTGCACGGCGCGCGCCCCGTGTTGCTCGACCTCGGTGGCGGCGAGGCCGCGGACGCGGCGCACGGCTGGCGCGACCGCGTCGACATCGTCCAGGCGGAGCTCGCCGACCGGCCCGCCACGGCGATGCTGATCCGCCCCGACGGCTACATCGCCTAGGCGACAGACGAATTCGCGTCAAGCGAGGCGCTGCACACGGCGCTGCAACGCTGGTTCGGGTAGCGTCCTTGACGTGACGTCCGTGCGCAGCGCCCAGAAGATCGTCGACGTGTTGACCGCCCAGGGCGTGCGGCACGTCTTCGGGGTCCCGGGCGCCAAAATCGACGCGGTGTACGACGCGCTGCTCGACGGCGGGCCCGAGGTCGTGGTGTGCCGGCACGAGCAGAACGCTGCGTTCATGGCCGCTGCGATCGGCCGCCTGACCGGCATCCCCGGCGTCGTCCTGGTGACCTCCGGGCCGGGCACCGCCAACCTGGCCACCGGCCTGCTCACCGCGAACACCGAACAGGACCCGGTGGTGGCGCTGTGCGGTGCGGTGCAGCGTGAGGACCGGCTCAAACGCACCCATCAGTCGATGGACGCGGCGGCGCTGTTGCGGACCGTCACCAAATTCACCGGCGAGATCAATCATCCCGACAACGCCGCCGAAGCAACCGTGTCCGCATTCCGCGCGGCACTGACCGAACCGCGTGGCGCTGCCGCGGTCGTATTGCCTGCTGACGTGCTGGCCGCCCCGACCACCGCAGGCATCATCGCACTGTTGCCCATCCCCCCGCTGGCGGCGGCGCCGTCCGAGCTGGTGGCGCGGGCGGCCGACCTGATCCGTGCCGCGCAGCGACCCGCACTGCTGGTCGGGATCCGCGGCGCCGATCCCGAAACCTGCACGGCCTTCCGGGCTTTGGTGGCCGCGACGGGATTGCCGGTCGTGGAGACTTTCCAGGCCGCCGGCGTCATATCCCGCGAACTGGAGGATTATTTCCTGGGCCGGGTCGGGCTGTTCCGCAACCAGCCCGGCGACGTGATCGTGGCCCACGCCGACGTCATCGTCACCATCGGTTACGACGCGGTGGAATACGACCCGGTGCTGTGGAACAACAACGCCGGGCGCACGATCGTGCATATCGACTCCGTCCCGGCCGATGTCGACAACCACTACCTGCCGACGGTGGAACTGCGCGGCGACATCGCGGCGACGCTCACCGCGCTGACGGACTCGCTGGCCGGCCTGGCTGTGACCCCCGAGTATCAGGCCGAGATCGAGGTTCAGCGTAAGACCTTGGCGCACATCGACAACGCCGCGCGCGATCAGGCTCCGGCCGGCCCGGGGCTGAACCCGGTCGCGGTCGTGCTGCGGCTGCGCGAGGAACTCGACGACACCGCGACCATCGCCTGCGACATCGGCTCGGTCTACATCTACCTGGCCCGGCATTTCCGGGTCTACGAGCCGCGCCGGCTGTTGTTCTCCAATGGGCAACAGACCCTCGGGGTCGCGCTACCGTGGGCGATGGCCGCCTGCCTGGTCCGGCCGGGCACCCCCGTCGTATCGGTCTCCGGCGACGGCGGGTTCCTGTTCTCCGCGCAGGAACTCGAGACCGCCACCCGGCTGGGTTTGACGTTCACCCACATCATCTTTCGCGACAACGGCTACGACATGGTGGGCTTTCAGGAGGAGCTGAAATACGGCCGCAAATCCGGTGTGCAGCTGGCTGATTACGACGTCGTCTCCTATGCCAAGGCATTTAGCGCACACGGCTACCGAGTGGACAGCCTCGAGGAGTTCGGCTCCGTGCTGCGACACGCGCTCGCCGAACCCGGACCGTCGCTGATCGATGTCCCGGTCGACTACAGCCACAACGTCGACCTGGCCGCCCATCTACACGACGACACGTTCGAATGAGCAACGCGCGCGAGCACTTCCGCCGTTGGGCGGCCGGGCTGCTCGGCCACCAGTCCGAGGTGTACCAGTACTCCACGATCAGCGCCCTGCTCGACGGCGTATACGACGGCGACGCCACCGTGGCCGACATCCTGCAGCACGGCGACTTCGGGCTGGGCACCTTCAATCATCTCGACGGCGAGATGGTGATTCTGGACGGTGTCTGCTACCGCTTGCGCGCCGACGGAACCGCCACGCGCGCAGCGCAAACCGACCGCACCCCGTTCGCGGCGATCACCCGGTTCCACCGCGACTTCGGCATCGCGATCACGGAACGCACCGACCGCGCCGCGGTGACCGCCGCCATCGACGAGCAGATCACCAGCACCAACCTGATCTACGCGATCCGGGTCACCGGCCGATTCGCCGACCTGCACACCCGCACCGTGATGGAACAGCAGCAGCCCTATCCGCCGCTGACCGAGGCGACCGAAGGACAGGCCGAAACCCGGTTCACCGACATCGACGGCACCCTGGTCGGGTTTCGCACCCCCGACTTCGAACAAGGCATCTCCGTCGCGGGTTACCACCTGCACTTTCTGAATGACGACCGCACTGCCGGCGGCCACGTGCTGGACTTCACCCTGGAGCGTGGCGACGTCGCCGTCAGCGGGGCCTCGCAGTTGCACCTCAGCCTGCCGACGACCGGCGCGTTCCTGCAGGCGCGGTTGGCCGCGGACGACCTGGGCGATCAGATCACGAAGGCTGAAGGCAACTAGAAAAGGTAACTAGCCGGTACTGCACGGAAGTCGTTTAATGCCATGGAAGAACGACGACCGCAGCCGGTCCGGCTCTCCGGTGACCGTCAGCCCGGGCACGTGGGGATACAGCTCCTCCAGCATCACCCGCAGCTCCAGCCGGGCGAGTTGGGCGCCGAGGCAGAAGTGCACTCCCCCGCCACCGAACGCGGCGTGCCCGGCATCCGTTCGGGTGACATCGAATTCGTCGGCGCGGTCGAACACCTCCTCGTCACGGTTGGCGGACAGGTAATGCATCAGCACCCAGTCACCGGCGGGGATCTGCCGGCCACGGATCTCGACGTCGCGGGTGACGGTGCGCCGGAAATGCATGACCGGACTCGCCCAGCGCAGCAGTTCCTCGACCGCCGGCTTGACGGCGTCCGGTTCGCGGGCCAGCAGCGCCTGCTGCTCGGGGTGTCGGGACAGCGCTAATATGCCGTGGCTGAGCGTGTTTCGGGTGGTCTCGTTACCGGCGATGGCCAACAGCAGGAAGAATTCGTTGAGCTGATCACGGTTGAGCTTCTCGCCGTCCACCTCCGCGGCCAGCAGAGCCGACAGGATGTCGTCGGTCAGGCCATGAGTGCGCCGGTGCTTGACGAGTTCGCCGCAATAGCGGAACATCTCGGCGGCCGCCTGCCCGAGCGCCTCCGGAGTGGGCGCGTAGTCGGGGTCCTCGATGCCCAGCGTGCCGATCGCGTTGCTCCACCGGAACACCTCCATCCGGTCTTCGGCGGGCACACCCAACACGTCGGCGATCACCTGCAGCGACATCTCCGCGGAAATGTCGGGCACGGCGTCGAATTCGCCCTTCTCGGTGATGTCGGCGACGATGTTGCGGGCGACCTGGCGCATGTGGGGTTCCAGGCGCAGCACGTTGCGCGCGGTGAAGCCCTGGTTGATCAGCTTGCGGTAGTGCACATGTCGCGGCGGGTCGATACCCGGCAGCATCGCCGAGGTCGGCCCGGCCTCCACCTCGACCAGCGTGTTACCCCTGTTGCTGGTGAAGGTGTCGGTGTCGCGGCTGACCAATCGGACGTCGGCATGCTTGGTCAGCAGCCAAGCTCTCGGCAGGCCGGACATCTGCACCGGGTGCACCGGCGCGTCGGCGCGCAGCCTGGCCATCGCGTCGAAGGGCGCGCCGGTGATGAAGGTGTCGGGGTTGAGCACCGCCGCGGCATCGCGATCGGACTGCGTGTCCTGGTTCTCGACGACCAGCGACCCCAGCTTCGGAACGGTCATGACTCCCCCTCGGATGCCTTGATACCGGCGATAATGACGTCCAGACCGGCGCGGAAACGCTTGGTGGATGTTGGCTTGACACGCGCCTCGTCCAAGCTGACCGAGCCCAGCAGGTAGGTGTAGAGCACCGTATGCGCTGCTGCGGCAACGGATTTGGTGAGCCCCGCTTCGGCCAGCAGCGAGCGGCTGAGCCGGTCCAGGCGACGGGCCCGCTCCCCGCCGCCGCGGGTCTGCAGAATGCCCGCTATCCCTGGCACATCGAGCATGACTTCGCGTGCCGCACAGTACAGTCCGCCCAGCCGGACGTCCCACGGGCCGGTCTCGGGCACCGGGATGCCGGCCAGCACCGACTCGGCGAGCAGATCCAGCGCGGCCTGTTTTCCGGGTACGTGGTAGTAGACGGACGGCACCGCGGCGCCGAGTTCGGCGGCCAGCTCGCGCATGGTCACCTGTTGCACCCCGACGCGTCGCGCCAGCGTGTGCAGCGAGGACACCACCTGGGTGCGGTCCAACTCGCCGTATGCGCGCCGCGCCGTCATTCGAGCCATGTTCGAATCAATTCGAGCACTGTTAGAATCTAGCGCGATGAGTGCCGTGCCCGCAAAGACGACCGCAAAGCTGTCTCCCCGGATATCGATCGCCACACCCGTGGTGACGATGTTCCCCGGGGTGAGCGCCGACTGGGAGATCGACGCATCAATCCAGGAGATCGCGCGGGTCGCCGAAACCGCGGACCGGCTCGGCTTTCACCACCTGACCTGCAGCGAGCACATCGCGCTACCCGCCGCCGAGCAGGCCCGCCGCGGCGCGCGCTACTGGGATCCGCTGGCCACCTTCGGCTACCTGGCGGCGCGCACCCAGCGGATCCGGTTGGCCACCAACGTGTTGGTGCTGGGTTACCACCACCCGCTAGAGATCGCCAAGCGCTACGGCACCCTGGACAAGGTCAGCAATGGGCGGCTCATCCTCGGCGTCGGCGTCGGCTCGCTCAAAGAGGAGTTTGATTTAATCGGCGCCCCGTTCGAGGACCGCGGCGTGCGCGGCGACGACGCATTGCGGGCGCTTCGCGCGGCCCTGTCGGTGTCCGAGCCCGCCTATCATGGCGAGTTCTATTCGTTCGACGGCATGGTCGTCGACCCGTGCGCGGTGCAACCTAGGGTGCCGGTGTGGATCGGCGGCCGCACGCTGCGGTCGTTGCGCCGGGCCGTGAACCTGGCCGACGGCTGGGCGCCGTTCAACGTGAGCCTGCCGCAGGCACGAGAATGGTTGGGCCGCTGCGACCTTCCTCGGGATTTCGAGGTGGTGCTGGGACCCGCGCACCGGCTGGATCCACTCAACGAACCCGATCGCGCCCGCGAGCTGATCGCCGAGACCGTGGCGCACGGCGCCACCATCGTCAGTGCCACCTTCCGCCACGATTCACTGCAGCACTACCTGGAGAACCTGCACGCCCTCGCCGAACTGAACGCCGGATGAACCGGGTCCGGGCGGGTGTCTTCAGCCTCACCGCCGCGGCGCCCACCGACGACGGCTATCTGCGCTGGCACCTGCTCGACCACATGCCCGAGCAGTACCAGTTGCCCGGAATCGTGCACGGGCTGCGCTGGATCGCCGACGGCGACTACCCCGCGCACCGCATCGTCGGGCACGGACCGCTGGGCGACATCGGCAACGTCGTCCACTACCTGGTCGGCGAATCCGTCACCGAAACCCTGCGCGAATTCGTCGAACTCGGTCGCGTGCTGCGCGAAAACGGTCGGATGCCGGCCATGCGTCCATTGCTGCAGATCTCCGGTCTTCGCCTGCTGCAATGGAATTCAGCGCCGCAGGCACTGGTGTCGGCTGAGGTGGTGCCGTTCCGGCCGCACCGCGGCGTGCTGTTGCTGGTCGAGGAACCCACCGGCGGGCCACCCGATTCTTGGCTGCAGTGGTTGCGCGCCGAGCACTACCCGGCACTGCTCGCCGTCGCCGGTGTCGCTGGAGCGTGGACGTTCGGCTCGATCTGCACGCCGGCGCCGCGCGGGTGGCGCACCGACCCGCACTACGTGACGGTGATCTATCTCGATGACGACCCGCTGGCCGTTAGCGTCGCACTGGCGCCGTTGGTCGAACAACGGTGGCGGTCTGGAGTCGTGCGGCCGGTGTTCGCCGGCCCGCTGCGCAGCATGATCCGGTGGGACGCCTGGCCCGGCTAAAAAGCACTCGCCTCCCACGCTCCTTGCGGGTAGGGCGGAACCTTGCCGGCAAAGGCCCCGTCGGTCACCGTGCACAGCGTGTCGGAAATGGTTCCGGCGTTGGCCAACACGGTTGGCTGACCACCGGGCGCGACGCGGGCGACCACGGCCTGCCAGAAGTAGCCGATTCCGCCGTGCTCGTACCAGACGAACCAGTCGCCGCCCCGGCTGCCGGCGCGAATCAGGCGGCGAAACGGCAGATTCGGGTCATTGACCGAATCCGTGCTGTTGAAGGGCGCACCGATGTCGGCGATCGGGGGCAACAGGCTGCGCAACTCGGGCGGCAGCTCGGACACGTGCTGCACCTCCCGCACCGGCGTGGTGAGCGTGCAGTTCGTGTTGGGTACGGCGTCGGCCGGGCTCGCCGTGGCAAGGTTCAGGGCCAGCGCAATCGCGGCCCAGTACGGGAAAAACCATCGCGCCATCAGTCGAGGATAGGGTTGGTGCGTGACTGCGCGCGACCATGTTCTGATTTCAGCCGCCGAGTTGGGTCGCCGGATCGACGCGGGGGAACCGGTGACGATTCTCGACGTGCGTTGGCGGCTCGACGCTCCCGACGGTCACCCGGCCTACCTGGACGGCCACCTGCCCGGCGCGGTGTATGTCTCGCTGGACGACGACCTGAGCGACCACGCGGTGGCGGGCCGGGGCCGGCATCCACTGCCATCTGGTAGCCAACTGCAGGAAGCGTTGCGGCGCTGGGGAGTTCGCTCGGAGCAGCCTGTGGTGATCTACGACGATTGGAATCGGGCCGCTTCGGCGCGGGCCTGGTGGGTGCTGACCGCGGCGGGGCTCGGCGATGTCCGCATCCTGGACGGGGGGCTCGGCGCCTGGCGGTCCGCGGGCGGCGAGCTGCAGACCGGCGAGGTCCACCCGGAACCGGGCAATGTGACTGTGGCGCATCAGGATTTGTACGCCGGCGCGCAACCCACGTTGACCGCGGAACAGGCGGAGGGCGTGGACTTGTTCGATGCTCGCGCGCCGGAGCGCTACCGCGGCGAAGTCGAACCGCTCGATCCCGTCGCCGGGCACATCCCCGGCGCCAAGAACCTGCCGTTCGGGACGCTGTTGGCTGACGACGGGACGTTCGTCGTCGATGAACATCGGTTGCCCGACGGCGGCACCGGGGTCTACTGCGGGTCCGGCGTCACCGCGGCTGTGATTGTCGCCGCGTGCGCTGCCGCGGGCCGGCAGGTCGCGCTTTATCCCGGGTCCTGGTCGGAGTGGAGTTCGGATCCCGCACGCCCGGTGGGCCGCGGGACGGAGTAGTTGTCGCTGCGAGGCGGGCAAGTGGTTAGTCGCTTTTCCCAGCGAGCTGGCCCCGGCTGGCCCAGATCCTTTATCTCACGTCACATCACGCAAGTCGGCCTGACGGCACCATGACTGCCCGCCTTCGAGCGACAAACACCGCGCGCTACGGCCCCGCCCAATTCGCCATGAACGCCTCCACCACCCGCGCGGCGTTCTCCGCCGCGATCTGCTTGTAGAAGAAGAACTGGAACGGAAAACCGGGCAGCCCCAGCGGATCCCCCGGCCCGTCCGACATCCCACGGATCCCCAGGAACGGCACGCCGTGTGCCGTCGCGACAGCCAGTGACGCGGCCGTCTCCTGATCCACCGCGTCGTAGGCCGGGTTGTCGGCGGTCTGAATGTTCAGGTTGCTCAATAAGCCCTTGGCCAGCCACGGCCCGATGGCCTGGAAGAAATTGCCGGTATACAGCAGCGAGCGACCGGGCGGGCTGCACGGTTGGCAGCCGAAGACGTCGCCGGCGTTGGGGACACACGGAAACGCCTGGCCGTTGTTCGCGTCGTGGCTGTACCCGTTGCCGCCGACGAACAACTGTGGCTGGCGGCCAAGATCATTCAGCTTCACGTTGGGGACGTGGCGGCACAGGCACATCGGATTACCCAGGTTGTTGACGCTGCTGAGTTGGACGGTCAGCGTCTGCGCCGCCGCCAGCATGCCGGGATCGACGGGTTGGTACGTGGCGCCATTGTCCAGCGTCCACTGCGCCGGTATCGCCACGTCGCCGACGCTGGTCCGGCCGGCACCACCGGCCACCCCCGAAAAGATCACTGCCCCAATGGACGTGCCCGAAGCGCAGGTGAAGCGACTCAACGCGGCCTCGGTGACGGCCGTCGCGTTCACCAACCCGATCCGGGTCATCGCCACCAGCACCTTCTTGCCGGCGATCGAACCGCGGTAGTAGTACTGCCTGTCATAAACCCCAACGGGATTCGGCTCGAGCAGGGTATGAGCCAGCACCGCGTCGGATTCGGCTGGAAACGCGGACAAGACCAGTGTCCGCTGCTCGCAGCCGGGGGTCACCACACTCCTGAACCCCCCGGGATCGGCCGTCGCCAAGCCCCCTCCCAGACACAATGCGACGGCCACCACCAGAGCAGCGCGGAACCGTTTGAGCACGATCCCCCTATCTCGCGGGTGTGGCCGAATCGATCTCCGAATGATTTTGGCGCGACACGACCGATAGTTGGAGATTCGTTATTGTTTTCTTTGACTAGCGATTTCATGTCGTTACACCATTGCGATTTCATTCGTACCCGTTCCTCACAACAGCGGCCGCAGCTCGATCGCCGATGTCGGCTTTTCGGCCATCCAGTAGGAGATGGCCATCGTGTCGGCACTCGTCAGGAATCCGATGCCTTCATAGACCACCTCGCCGACGGCCACCGGAAGCCGTACATTCTCGGCGCGGTGCCGCCAGGTCAGTCGATACCCTTCCCCGGCCGGCTGGATCTGCAGATCCAGGTCGCCGGCGAATTTGCCTGTGCCATCGAAATATTGGACGCGGTACCGACCGGTGAAGCCATCGACCACATCCCCCGCGGCGCGACCGGAGCCGAGCGACCGGGAGCCCGCGGTGAGGTAGCGGGCGGTGAGCACACCGGGATGCCCGGCGCGGATCCGGTATTCGGCCAGCCCGATCACCCGCGTGTTGAACATGCCCAGCATGGTAAGCAGCCGGAACACCGGGCGGGAATACTATGCTCACCCGATGGCGAAACGGCGCAGTTTGGCGGTCCTGGGGTTCGTGCTCATCCTTGCCGCGTGTACCACCTCGCCAAAGCAACCCGCCGCCACGAGTACCCCCGCACCGCCAGACCCTCTGAACGGCGTCACCGTCCCCAATGCCTTCACGCCGTTGACGGTCGCCCCGATCAGCCGGCCGACGTTCCCCTTCCCCGGCACCGACGACAAATATCATCTGGCGTTCGACATGCAGGTCACCAACTCCAGTTCGGAGCCTGCCACGCTGAACGGCGTCGACGTGGTCGACGGGAAGGAGCCCGGCAAGGTCCTCGCGTCGTTCTCCGGCAACCAATTGGTCGATCCCGCATGCAACTACGGCAACTGCAACCGGCTGCGCGTGCTGCCCGCTGCCCCGGCGCCAGACTTCACCATCCCACCGGGCACTTCGCGGTCGCTGCTCATCGATTTCCGCCAGGACAACCTGTCCGACTTCCCGAAGGCGGTGATGCTCCGGTTCCACGGCAACGGTGTGGCCAACCCGGCGTCGAAAGAGCCGGGTCCCTTCGACACCCTGGGCGCGCCGTTCAACATCTCCGCCGGGATGCCGCGCGTCATCGCCGCACCGCTGAAAGGCAACAACTGGGTGGCGTTCAACGGGTGCTGCGACCCGGGCTGGGCGCACCGCGACGCCATCCTGCCGCTGAACATGAAGCTCAACAACAGTCAGCGCTTCGCGATCGACTGGATGCGGATGAACGATCAGGGCAACTTCTACGCCGGCGATCAGACCAGGAACGAGAGCTTCATCGACTACGGGTCGGCGATCTACGCGGTGGCCGACGGCACGGTCGTGTCCACGCTCGACAATGTCGAAGCCAACGTGCCCGGCATCCTGCCCGCCTCCGACCCGGTCCTGGCCGCCAAGCTGACCGTCGACAACGTCGACGGCAACCACATCATCCTGGACATCGGCGACGGCCTCTACGCCATGTACGCCCACCTCATCCAGGGCTCACTGCTGGTCAAGCCCGGCGACAAGGTCAAGAAGGGTCAGCAGATCGCCAAGCTGGGCAACACCGGCAACTCCAACGCACCGCACCTGCACTTCCAGCTGATGAACGGACCGTCGCTGTTCGAGGCCGACGGCCAGCCCTACGTCATCGAGGGTTTCAGCTACCAGGGCCAGGTCAATCCAGCCCAGGTGTGGAGTGCCGACAATTACCTCAGCGGCTCGTTCTTCGGCCCGGACATGCTGGCGACCCCTCAACTCAAGGGCAACCAGTCACCGCTCCTCCTGTCCGTCGTGACGTTCCCTCTAGCCTAGAAAGGCCACAGCCATGGACATTTTCGTCGAATGGAACAACGGCGGAACGGAATTGCGTTGGCGCTCAACCACCGAAGCCAATGACGGGCAGTCGGTCACGGTGTTTCTGCGGCGCTACGGCACGCCGGGTAAGCCGGCACTGGTGTGCGTGCACGGGTTTCCGACGTCCAGCATCGACTACTTCCCGTTGGCGCGGGAGCTCAAAGACGAGTTCGAGATCTTCGCCCTGGACTTTCCCGGCTACGGCGTGTCCGACAAGCCGCCCGAGCCCTACGTCTATTCGCTCTACGACGATGCGCGTCTGCTCGTGCACGCCATCACCGAGGTGTGGAAGCTGACCGACTACCAGATGATCACGCACGACCGCGGCTGCAGCGTCGGCATGATCGCGGTGGGCCTGCTGGCCGAAAAGTCGGCACTGCCAAGTGATCTGATTCTCACCAACGGCAATATCTACCTGCCGTTGTCGAACCTGACGGCGTTCCAGACCGCGCTGCTCAACGACAAGACCGCCCGCGCCACCGCCGCGGAGACGACGCCGGAGTTACTGGCCGCCGGCCTCGGATTCACCACCTTCATGCCGCGCCGCACCCCGGACAATCCCGAGATCGCGGCACTGGCGAAGTGCTTTGCCTACAACGACGGGATGCGGGTGCTGCCGGACACCATCCAGTATCTGCATGAGCGTGCTGCTGATGAAAAGAGTTGGCTGGAAAGACTTTCCCAGCTTCCAGTCAACGTCACGCTGGTCTGGGGCCTGCACGACACGGTGGCCCCGCTGCGGGTCGCGAACCATGTCTGGCAGACGTATCTGCGCGGTATGCCGTCCCGTAGCCGGTACTGGGTGGTGCCGGGCGCCGATCACTACATGCAGTGTGACGCGCCCGCCGAGCTGGCCCAGATCCTGAGGCTCACCGCGCAGGGCGAAAGCCTTGCGCTGCAGCTGCAGACCCTCGGGGACCGGCCCGACGGCGCGGTCCTGGTCGATCAGGCTTAGATCGTCTCAGATCGAGACGGAACCACCCCGCTCGATCTCGACGACGCGATCGCCAATTCCGCGGCGCGTCATCTCCTGTGTGAACTCGGCCAGGGGCGATGCGAAAACGGTGTAGTCGTCGAAGTGGATCGGGATCGTCTTCGGCAGGTCGAGCAGTTCGACCAACCCGGCTCCCTGTTGGCCGTCCATCGTCACGGTGAGTCCGAATGGCAGCCTGGATCCGGCGGGTAGCCGGGTCCCGCCGAGGTGCAGGATGCCTGCGTCGATGGCGTCGAACCGAACAGGTATCTCGCCGAGTTCGTCGACCAGGAGGGTATCGCCGGAGATGTAGAGCCGGCGGCGCTGCGGGCCGTCGACCGGGCCGAACTCCAGCATGCTGCCCATCACCGGCGGGACCAGCGCCCTGGCCCACATCGGGGCGTGACGGCCGGGCAGTGATGTCACGGTCAGCTGCCGGTCGCCCTTGACGATGGTGTGCGTCTGCCAGGTCGACATTGCGCAGGATTGCTCGAACCCCTTCTGCCGCAGCCTGCCGGCCGCCTTCGGGGTGGTCAGGATCGGCAGCCGGCGGTCCAGGTGCTTTTCGGTGACGCGGTCCCAATGGTCACCGTGCATGTGCGACAGCACGACCGCATCGATCGGGGGCAGCTGGTCGGCGGACAGTGCGGGTTCTCGGCGGCGCTTGGACACCAGGCCATGGCCGAGATACGCGCGTTGGCCCTTGTGCAGGAAGTTCGGATCCGTCAGCACGGTGATATCCCCGCTGCGAATCAACGTGGTGGCGTTGCCGACGAAGGTGATCGTGATCTCCATCGGGTTGCCGTACCCGTTTACCACCGTTTGAACAGTCGCCCGGTCAGTTCGCGGTGACGACTTTCTGGGCGATGGCGGACAGACTCTGATGCAGCGGCGCGATGACCGCGGTCAACTTGGGCGTGTCGCGCTCGCGCACATCCGACGTGTAGATCCGGTAGCCACCCAGCTTCGTCGGATCACGGTAGTGATCCAGCATGGCCTGGACATCCTGGAATTGCTGATCGATCTGCTGCACCAGGCTGCTGTCGATCTCATTCAGCCCCGGCCGCAACAACTTGTAGGCCTGTTGTGCGCCTTCGACGTTGGCGGCGAAGTCGACGAAATCGAGGTGGCTGAACGCTTCTTCCTCACCGGTGATCTTGGTGTTGTAGACATCCTCGATCAGATCGGCCGCGCCGTTGGCCACATCCTCCGGCCGGAAACGCAGGGTGGCGACCGTGGTGTTCAATGTGCCGATGTTGCTGACCAATTCGGTGCTGAGCGCCTTGGTGCCGGCCGTGATGGCACCGGCCTGCCACAGGTCGCGCTCGATGGCGTGAAAGCCTTTCCAGCCGACCTTGGCGTCGACGGGAGTGGCCTCCTGCATGTCAATCAGGTAATCGAGATTCCCCGCGTTGTCACCGACGGTGAATCCTGGCAGCAGATAACCGTCCACGCTCGACTGGATGCGCCCGTAGAACGGTCGCGCCTGCGCGTAAGCCGCTTTCGCGCCGTCGACGTTGCCCGACTGCACGGCCGCATCGAGTGCCTGCACCGCACCTTTGAGTTGACCCATTTGATCGACAACGTACGGGGCGAAGTCCTTGGCGGCCTTGAGGAATAGAGCTGCCACCGGCCCGTCAGCAGGCGCCGGTGCCCGCCCCGTCACGGTCAGGGTCTGATATTCGACGCCCGCGCTGGGACAATAGATCTGGTAGGCGCCGCCGTCCAGGGTGACGGTGAAGGACACGGGTTCCTCGCCGGGGTCCACGCTTTCCTTCTCGCCGATGATGCGCTGGTCTTTGAGCAACTCCACGTGAGAGATGCCCAGTGCGCCCGCATTGGACACCGTGAAGGTCACTGGACCGGCCGGAACGGTCGTGGTGTCCAGCACGCAGCGATTGCTGCCGCCGTTGTTGGTCATCGTCACTTTGACCGCGTTGCTGGTCCGCGGTGCCTGGCTCGAGTGACTACACCCCACCGCCGCCAATGTCAGCGCCACCATGGTGGCGGGCAACCGGTAGGCAAACACCGGCCGACATTACCCCGTGATGACAGGCAGTTTCGCCCAGCCCCGCACACTGCTGGTGTGCGCTTTGACGGCGTTGTCGTAGTCGACGTCCCATTCCGGCCAGCGTTTGATCACTTCTTCGAGGGCCACCCGCGCCTGCATGCGGGCCAGTGCCGAGCCCAGACAGAAGTGCAGACCGTGCCCGAAGCTCAGGTGCGCGCCGCCGCGGTGGATGTCGAACCGCTCTCCATCCACGTACCGGCGCTCGTCGCGGTTGGCCGACCCGTTGAGCAGCAACATGATTGAGCCTTCGGGTACCACCGTGCCGTGACACTCGACATCGTGGGCGACGTGGCGCGCCTGCACCGGCGACGGCGCCTCGTAGCGCAACACCTCCTCGATGGCCATCGGGATCAAGGACGGATTGGCCACGATCTCGGCGCGCTGATCGGGATGCTCGGCCAGCAGCTGGCCGATGAACCCGATCAGCCGGGTGGTCGTCTCGTTGCCGGCACCGGCGATCATGCTGGTGTACATCAGCACCTCGGTGCGATCCAGGCGCCGGGTCACCCCGTTGTCTTCGACCTCGGCGTTGAGTAGCTGCGTCATCAGGTCGTCGGAGGGATGTTGGGTCCGCCAGTCGATGTAGTCGGAGAACACCTCGTAGCTCTTCTCGAACAGGTCGTGGTCGACGGCCCGGAAGGTGCCCTCGGTGAGGTTGATGGCGCGCCCACCGCGGTCCCGGATGTGCGCCTGGCCCTCTTCCGGGATGCCCAGCAGGTAGCCGATGGTGCGCATCGGGATCATCGAGCCGAGATTCTCGATGAAGTCGAACCGGCCGGAGCCGACCAGCGGGTCGAGCGCGCGCACGCAGAAGTCCCGGGTCAGCGGCTCGATCGCCTCCATCCGCCGCGGCGTGAAAACCCTTGACAACAAACGGCGATGCAGGTCGTGCAGAGGCGGGTCTTCGAACAGGATCACCCCGGGCGGCACCTGGATTCCGCTCATGATGATGTCCATGGTGGTGCCGCGGCCCGAGCGGTAGGTCTCCCAGTTCGTCAGTTCGGGGGCGACGTCCTCGTAGCGGCTCAGCGCGTAGAAATTGTATTTCTCGTTGTAGTACAACGGGACTTCGTCCCGCATCCGCTTCCAGATCGGGTACGGATTGTCGTCGATCTCGAAGTCAAAAGGGTCGTAATAGATTTCGGTGGTGCTGGCCCCAGTCATCAATCACCCGTTCTTGTTCGACAGCAATTCGCCGAGCGTGCTCTCGCTGTTTCCGGATGTCCCGGAAGCCTCAGGCAGCACGACCTCCCCTACCCGCTTGAGATACGGCCACGCGATCTCCGGCGGCAGCCCGCCGCACAGCGGTGACATCGCCAGCATCTTTCCGGCGCGCACCCGCGAAATCGCCTCCGGCACCGAGTAGATCACGTGCGAGGCCGCGGCCTCGCGCAACTCGTCGACGGTGTCGACATGAGTGAAACCCGCCGACACCTCGTTGCCGGGATTCCACGCCGCATAGGTGCGCGCGTCGTGCAACAGATACTCGCCCAACTCCGCCCAGGCCTCGTCCACATCGTCGGCGACGAAGCACACCGACGGCGTGCTGCGGTCGGGAAAGAACGTCGGCCCAGGCTGGTAGCCGTGCTTGCGGCAGGAATCCTCGTAGGCTTGCTGCATCCCCGGCACATTGGCATTGGCCAGCATGCCCAGCCCATACCTACCGGCCCGCCGGGCCGCGGCCAGACTTCCGCCGCCCCACATCATCGCGGGCCCTCCGGCGGTCAGCGGCCGGGGCGTCACGAAGATCTGCCGGCCGTCCCGGACCACCGTCTCCCCGGCAAGCAGCCGGCGCAGCAGGCCCAGCTTCTCGTCGGCCAGCCGGCCACGGTCACCGAGATCGAGCCCGAAGATCTTGTATTCCTCCGGCCGGTAGCCCAGCGCCATGATGTAGGAGGCCCGCCCGTTGCTGAGGATGTCGAGCACCGCGATGTCCTCGGCCAGTCGCACCGGGTCGTAGAACGGCAGGATCAGGATGAGGCTCAACGTCAGCCGCTGCGTACTTGCGGCCACCGCCGACGCCAGGAGCAGGGGCGACGGCAGGTAGCCGTCCTCGGAGCCGTGGTGCTCACGCATGACGGCGGCCAGGCAGCCGTGGTCTTCCGCCCACGCGCACATCTGCGGCGCGGTGGCGTACAACGCTGCCGGATCGGCCCCGAAAGCAGGGGCCCGCATGTCGAAGCGCAGGGTGAACACAGCTGATTCCGCCTGACCTAAAATTTGTCCCACGTAGGCTACGTGGGATCTGCGACAACGGTCAACCACCCGATTGAAACTTACATCTTGTCCGGATACTGTAACGTCGGTGCACGAACCACCAGGGAATTAAGGGGTTGAAGATGACGACGGCGTCAGACTTATTGGGCTACGAGGGCAAGCGCGTCCTGGTGGTCGGCGGCGCGACCGGAATGGGCGCCGCAGCGGCACAGCTCGCCAAGTCGCTCGGAGCGCATGTGACCGTGATGGACTTCGCGCCGGTGGACTTCGATGTCGATCGGGTGATCTCACTGGACCTCAGCGACCAGGATGCGATCGACCGCGCTGTCGACGAGCTGGACGGGCCGGTGCACAAGCTGTTCTCCGCCGCCGGTGTGGCCGACGGGCCAAAGCTGATGCGGGTCAACTTCATCGGGCACCGCCATTTGATCGAGCGGTTGTTCGAGAAGGACCTGCTCCCCCGTGGCGCGGCCATCTGCTTCATCTCGTCGGTGGCCGGGATGGGCTGGGAGAACGACCTGGAACTCGTTCAGGACTTCCTGGCCGCGCCGGACTACAAGTCCGCGCACGACTGGTGCCAGGAGCGCGAGCCGCAGGGCATCATCCACTACGGGTTCAGCAAGAAGGCGATCAACGGGTATGTCGCGTGGCAGGGTTACCCGTTCCAGAAGAAGGGTGTGCGGATCAACGCGGTCTGCCCCGGCCCCACCGACACTCCGCTGGCGCGCGCGAATGCCGACCTGTGGCTGACCTTCGCTCAGGACTACCGCGACGACACCGGCAGCGCGACCCTGACTCCCGAGGACATCGGCAAGGCGATGATCATGCTCAACAGCGACGCAGCGGCCTCGGTCAACGGGATCACGCTGAACGTCGACCAGGGACACGCCATGGCGTCGATCACCGGGTCCTTCGCCCCGGGCAAGGCGATCATGGATCTGATCACCGGCCGCGTGCAACTCGCCTAGCCGCCAAACACATGGCGCGGCAACGTCGTCGGCAGATCCAGCGAACTGAGCAGACCGGGTTGCGCCGCGACGACATACGGGATGGCATTGACCACGCGCATGGCGGTGGCCGCCATCGCCGCTCTGCCGGCGCCATGACCTTCGGGCGCGCCGAGCGTCAGCACGCAGTGCACGTCGGGATCGCCGTCGATGTCGACGCGGTAGGTGGCGTCGCTGTCCGAGGCCGGCCAGTCGGGTGCGACGTCGCGTGCCATCCGGATCACGTGCTCGATCACGATGGCTTCCCGGCCGTCGACCACCGCGGCGGCCCTGGTCCGCACGGCACCACAGGTGCCGGCGGGGATGGTGCCGAACGCGACCTCGATATCGCGTGTGGTCAGCTGGCGGTCCAGGGTGCCGCGCACCTCGTCGATCTGGACTTGCAGTCCGTCGGCAATCAGGTATAGCGGTGCTTTCCAAGCCATTTCGATGAAGCCGGGCGTCTTGAGCATCGGTTCGAATTCCAGTGGGCGGCCGAAGCCCATGCCGTTCACCATCACGTCGGCCACCGGGTAGTGGTCGTTGAGCGACACCTCGCTCACGGTAATGCGGCGGATTCTTTTCGACTGGGTGGTGAGCATCAACGCGAGCTGATCCGAGGCGAAGCCGGGGAAGATCCCCGAGGCGTAGAAGGATGCCCCTCCGGCGAGCGCCGCCTGCTGCAGCTCGTCGCGCCACTGCGGAGAGAAGTACGACGGCGGATACACCAGACTCGTCGATGACGTCGACACGACATTGATGCCCGCCTGCAGGAGTCGCAGGTAGTCGGGCACCGCGGCGGCGTCGCGTTCCGGACCGCTGGCCGCGTACACCACACAGTCCGGCCGCAGGGTGATCAGCGCCTCGGCGTCATGAGTCGCTCGGAGGCCCAGTGGCTCGCCGCCGGCGAGTTCACCGGCGTCCTTGCCCACCTTGTCGGGCGAATGCACCCACACGCCAACGAGTTCAAGGTCAGGTCGGCCCCGGACGGCCTCGATCGCGTGGGACCCGACTCCCCCGGTGGACCATACGACGACACGCACGGGCATTGTCCCCTCTCATTCGGCGGTGGCGCGTTGCAGGTACCGCCAGGCCACCTCTGGCGCCAGGCCACCGCACAGCGGATGCAACGGAAGCGGCTGCGCGTAATCGGCGGCCTGTTGCGGTGTCAGGATCCGGTAGGGGCCGCCGTCAGCGCCCTCAGCACGCAAGGCCGTCACGCTGTCGGCGCGGGTGATGCTCGCGACCGCGTCGTCGTGCGGCCGGTAGGACGCCGCCATGCGAGCGTCGTGCAACAGGTGCGGCCCCAGCTCGTCCCAGGCCTCATCGACGTCGTCGGCGACGAAAACCGTTGTGGCCGAGCCGGGTACCGGACCCTGAAACATGGCCGGCTGATGCCCGTGTTCGCGGCACTGGGCTTCGTAGTACTCCTTGAGGCCGGGCTGGGCTGTCTGGGAGATGAACCCGAGCTCGTGGGTGCCGGCCCGTCGGGCCGCGGCCCTGCTGCCCCCGGCGATCAGCATCGGCGGTCCGTCCGTCGAGGCGCAGCGGGGCGTCACCCGGACCCGGCGGCCGCGGTAGGTGACGGGCTCCCCCCGCACCAACGGGCCCAGCACCGCGACGATTTCGTCTGCGGTCCGGCCGCGCACGCTCATGTCGATGCCGAAGTGGTCGTATTCCTCGGGGCGGTGGCCGACGCCGAGGGCGTAGGCCACCCGTCCCCGGCTGATCAGGTCCAGCACGCTGATCTCCTCGGCGAGCCGGACCGGGTCCCACAACGGAATCGGCACCGCCGCAACGAGAATCGCCAGCTGACGGGTGCGGGCCGCGATCGCCGACGCAAGCATCAGCGGTGCCGGCAGATGGCCGTCCTCGGCACCGTGGTGCTCCGACAGCACCACCAGCACCGCACCCCTCGTCTCCGCCCACTCACACATGTCGACGGCGGCGGCGTAGAGGTCCGCGGCCGGGGCGCCCCAGTCCGGCGCACGCAGGTCGAACCGCAGCGTGAACACCCTTGCACCATAACCTAACCTTTGTTCCGGGCTCGACGCCAGCCGTGCGAGCGGTCACCTTTGTGGCGCGAGCAGACGCGAACTCGCACATGTTGTTCGCAAATCGTGCGAGTTCGCGTCTGCTCGCCGGGGTTAGGCCGCGCGGTTCAGGTGGCTGCGAATCCGCTCGGCGAGCCGCGCCGGGTACAGCCTGACGTCGTCTACCACTATCGGGATGATCGTCCACCCGACCTCTTGAATCTGGCCCCACTTCCATTTGTCTCTAAGCATCGCGGTCCGACCCGAGTGCCAGTCGATGCTTTCGTATTCGGCAGCCAAACGCAGCGCGGGCCAGGCGAAGTCGACGCGGAACAGATCGCCGTCGATTCCGCGGATCTCATATTGCAGTTCGGGAATCGGCAACCCGAAGTCGATGACGACTAGGCGGGCCTCGCTTTCCATTGCGGATTCGGCACGTCCGTCGGCAAATTGCAGTAAGTCGCGTACCGCGACAATGCCGCGACGCCCCTTCTGGTCGACAACCGCGCACTGAAGTTCGTCGCGGCTGCACTGCCTCGACCGCAGGGCAGCATCCAGCGTTGCCAGCGCCCGTGGCCGGCGCAACTGTCTGGCAACCTCGACCGCAGTCCACGCCGGCGCCGTTGCCAAACGGTCAGAAACCCGCTGCAGTCTCGCTCCGGTACGCTGATGAACCATCAGACCAACAGTCGGGCGCATGCGAACACCGGGATCCAGCACGTGAATGGCGGCAGTGTTCTCCGTGTCGAACCCGTACAAGCGAGCCGCGGTACCCATGCACACGACCAAGCGCCGGCCCGCGAAGATGTCCAGTGCGGTCAAGCGTCCCAACAGATTCGGGTCGTGTGCCGCGTAGACCCCGCGCCATACCCGTTGGATGCGGCCCGCTTTCACCTGCACATCGAGTTGCTGGCGAGTCATTATCGTCAGGAGTTGAGCGGTGGTGGCGAATCCCCCGCATTTCTCTATGAGCGCTATCGCGTCAGCCAGCACAGCGCGAGCATGCTCACAGCACCGGTGCTTGACCAGTCACCCCTGTGGACACCGCTGCCGAGCAGTCGCAAAATCGCATGATGGCCGACAAATCTGTGCGAGTTTGCGACTGCTCGCGCAAGGAGGGCAACCCGCTCGAGGAGTTGACGCTGGAGCAGCTGCGCCGCCGCACCAGCATGAAGTGGCGCGCGTACCCGGCGGATGTGCTGCCGTTGTGGGTCGCCGAGATGGACGTCAACCTCGCACCGGAAGTGGCCGAGGCCATCCACCGCGCCGTCGACGCCGGCGACACCGGATACCCGCACGGCAAAGGCTACGCACAGGCGATCAGCGAATTCGCCACGCGGCGTTGGCAATGGGACGGGTTATCGGTCGGACGTACCCGGGTAGTGCCGGACGTCATGCTGGGCGTGGTCGAAATGCTGCGACTGGTCACCGACCCCGGCGATACCGTCATCGTCAATTCGCCTGTCTACGCACCCTTTTACGCGTTCGTCTCGCACGACGGCCGCAACGTCGCCGAAGCGCCGCTGGGCACCGACGGGCGAATCGACTTCAACACGCTGCAGGATGCGTTCGCCCGGGCACGCAAGTCGGCCGGCCCCAGCGGCAAAGTCGGTTATCTGCTGTGCAATCCGCATAACCCGACGGGTGCGGTGCACACCGCTGAAGAGCTGCAGACCACAGCCGAACTCGCCAGACGGTATGACATCAGAGTGGTCTCCGACGAGATACACGCGCCACTCATCATGCCCGGCGCCCGATTCACCCCTTACCTCAGCGTTCCCGGCGCCGAGAACGGATTGGCGTTGACGTCGGCGTCCAAGGCGTGGAATCTCGCCGGGCTCAAGGCAGCGCTGGCCATCGCCGGCCCCGAGTCCGCGGCCGAACTGCGGCGCATGCCCGAAGAGGTCGGCCACGGCGCCAGCCATCTGGGCCTCATCGCGCATACCGCGGCCTTCAGCAGCGCCGGCGACTGGCTGGACGCACTGTTGCGTGGCCTGGACGAAAACCGCACGCTGCTTGGGCAACTGGTCGAGGAGCACCTGCCTGGCGTCCGGCTGTTGCGCCCACAGGGCACCTACCTGGCCTGGCTGGACTGCCGCGAACTCGGCTTCGACGAGGAGCATTCCGCGGGCATCAAGGTGGTATCGGACCTGTCCGGACCCGCGCGCTGGTTCGTCAATCATGCCCGGGTGGCACTGAGCTCGGGCCACGTGTTCGGCACCGGCGGAGCTGGACACGTGCGCCTGAACTTCGCTACCTCCCAAGCCATCCTGACCGAGGCGCTATCGCGGATGCGGAGTGCCTTGAACGCCGGCGGTTGAACCCGCGACAGCCGCAATCCGTGTACGACAGCGTGCAAATCACCTACCGCAGTTTTCCGCTCGAACGCGTCGGCGCACTGATCAGCCGGTACGGACTGGTGCTCGTATTGGCCTGGATCGGGTTGGGCAAGTACGTGAAGATGGAAGCCCGCGTGCTGATCGAACACAGCCCGCTGATGAGCTGGATCTACGACTACGCCGGCGTGACGACAGTCGCGCGGATGCTGGGGACACTGGAAATCGTTGCGGCACTGCTCATTGCGATCCGCCCCTGGTGGCCACGAGCCTCGGCGGTGGGCAGTGCACTGGCCATCGTGCTGTTCCTGGGCACATTGAGCTTCCTGTTCACGACGCCCGGACTGGTCGCCTCACACGCCGCGGGCATTCCCGTCCTGACCGCCCAGCCGGGCCAGTTTCTGCTCAAAGATGTTGTGCTGCTGGGCGTGGCCGTCTGGACCCTGGGTGATGCATTGCGGGTCAACGACTAACCCCCGCGCTTGTCCAGGCCGTCGATCACCCAGTGGGCCCACTCGATCTCGTGCTGCGTCCAGCGCAGACCTTGCTCCAGAGCGGCGCGGGCGAAGAAGGCGTCGTCGGCCGTCCAGTCGTGGGAGTCGAGGATCTGCGCATAGTGCGCGTGCTCCTGCTCGGACAGCGACAGCAAGGACTTCAGATATTCACGGGCCTGCTCCGGCGACAGCTCGCCGAGCAGGAAAACCCGCAGAATCGCGGCGTTACGCACCGGCGGATCGTCCTGCGGCGACAGCATCCACCGATGCAACTCGGCCCGCCCGGTATCGGTGATCGCATACTCCTTGCGACCGCGCGGCCCGATGTCGGACACCTTGATCAACCCCGCGTCGGCGAGTTTGTTGAGCTCGCCGTACAGCTGGCTCTGGGTGGCCGGCCACATGTTGTCCATCGATTCTTTGAACCGTTTCAGCAGGTCATAGCCACTTCCGGGCTCCTGGGACAGCAGGCCTAACGCGGCATGTCGCAAACTCACAGGACCATCCTAACGTTCCACAATTGACATGTCACGATAATTTATGTCAACATCGACCTGTCTATTTAGGAATATCGGATTCTAGGGAGCACGACGATGACCCAGCCGGCACACGTTGACCGCGGCGCACAGCCGTCAAAGGACAACACCAATCGCGTCATGTCCGTCTTGGACGGGTTCCTCACCTCACCCTTCGCGGGCATCGCGCCGTGGGCGCTGTTGTCGATCCTGGCCTCGCCCGGCCACTTCGAGATTGCGGTGGTGTCCGCCCTCGGCTTCTCGGTGCTGGTGATGCTGGTCGGACTGGCGCGCGGCATCAAGATTCACGCTCTCGAAGTGTTCGGCGCGGCCTTCTTCGCCGCCCTTGCCGTGGTGGGCCTGTTCGCCTCCGCCGCGGTGATCCGCTTCCTCGAGATGTGGTCCGGCGAGCTGACCAACATCTCGCTGGCGTTGTTCGTGTGGCTGACTCTGCTGTTCCGCCGGCCGTTCACCCTGGCCTATGCGAAAGACAGCACCCCGCGGGAACATTGGGACAGCCCACTGTTCAAGCGGATCAACAACGTGATCACCGCCGTCTGGGGCGGCGCTTTCACCTTCGCCGCGGCCGTCGGACTGGTCGGCAACCTCATCCTGCACGACGCCGAGAACTTCTGGACGGGCTGGATCCTGCAACTCGCGGCCATCTTCTTCGCGGTCGCGTTCACCGAGTTCTACCCGGACTACGCCTCGGCGATGTTCGCCCTGGACAACGGCGAGGAGGCGGACGTGCCCTCGGTGTTGCAGATCGTCGACTGGCTGCCCAACTTCGTCGTCGTCGCCGGTGTGGTGGGACTGGTCACCGGATCCATCGACGTCGTCGTGGCCGTCGGGATGATCGTGGGCGGCGGCGTGGTGTCCGGCATCCTGGCACGGCTCGCGCAGGCGTGAACAGCCGAAAGTCAGGACTGCCGGGTGACGCCCAGCACCGACTCGGCGAGTTCGGGGCGACACACCACCAGATCGGGCAGCTTGGGATCGGCCCGGTTGTACACCAGTGGCGACCCGTCGATGCGGGAGGTGTGCAATCCGGCGGCCCGCGCGACCGCTACCGGAGCGGCCGAATCCCACTCGTACTGGCCTCCGGCGTGCACATAGACGTCCGACAGGCCCTGCACGATCGACGCCACTTTGGCTCCCGCCGAACCCATTTCGACCAGCTCCCCGTCCAGGGCATCGCGGACGGCCAGTGCGACGGCGGGCGGGCGGGTGCGCGACACCACGATGCGCGGCCGGCCCGAAGATTCCGGCGGCGGTAGGACGTCCGGCGTCGCCAGAGTGACTCGCTGCGCGGGCAGCGCGACCGCCCCGGCGACAAGTTCGCCGGACTGCCACAGCGCGACATGCACCGCCCAGTCCTCGCGGTCGAGTTCGGAGAATTCCCGGGTGCCGTCCAGGGGGTCGACGATCCACACCCGCTCGCTGCGCAATCGCACCGGGTCGTCGGCGCCCTCCTCGGACAACACCGCGTCGCCCGGGCGCTGACGGCCCAGTGCCTCCATCAGAAAGTCATGAGATCGCTTGTCCCCCGCGGCTTTCCGCTCACTCGCGTCAGCTTCGGCGAACTCCGCCCGAACCCCCAGTAGCAACCGGCCGGCTTCCGAGGCCAACTGAGCGGCCAGTGCATGGTCATTCATGGCAAGCGGCTTCCTCAATGTCCCGGGGAAATGTTGGCTATGTTAACCGACTTTACCCGGCTACGCATGATGCGATATCACCGGTGGTGAACACGCGCGGTCAACGCAAAGGAGCTACGCCATGGACGTCCTGCGAACCCCCGACTCCCGCTTCGAGAATCTGGAGGGCTACCCGTTCGCCCCACACTACGTCGACGTCGCGGCAAGTGACACCCCGTCGCTGCGCATGCATTACCTCGACGAGGGACCGTCGACCGGCTCCCCCATCGTGCTGCTGCACGGCGAACCCACCTGGAGCTACCTGTATCGCACCATGATCCCGCCGCTGTCCGGCGCGGGGCACCGCGTACTGGCTCCCGACTTGATCGGGTTCGGAAAGTCCGACAAGCCAACGAGCCGAACGGATTACACCTACCTGCGGCACGTGGAATGGGTGACCTCGTGGTTCGCGAAGCTTGACCTGCGCGACGTGACCCTGTTCGTCCAGGACTGGGGATCGCTGATCGGGCTGCGCATCGCCGCCGAGCAGAGCGACCGCGTCGCACGACTGGTGGTGGCCAACGGCTTCCTGCCCACCGCGACGCGGCCGACTCCACCCGCGTTCTACATCTGGCGCGCGTTCGCCCGCTTCACCCCGATGCTGTCGGCCGGTCGCATCGTCGCGGCCGGCACGGTCCGCAAGGTCCCGGCCCGCGTGCGCGCCGGCTACGACGCACCCTTCCCGGGCCGGAAGTACCAGGCCGGGGCCCGCGTGTTCCCACAGTTGGTGCCGACCTCGTCCGACGATCCGGCGATACCCGCCAACCGGGCCGCCTGGGACGCGCTGGGCCGTTGGCAGAAGCCATGCCTGGCCATCTTCGGGGACCGCGACCCGATTCTCGGACGGGCGGACCGTCCGCTGATCGAGCACATCCCCGGCGCGAAGGGGCAGCCACACGCCCGGATCAACGCCAGCCACTTCATTCAGGAGGACAGCGGACCGGAACTCGCCGAACGCATCCTGGCCTGGCAGTGAACCCGTGCGCCCAGCGTGAAGCCATGGCGGAAATCGGCGCATTTTTCCACCGTGACGTCACGCTCGGCGCGAGCCTACGGCGACCAAAGCGCGAGGCTAGAGCCCGAACTGGTCCTCGATGATCCCGAGCCAGATCTGCGCCGAGTCCATGGCAACCTTCTCGCTGATGAAGGCGTGCTGGGTGCCGGTGTAGATGTCCCGGAAGGCCCGCTCCAGCCGGCTGCCTTCTCGGATCGAACTGGTGCCCGCCACCAGATGCGCCCATTCCGCGCATTCGCGGGAGGTGTCGGTGGCGAAGACGGCGGCGGCACGCATGTTCGCGCGCAGCATCGGAGTCAGTTCGTCCCCGGCGGCAACGGCCGCTTCGGCAGCGCCGAACGCGTCCAGCACCAGCAGCCGAGCCGCCCGCCAGGCCGACACATGGTGCGCCAGCCCCTTCTGAAAGGTCGGGCGACTGGCCAACGACGCCATGTCACTCATCCGGTACTTCGTCGCGGCCAGTTCTGCCACGTCATCGAGCATGCTCTTGGCCACCCCGAGCGCCCACGAGGCGTGACCGGCGGCGGTCACCGGCATCAGTCCCATGTGCGCGGCCGGCGACGTCCCCCGGTAGGGCCGGCGGTCGAACAGCCCGAACGTCCTGCTGCCGGGCACGAACACGTCCTGGGCGCTGTAGTCGTAGGAACCCGTGCCCTTGAGGCCCTGCACATGCCAGCCGTCGTTGAACTGAATCTCCTGCCGCGGCACCACGGCCACCTGCATGTCGGGAATGCCCTCGCTGACCCAGCGCATCTCGCCGTTGTCCATCGGGAAGAACCCCGCGGCCACGTACTGCGAATGGCCGGTCCCCGAACCGAAGCTCCACGATCCACTCAGCCGGTAACCGCCGTCGACGACGACGCCCTGTCCGTTGGGAAAGAACTGGCCGCCCATCGTGACGTGATTGTCGTGGGCGGTGAACACCTCCGCGAATCCCTCGTCGTTCAGGTAGCTGGCCGCGGCGAATCGGGACGGCAGGTTCGCGATCCCGATCCATCCGAAAGAGCCGTCCTGCCAAGCCATTTCGATCCAGGTATCGATCATCTCGGCCAGCGAGGGCTCGATGCCGCCGGCCTGGGCGGGGCTCAGTGCGGTCATCAGGCCGCTGTCCCACATCTCGTCGACCACGGCGCCGGTCAAGGTGCGCGCCCGCTCAGACTCGCCCGCCTCGGCGCGGACCAGGTCCCGCATCCCCCGGGCCAGCGCAACGACCTGACCACTCACCTCGGTTGTCGACGTCATTGGTGTTTCCATTCGCGATTGCCGACCACTGCCGGGCCCCGAATAACGACACGTCGACCGTACGCCACAAGTTTCGGCTCGGATATCTGTGGTTATTTGAGAAGAGAAATGACCATGGAGTATCGCGAAACGTTGACGCAGCCGCTCGGCGTGCTCAGTGGTCGCTACGAACTGGGCAAGGTCTTGGGCCGTGGCGGCATGTCCGAAGTCCGCGAAGGTTGGGACCTCAAGCTGAGCCGCCCGGTGGCGATCAAGCTGCTGCAGTCAGGTCCGGGCGACGAGGAGGGGCCTGACACCCGGCTGCGATTCGAGACGGAGGCGCGGGCGACCGCCGCTCTCAGCAGTTCGAACATCGTGATCGTCCACGATGTCGGCGAGCACCAGGGGCTGCCGTTCATCGTGATGGAGCGGCTGCCCGGTGTGTCGCTGGCCGACCACATCGCGCGCGGCCCGCTCCCGCAACCGTTCGTCCAGACGGTGCTCAATTCTGTGCTCGCCGCGCTCGCCTCGGCACACGACGCCGGAATTCTGCACCGCGACGTCAAACCCGGCAACATCCTGTTCACCGCCGCCGGCGAGGCCAAGCTGGCGGATTTCGGCATCGCCAAGACCGCCGGTGGCGCGCGCACCATGACGGGCCACGTGGTCGGCACCATGGCTTACCTGAGTCCCGATCGGCTGGCCGGAAAGCCGGCCACGCCGGCCGACGATCTCTATGCCGTCGGGGTGGTGGGCTATGAAGCTCTGACCGGGCGCAGGCCGTTCCCGCAGCAGGCGTTCCCCGCGCTGGCGAACGCGATCCTGCATGAAACGCCGCCGCCGATCGCCGCGCTGCGCCCCGATGTGCGCCCGGAGTTGGCGGCGGTGTTCGAGCGGGCGATGACGCGCAACCCAGCCGCGCGGTTCTACCAGGCGGGCGCCATGCGGGAGGCCCTGAACGCCCCCGCTTCCCGCCCCGCACCGGTGCCAGTACCCGCACCGGTGCCGAATCGCACTCGGGTCATGCCCACGCCACCGGCGGGTCCCTCCACGTATATCCCGGTGGAATCCGAGCCGACCCGGGTAAGTCGCAAGTTGTGGGCCGCCGCCATCGTCGCCGTGCTCCTGCTGGTGATCATGCTGATGGCGCTGGGCGCACCCTTCTCCGCACCACCGCCGACGCCGGCCGGCACGACCACGCCGCTGCCGCCGCCGACCACCGAGACGTCGACGATTGCCAGCACGTCGGAGCTTGCGCCTGCGCCGCCCCAGGCGCCGGGCCCCCCGGGCAAACCCGGCAAGAAACCGAAGGGCCCGAAGGGCGACTGATTCAGTCGGGCAGTCCGAACAACTTGACCACCTCGTGGTCACGGCCCGCCAGATAGCCGCCGTCGACCGCGATCGCCTGACCTGACACGAACGAGGCGTCGGTCGACACCAGGAAAGCCGCCATCGCCGCCACTTCCTCGGGTCGCCCCAGTCGCTGCAGGGCGTGTTCGCGGGTGATCGCGGCGCGCGGGCCCTCCATCCCGGGTATGCCGAAAACGCTTTCAGCAAGCGGTGTTTCGATGAAACCGGGGCAGATCGCGTTGGCCCGGATGCCGCTCGGCCCGTAATCGAGTGCGATGTTCTTCGTCAACAAAACGACGCCACCCTTGGCCGCGTTGTACGAACTACCGCCCGCGGTGCCTTCCAGGCCCTCGACGCTGGCCAGCGTCACGATCGAACCGCGTTCGCCGTCCACCCGGGGCTGTTCGATCATGGTGGCCAGCGCGGCTTTGGCCACCAGAAACGTGGCGGTGAGGTTGATCCTGATGACCCGGTCCCATTCGGACTGCGGAAGCAGATGGACCGGGCCCCCGCCGGCCACCCCGGCGGAATGCACCACGCCGTCGAGTCGGTCGGGTACCGCGGCGAAGATCGCGGCCACCGCCGTCTCGTCGCTGACGTCGGCGGTCACGAAGTGGAAATTCGGACCCAGATCCGGCGGCGCCGCCAGATCGGCCCCGATGACGGTGCCGCCTTCGTCCAGTAGTCGCCGGGCGGTCGCCAGCCCGATGCCCGAGGCGGCGCCGGTCACCACGAAAGTGCGCCCCGCGGCGCGTTCGGCGCTCATCGAGGCTCCCGAGTTGTCCTGCCCATACGGCTGACCCCTCGGCAACCGCATTGGGCAGGTAGGGGTAGTCCTACACCCCATCCCGGCGCGGTCGCGAGTTTTTCCAAGCAGAAATTCACTTTCACAGCTAACTCACAAGCGCTTTGTCGCAGGCTGCCAGGATGGCGAGGAAATTCAACCGCAGCAGCGGTCGGCTGACCAGCTCCATCACCTTGCCTCCCGCATAGAGGGGGTGGGTGTAGTTGGTCAGCCAGTCGACGTGGGTGCCGTCCCCGGAGGGGGTGAACGTCAGGGTCCCGCCGTCGTGATCGAAGGCCGGAACCGAGCGCACGATGAGGTAGGTGTAGCTGTGCGGGCGGTCGTAGGCGGTGATGTCCTCCCGGAACCACATGCCGGTGCCGAGTACCTCGCGAACGGCTCCGACACCGGGCCCCTTCGTGTCTTTCGTCCAGGCGGACTTCAAAACCAGCGGCGCCGTAACCAGATTGACCGGATCGGCGAGCCAGTCGAAGACCTGTTCCACCGGTGCGGCGATCGTCCGCTGCACATGAATTTCGACCATGAGGTCTCATGCTAAACGCCGCGCCGGGCGCGGAAGCGGCCGTGCTTCGCGTCGACGTCGTCGACGGTGAACCCGCGCCGGGCCAGCCGCTGACCGAACAACTCGCCGCTGACGTTGCGGTGCAACCGGGCACCGTTCTCACGGCAGAAGACCCGGGCTTGCGGAAGGACGACGCTGGCCGCCGCATCGGAGGCCGGCGTGTAGCGGATGGTCGTTCCGTCTGCGACGACGGCGGCGTATTCGTAGTCCAGTAGTTGCGACCAGCCCTGCCTGTCCCGGATGGAGATGCCTTCCGGCTCGACCCGGAACTCGCGACCGCGCCGAATGAACGGAACGAGGTTGGCGCTGACGAGCAGCAAGCCGGGCACGATCAGCACGAAGAGCGCATACGCGTGGGTCTTCTCCAGCTCCGCGTCGTAGGCGTAGTTGGTGAACAGCTCAACTGTCCAGCCTTCGACGAAAATCGCCATGTCGTGCAGCACATCTCGTACCGTGGCGCGGCCGGAGGTCAGGTCGTAGACGATCGCGCCGATCGCCCCGACCCCGCCGATGGTGAGCAACGCGCCGAACAGCACCAGTCCCCAGCTGGTGCGGGACACGAACGTGCCAGACACCTGTGCCGGGTCGTCGATCTCCACTTTCGGGCCACCGAGCGGCCGGGCCAGGCACCAGATGCTGACGCCGACCGCCACCGCGAGGCTTAGAAATTCCGGTGCGCCGAAGGACGCCCGATCGGAGTTGGCAACCGCGAGGCCCAGGAATGTCAGCCACGCGGCCCATCGCAGTGCCCGCTGCCAGCCGGCCACGCGCCGCTCCGCTCCCCCGGGCCGAGTAGACATTCCGGGATGGTAACGCGGCCGTCCGGGTCTGACGTGCACGCCGTGGCGATGGACGGTCAGGGCATGATTAGCGCCATGACCACCGAATCGCTCGCGGAACGCGCGCCCGCCCAGACCACGGCCTACCGCCTCGCGGCGATGTTGCTCGGCGTGGGCACCCTGCACTTTGTGGCACCCAAGCCGTTCGACGACATCATCCCGGCCGAACTGCCGTTCAGCGCGCGGTTTTACACGTACGCGTCGGGGGTGGCCGAGATCGTCATCGGGGCACTGTTGTTGCCGCGCGGCACCCGCCGACCCGCGGCCGCCGCGGCCGCCGCGCTGTTCATCGGCGTCTACCCGGGCAATCTCAACATGGTCCGGTTGTGGTGGGACAAGCCGTTGCCGATGCGCATCCTCGCGCTGGCCCGCCTGCCGCTGCAATTCCCGATGATCACCGCGGCGATCAAGGTCTACCGCAGCAGTTAGAGCGGCGAGCCGACCCGGTGCAGCGTGCCGTCGGGATCGACGTAAGCGAATTCCCTTAAGCCGTAAGGGGTGTCGTGCGGCGGATGCAACCGTCCGCCGAGATCGGCGAGGGCCTTCCATTCCGCGTAGAGGGCATCGGCGTCGCTGACGTAGAAGTACACGCTGGACGACGTGGTCAACGGGTCGTGCTCGGCCCACTCGGTGAGATGCATCTGGACGGGACCGCGGTCGACGAATCCGTAGCGTTCCGGACCCTCGTAGCCGCGGGCGTCGAATCCAAGCCGACGGTAGCGGTCGAGGGCAGCGTCGAGGTTCCGCACGGGCACGATCGCTGCCGCAGAGGTGAATTCGATGTCAGACATGCCACGAGTCTGTCACCCGCCGGTTCGGACCTGTTGATAACCACCACCGATCAACACATCCAAAACGGGTGTTGGACGGTGCGGCCGTCCCCACGCGATCCTGAAGGCGACACTTTCGACGCGAAGTTTCAGGAGGACGAAACTCACGCAGACAAGCACACACGTGGCGTCACTGATCGACGGTGAGATCGTGGAGGAGTCCGACCTCGGTTCGATTCAGCGGCTGACGGCCGACAACTTCCCGATCCTGCGGGGCATGTCGATCAAGCGGCTGCTGATCAACCCGGGCGCCATGCGGACACCGCACTGGCACGCCAACGCCAACGAACTCACCTACTGTGTCTCGGGCACCGCCCTGGTCTCGGTGCTCGACACCGGCAGCCAGTTCACCTCGTTCGTGGTGCGCGCCGGCGAGATGTTCCACATCGACTCGGGCTCGCTGCACCACATCGAGAACATCGGCACGGACGTGTGCGAATTCATCATCACCTTCCGCAACGAACGCCCCGAAGACTTCGGCCTGGGAGCGGCCTTCGGCGCCATGACCGATGCGGTGCTGGGCAACACCTACGACCTGCCGGCCTCGGACTTCGCGACGCTGCGCCGCAGCACCACCGACCGCGCGCTGGCGGCCCGCTCCGGGGCGCCCGACGTCCCAGCCTCGGCATTCTTCAACGACCCACACAAATTCGCGGTCGAGGCGATGACCCCGCCCGTGAGCATCGCGGTGGGCTCGGCCCGGACCGCGCGCCTGCAGTACTGGCCGGCACTGAAGGACCTGTCGATGTACTCGCTGCGCATCCGCGAGGACGGGATGCGGGAACCGCACTGGCACCCGATCACCGCGGAGCTGGGCTACGTCAACCGGGGCGCGGCACGCATGACCGTCATGGGGCCGGGCGGCGAGTTGGACACCTGGTACCTGCGCCAGGGTGACGTCTACTTCATCCCGCGCGCCTACCCCCACCACATCGAGGTCTTCGACGCCCCCGAAATGCACTTCTGCATCTTCTTCGACCAGCCGACTCCCGGCGACATCGGCTACCGCACGTCGGTGAGCGCCTACTCCCGCGAAGTACTCGCGGCCACGTTCGGCACCCACCTCGACGACCTGCCCGATTTCCCGTTCACCAGCGCCGACCCGCTGATCGTCAACCGGCGCAACCCGCTCGACGCCCACGCGGCCGGGGAGTGAGTTCGCGCGTTCCAAGAATCCTCCAAGGATCCTCCAAGAGCCTGGCGAGACCGTTTGGTTGCCAAACCGAAACCAATTACGGCGGCTCCCCGGCCGGGCTCGTCAAAGGGGGAAGAACATGACCGATACGGCGCACCACCTGCCGGCTACCACGCGCGAGCACCTCGCCGAGCTGGCCCCCTTGCTCGACGACCTGGCTGCCGTCGCCAGGCGCGGCGAGGTCCCCGACGCGCAGTTGCTGACCCGCGCCGCCGCGGCCCGGGCAGCGCTGTCGGCCCTGGCCGGCGACCCCCGCGGCGGTGAGCCGTATTCGCGTTCGATCCTGCGGGTCGACGATCAGGTGGAGATCATGCTGGCCCGCTGGCGTCCGGGCCACGGCTGCGCGCCACACGACCACGGCGGCGCCGGCGGTTTCGTCATCGCCGTCGAGGGCGCATTCGACGAACGCCGGTTCGGCTGGGAAGGAACGCGGTTAGCCGTCACCGAACAGCTTGCGCGACAACAAGGTGCGGCCATTCAGATCTCGCCTGAGGTGATTCACGACATGTCCGCCCGATCGGGCGGGCTGTCCCTGCATCTCTACAGTCCGCCGCCGGCGAGCATGCGCGTGTTCGACATGGAGCGGGCCGAAGTACTCGAACTTGTCGGCAACTACGGCGCCTGGATCCCCCCGGGCGAGCACCCGCGCATCCCGTTCGCAGCCTTGAAGGCCCCCGGCGCGCCGGCAAGCGCGCCCCATAAGCCGGTCATCTGGGTGGCCAACACCACTCATTACCGCGGTGGTTCGGCCGAATTCGCGATTGCCGCGGCCACCATGGGCCGCGAACTCGCCGCCGCGCACCCCGACGCCGAAGTCGTGGTGTCCGGTCTGCACCGCAAGGCCGACTTCACCGCCGAACTCGCCGCGTTCGCGTCGTCGGGCCGGATGATCAGCCAGCTGCACCTGATCAGCCACTCCGGCATGTACGGTCCGATGTTCGGTTCGACGGACTGGCCCGAACAGTTCTCGCCACACGAGTGGCGGGACATGACGATCCCCTTCGCCCCCGGCGGCCGGGCCTATTTCCACGCCTGCCGAACGGCGCGCTGGTTCGCACCGTTTTTCGCCGACGTCTTCGGCGTCACCGCCTTCGGCAACCACAACTACACGACCGTGTCCGCGCGTAAGGACCGGTTTGCGTGGGCGGGCCGTCAACCGACGGCTCGCCCGAGTCTTTATCTGATCGCCGCTCCCGGCCGGAAATCGCACGGGTTGACCGGCAGCGTGCGCAAATATCTGGGTTGCGCCGCCGAACCGATGGTCGAAAGCCGGCCCGCCGCAACACAACACGAACGCTCCTACGATCGCGTCGCCGAACTCTACGACCGCGCCTACTCCGACATCCGTGTCCGGGAGGCCGAATGGCAGTGGGTGGCCGGCCGGTTGGCCGCAGCCCACGCTGACCTCGGACGCCGGGTACGGGTATTGGAAATCGGTTGCGGTAACGGGGCTTTGCTGCGGGCACTGGACGACAATGACGATATCGACTTCGCAGTCGGCATGGACAGTTCCGCCGGCATGCTGGCCCGGGCACGCGAACGCAACCGCGACCGGTCCCGGCTGCGCTTCGGCAAGGTGAACGGGCCGGTGCTCGACGTGCCCGACAACCACGTCGACGTGGTGATCTCGTTCCTGTCGTTCCGCTACCTGGATTGGGACCCGGTGATGGCCGAGATCCGGCGGGTCCTGGCCCCCGGCGGCCGGTTGTTGGTCGTCGACATGGTGGAGCGTCCGGTGCGGATCCGCGACTTGCCCGTGCTGGCCCGATCAACCGTCGCGCACCTGCGCACCCGGCGACAGCGTCCGCAGTTCGCCCATGACCTGGCCACCTTGACCAACCACCCGGAATGGCGGAACATGCTGCAGCACAACCCGATCCGTGCCGAACACGAATACCGCTGGTATTTCGGCAGCCGCTTCCCCGACCGGGGGCTGCAGACCCTGACGACCACCAGGTCAGCCCGCGTGGTGGCGTTCGATTCCGGTCCACTGGCCAAGGGGCAGACCACCCCGCTCTCCTACCCGTGACCGCCGTGAATACCGAAGCCTGCCTGGGCATCATCGACTGGGGCATCGGCGGCGTGGGCCTGGTCAACGCCCTGGACCGGCTGGTCCCCGGGCTGCCGGTGGTGTACTGGTCCGACGCCGGCGCCACCCCCTACGGCCGGATGGGCGTCGACGAACTGACCGACCGCCTGATGCGGGTGGTTACCGCGCTGGCCGAGCGCGGCGCGACGGAGGTGGTGCTCGCCTGCAACGCGGCCAGCACGGTGGTGGCCGAACTGGGGGCGGCACCGGTGCTCGTGGAGGGAATCATCGCCCACGGCCTTGCGTCCGTCCCCGAAGAACTGACCTCGGTCGGCGTGGTGGGCGGCCAGCGCACCATCGACGCCGGGCCCTACCAGCGCGGACTGGCCAGACCGGGGCGGGAGGTGTTGGCCCGGGTGGCGCAACCGTTGTCCGCCCACATCGAGGCGGGCCGTACCGGCTCCGCGCAGTTTCACGCCGACCTGACCGACATCGTCGCGCCGCTCCGGCGGGTGCAGGCGCTGGTATTGGCTTGCACGCACTACCCCGCGGCCAGCCGCTGGTTCGCAGCCGCCCTGCCCGACACGCGGCTCATCGATCCGGCCGAGCACCTGGCCGCGGCGATCGCCTACCGCTATCCCGAAGCCGCCCGGGCGAGCCGCTCGGCCCGGAAGGTGTTCCTCACCACCGGTGATCCGGATGCGATGCGCCACAACGCCGCTCACGCCTGGGGCACACTGCTGACCACCCGGGCGGTCGGGCGACGGGACCGCAGCGCTCTAGCCTCTTAGAAAGCCTCTCAGTCTTCCGAGCGGGCCACGATGATGGGCCGGTGCACCGAGTGCACCACGGCGTTGCTCACCGAGCCGAGCAGCATCCTGGCGATGCCGCCGCGACCGCGGCTGCCCAGGACCACCAGCTGAGCGGACTTCGACTGGTTGACCAGCTCGCGGGCCGGCCGGTCACAGACCACGACGCGCTGCACGGCGACATCGGGATAGCGTTCCTGCCAGCCGGCCAGGCGCTCGGCGAGGACCTGCTCGGACTCGATCTGCAGTGTGGGCCAGTCCAGGCCACCGAGGTCGAGTATCTCGGCGTCGCTCCAGGCGTGCACCGCTCGCAGATCCACACCGCGACGTGACGCTTCGTCGAATGCGATGGCCGTCGCGAGCTCAGAGGCCGGGGAACCGTCGATGCCCACCAGCACGGGGGCGTCGTCACGAACGTCTTGCTCCTCGTCGGGAATTATGGCGACCGGGCAGGCCGCCCCGCGCAGCACGCCCGAACTGACTGAACCCAGCAGCACCCGCCCGACCGCGCCGCGCCCGTGACTGCCCACCACAACCATGTCGGCGTCTTCGGACAGTTGCACCAGCGTCGGTATCGGCGGGGACGATTTCAGCTCGGTCGTTACCGCGATGGCCCCACCCGCCGATTCCCGGGCCAGCTTGGCGGCCTCCTCGAGCACCAGCCGGCCGTCTTCTTCCTGCCAGACCGCGACACCGCCCGGCAGCGGAATCTGCGGAAACGTCGGCACGTAGGCGCTGAGCATATGGACCAGCGTCAGCGGGGCATTCCGCATCGCCGCGTCACGGGCGGCCCATGTCACCGCCGCATTCGATGCCGACGACCCGTCGACTCCGACGACGAGGCCCGTGTTTGATGTCGTCATTTCGTTCTCCTCAGCGCTTGACTCACGAAAACGCTATTGCGCGAACGCCGCTCAGTCGTGGGCCTTAAGTCCTCGACTACATGAACATCGCGTCGTGCCCGGGTGAACGGCTAGTGCGCGGGCGGCTGACGGTAGAGGGCCGCCCCGGCCACGACGCCCGCTCCGGCGGCGACGAACAGGATCTGACTACCCGCCCGGGCGGCGTGTTGCTCGAATGCCGCAGCCAGAGCCGCGGTATGCATGCGGTGATCGTCTGCGACGCAGACCTTTTCGGGGGGCACGCCGAGCAATGCGCTCAACGCTTCCCGGTAGTGCGGACGCGCCGGAGCGGCAACGATCAGATCGACGTCCGCCAATGGCACGCCCTGTTGTTCGAGGCAGTCCCGCGCCGCGTCGGCGGCCACCGCCGCGAACCTGTCGTCCGCGTCGGCCGACTGCCGGAACCGCAGGACATTGCGGCCGTCGGCGAATCCCACTGTCGCAGCTGATGTCTCGAGGTCATCCAGGGCATCGCCGGCGTTCGCCCAGGACACCCCACTCAGACCGTAGTCGTCATCGGTCCAGCCGCACAGCATTGCCGCCCCCGTCGCGGAGAACGGGAAGTGCTCGCTCATCCCGTGGCCGGGGTCGGCGTCACTGGTCACCACCAGCGCGCGCCGCACGGTTCGGGTTCGCAGGAATCCATCGACGATCTGCAGCGCGGTCAACACCCCGCAGACGCCGTTGGCCACATCGAAGGAGAAGGTGCCGTGTGCGTCATTTCCGTGGGCGTCACTTCCGTGCGGATCCTCCGGGTTGGCCCCGATGTCGTCCTGGATCAGTGCGGCCAGCGCCGGCTCCCCCAGATTCTTGTCGCGGTAGATGCCCGCGTTGACCACCAGATCCAGTTCGTGCGGTCGACATCCGGCCTGCCGCAGGCAACCTTTCGCCGCGGCGACGGCGAGGTGCAGCGCGCTGTGCCGGCCACGCAGCCCCGGATGCGCAATGTCGACCCGGTCAATCACTGTGCCCATAGCGGCTCACCAAATCCTCGTCCAGGGTCACCAGGACCACTCCGATCTCCAGGCCGGATGCCAGCGCCAGCAGCGCCACCCGCTCGCCGGCCAGGATCCGGCCGGCCTCCAGTTCCTCGACCAGAGCCACCGTGTGTGTCGTCGACGCCGTGTTGCCGTACCGGTCGACGGTGATCACCGCATCGTGCTGCGGACTGTCACCGAACGACTCCTTCATCCGCGTCATCCCCTTGCGGATGGCACGGGCCGAGGTCTGGTGGGTGATCACGTGGTCGATGTCGTGGATCGAAATACCCACGGTGTCAAGCACTTCATGCAGCAGCAACGGCGTGTTGGCGATCGCGGCCTTCTGAATGGCGCGCGAATTGGTGAACATCCGCGCACCCGGGTCGTGGCCCTGCGGATAGGCGAGACAGAGCCGGCTGTAGTCGGCGACCGTGGTGAAGCCGGCGAGTTCGATGCCCGCGGAACCGGCCGGGGCCCGTTCCAGCAGCAGGGCCGCGCCGGCGTCCCCAAGCGTCAGGCAGGCCAGTTCCTTGCTCATGATGTTGCGGATGTGCTTGGCCGCATTCTGGCTGAGTTGCGAGATGTATTCGCCGCTGACCACCAGACCGCGCCGTACGATGCCCTGGCGGATCCAGTTGTTGAGAATCGTTACCCCGGTGAGCATTCCGGCGCACGCGTTGGACACGTCGAAGGTCATCGCCCGGTACGCCCCGACGTTGCGGGCCACCGCGCCACTCATGGTCGGCTCCAGCCACTGGGTGAGGCCGCCGCGGAACTTCGTGATGCTGCAACTGATCACGACATCGATGTCGGCGGGATCCTGCTGTGCGGTAGCCAGGCAGTTCAGCGCCGCCGCCGTGGCCAGGGACAGCGAATCCTCTTCGCCGGTGGACACCCGGCGCTCACGGATACCGGTCAGCTTCTCCAGATCGATATGCGTGTGATGGCGGGTGGAGGCCATCAAATCGTCTGTGGTCAAGCGGGTCTCGGGGAGGTGCCGGCCGGCGCCTGCCAGCCGGGCGACGTAGGGCGCCCTGGCGCCCTGGCCATCGGTCTCCATCACCAGCCAGTGCCGTGTCACCGTGATACCTCCTTGCGAGCGCGGTCGCTACATCGTCAACCGCGCACCGATTCCAGCAACAGCCGGCGTTCGGCGGCCGCGACGGTGCGCCGAGTGGCCGTGACCGCGTCCGGGTTGACGGACACCGAGGTGATTCCCATCCGGACCAGGTGCTCGGCGAAAGCCGGGTTGGTCGATGGCGCCTGGCCACACAGCGACGAAGTGATGCCGTGCTTGCGGGCTGTCGAGATGATTCGCCCGATCGCATCGAGTACCGCGCCGTCGGATTCGTCGAACAGTTCGGCGCAGATGTCGGAGTCGCGGTCGACGCCCAGAACCAGCTGGGTGAGGTCGTTGCTGCCGATCGACACCCCGTCGATGCCCATCGCGATGTACTCGGGCAACCAGAACATCACCGACGGCACTTCGGCCATCACCCACCGGTGCAGGCCGCGTTGCTTGCCCAGTGGGCTCGCATCCACCTGAGCCAGGCAGGATTCCAGCTCCCACCGGGTCCGAACGAACGGAATCATCAGGTGCAGGTTGGGGTTCTGTTCCCGGACCCGCGCCAGTGCCTCGAGTTCCAGTGCGAACAGGTCCGGCTCGTTGACGTAGCGGTAGCAGCCCCGGTAACCGATCATCGGGTTGTGCTCGACCGGCTCGTAGGTCTCGCCGCCCTGCAATCCACGGAACTCGTTGCTGCGGAAGTCGGTCGCACGGTAGACGACCGGCCGGGAACCGAAGGCGGCGGCGATGCGGCCGATCGAGGCCACCATGGCGTCGACCAGACCGGCCTGCTCGCCGCGGGCGATCAGGTCGCGCGGGTGGCGTCCCGAAAGCGCCTGGGTGAGCAGGAACTCGGCCCGTAACAGACCGACACCGTCGACATCCTGCGCGGCGACCGCCTCGGCGGTGTCCGGGATCGCCAGGTTGACGTAGATCTTGGTGCCGGTGGTTTCACTGACCGTGTTCACCGGGGCGGGCGCGGCCGCCGCCACAGCTTGCGCCGGTGCGGTCGCGGCTCCGGCGGTGACGGTGCCGCGGGCGCCGTCGACGGTGACGATGTGGCCGTCGTGCAGGATCGTCGTCGCGTCGCGGGCGCCGACCACGCAGGGCACCCGGAGTTCGCGAGCGACGATGGCGGCGTGACAGGTCATGCCGCCGGTCTCGGTCACCAACGCCGCCGCGCGGCGGATCGCGGGCAGCCAGTCCGGGTTGGTCATCGGCGCGACCAGAATCTCGTTGTCCTGCAGGCGGTTACCCTCCTGAGGCGTGCGCAGCACCCGGATCCGTCCCGAGGCCGCACCGGGCGCCGCGGGCAGCCCCCGCACCAACACGCCGGATTCGCCGGAATCCTCGGACGTCTCGTCGTCGTACAGCATGGTGATGGGTCTGGCCTGCACCAGCCAGGTCTTGCCTTCAGCGATCGCCCATTCGACGTCCTGCGGGCAGCCGTGGTGGTTCTCCACGGCGACCACGAGTTCGGCGACCCGGCGCAACGCGTCGTCGTCCAGGACGCGTGCCTGTGCTTCCTCGGGCGTCAGGTCGATGATGACGTCGTGGCCGTCCGCACCACGTTCGATCTTGAAAGCCTGGTAGCCGATCGAGAAGTCGCGCACCTGCAGCGTCTTCTTGTCGACGACGTAGGTGTCGGGCTGGACCTTTCCGGACACCACGACTTCGCCGAGACCCAGAGCCGCTTCGATGACGAGGTGGTCCCGCTCCCCCGTACTGGGGTCGGCGCTGAACGCGACGCCGGACTTCTCGGAGGCGACCATCTGCTGGATGACGACGGCCATGGCGGGGTCGGCAGTGAAGCCGCGGCTGGCCCGGTAGGTGATGACGCGTGGGCTGAACAGCGACGCCCAGCACTGCGTGACGGCGTCGATCAAGTCCTCGCCACCGGTGATATTGGTCAGAGTCCGGTTCATCCCGGCGAAGGATGCGTCGGCGCCGTCCTCGCCCGTTGCCGAAGAGCGCACCGCCACAACGCAGTTCGATCCCAACCTGGCGTAGGAGTCGAGCAGCTGCGTGCGGACGTCGTCACTGACCCCCGCCTTGCCCACCAGCTTCTGCATCCGCTGGCAGAGCTCGGCCAACCGGGCGCTGTTGTCGACCTGCGCCAGTGCCTCACGGTGCAGCGCAGCGAGTTCGGCATCCACTCCGCCGGCCGGCATCGCCGCCTGGTAGCCACCGCGCAGCAGGACGAACCCGGGTGGCACCGGCAGACCCGCGGCGACCAGCTCACCCATGTTGGCGCCCTTGCCGCCGGCCTCCTCCGCGTCGGTCAGACGTAGGGCCGAGATGTCGGCGACGCAGCTGTTGTTGGTGGTCATGCGGGTTCCTTTCGGTGCTAGAGATCGACGTCGGTCACGCGGCGCCAGGCCTTGACTGCCTGTGCCACGGAGGTTTCGAGGGGCTGGGAGGTGTCCATCCGGTACGCCGACTCCCAGGCGTCCCGGCGGGCGGCCAGCGCCGCAGCGATGTCGGGGGTCGCATCGGAGTTGCCCGGCGCGCGGTGCTCGATGCGGCCGGCGGTTGTCTCCACCGGTACGGCGCAGATGATTTCGACCATCCGCGAACGGGTTTCGCCGGCCATCCGGTGCGCCTGTGCGCGCAGACCCGGGTCCTGCCAGGTTCCGTCGAGGATCACCGAATGCCCCTCGCTCAGATGGATACGGGCCCGGCGCAACACCGTTTCATAGACGGCGGCGACGTTGTCGGGACTGTAGAGACCGGAGTCCAGCACTCCCGGACTCCCGGAGATGGCGCCCGACTCGCGCAGCTCCCGTCGGACATCGTCGGTCGAGATGACCTGCGCGCCCACCTGTTCGGCGAGCCCGCGGGCCACAGTCGACTTGCCGCTGCCGGGATTCCCGCCGATCAGCGCCAACCGAACCGCGCCGGCGGCCAGGTGCTCCGCAGCGATTGCGAGGTGCCGGGCGGCATCGTCGGCGGACTCCGGCCTGCCCTGCCCGAACCGCACGCAATCGACCTTGGCGCGTACCCCCGCACGGTAGGCGACGTAGAAGTGCCGCAGCGATGACGGCGCCGTATCGCCGGTCAGCGCGACGTAGCTCGCCAGGAAGTGGTCGCCAAGGTCCTTGCGTCCCAGGAATTCCAGGTCCATGGCCAGGAAGGCGGCGTCATCGATGCGGTCGAGATGACGCAGTTGGTCATCGAACTCGAGGCAGTCCAGCAGGGCGGGGTGGCCGTCGACGAAGAAGATGTCGTCTGCGAGCAGATCCCCGTGGCCGTCGACGATGCTGTCCTCGTCGATGCGGCTTGCGAACAGGTGCCCCCGTCCGGCGATGTACTCCGCGGCAAGACGCTCGATGCGTGCGATGACTTCCTGTGTCACACCGGGAATCGCGGTGAACTGGTGCAGTTCCCTGAGGTTGGCCCGCCAGCGTTGGTCGACCGCGCCGGCCTCGCCCTGGGCGCTGATCAACGGGCTGCGCTCGGCTCCGTCGTGGAACTGCGTCAGCACGGCGGCGATGGTGTCCAGTAGGCGCTCGCATTCACCAGACGTCTTGTGGCTGAGCAGAAATGCCAGCCGATCCTGGTCGCGGTAGCGGCGCATGACCACGATCGGCTCGGCGGCGCCGCCGGCCGGATCTGACAGGTGGGCCACCCCGAGGTATGCCTCCGGCGACAGCCGGCGGTTCAGCTCGACCTCCCGCCGGCAGGCGTGCTCGCGCTGCTCGGTGGTGCGGAAGTCGACGAAATCGGTGAGCACCGGTTTCTTGGCCTTGTAGGCCCGGTCTCCGGCCAGCACCACCACACCGGTGTGGGTTTCTCGCACGTCCAGGAAAGGGAACGTCACTTCAGGCATCGCATCGGCTGACCGTTCGGCGGTGATCGCAAACTCCATGACTTCAGACTGTCAGTCGCCGGGACGGGGTCTGCACCGGTCGCGCGACGATAACCGGTGTGCTGGTGGAATGCAGAACCGCGTTGCTGACCGACCCGAGCAACATGGTGCCGACCGCGCCGCGACCGTGGCTGCCCACCACCACAAGCTGGGCGGACTCGGCCTGCTTGATCAGCTGTCGTGCGGGACGGTCGCACACCACGACGCGGCGCACGGTCACATCCGGGAATTGCTCCTGCCATCCCGCGAGGCGCTCGGCCAGAATGCGGTCCGCGTCCTCCTTGAAGATGGTCCAGTCCAGGCCGGGCAGTTCGACGGCCTCGATGTCGCTCCAGGCATGCACGGCTTTGAGCTCGGCCCCGCGCCGGGAGGCTTCTTCGAATGCGATCGCTGTCGCCAGTTCGGAAGCCGGCGACCCGTCGATCCCCACGACGACCGGAGCTCCCGCGGGTGCGTGCTCGTCACGGATCACCGCCACGGGACAGTTCGCGCGTCGCACCACGCCCGCGCTCACCGAGCCGAGCAGACCCCGGCCTAGCGCCGAGCGACCGTGGCTGCCCACCACCAGCATTTCCGCGTCCGCGGACAGCTGTACCAGCGTCGGCACCGGCGGCGAGCATTTCAGTTCAGTGGAGATCAGCACCGGCCGGGCCGAACCGACGATGTCTTCGGCCACCTTGACCGCGTGTTGCAGCACCCGCCGGCCGTCCTCGTCCCGCCATATCCCCATGCCCATCGACAGCGGCATCTCGGGGTACATCGGGACGGCCGCGTTCACCATGTGGATCAGCGTCAGGGGAACATGGCGCATCGCGGCCTCACGTGCCGCCCACACCACCGCGGCGTTCGATGGTTCCGAACCGTCGACCCCGACGAGGATGCCGCGGCGCTCAGCCAGCGCGTCCATTTCCGTACTCCCTCCGTTACCGAAAACGCTATTGCCCGAACCGAGCTGGGTCGTGGGGCTTTAGTCACCAAGTGCAGTGACGTGCGACCTTCATTGCCTTTTCAGCGGCCAATTGAGGCCCACGCTGTGGCATCGTCACTGACGTGACCGACTGGCCCGCCACCATTGACCGGCGTTACCACGATGCGGTGATCCTGAATATCGACGGGGTTCTCTCCGCGGCGGTTTCGGGTGGCTTCCGGGCCTCCGATTCCACTGGACCGCTGCTCCGCCGACTGCGTGATGCGGGCATCGGCACGGCCGTCTATTCGGCCGCCCGTGGCGGAGTGCAGCTGCCGGGTGCACTCATCGACGATCTGGTCGATGTCGACGTGGTGGAGTTCGCCGACGAGCACGACCCGACGGTGCTGACCCGGACCGCGTCGCGGCTGAAGGTCCGCCCCGACCGCTGCGCCGTCATCGAGCACGATCCGGCCGCGGTCGAGGACGCCTGTGCCGCCGGATTCAGCCTGGTGATCGGGCTCGACCACGGCACCGAGGAACTCGCGTTGCACGGGGCTGACGCCGTCATCGCCGACCTGGCCGAGATCTCGGTGCGCAACGGGGACGCGGTGATCTCGGCCATCACCGACGCCCTGCAGGTCTACAGCCAGGTCAGGGAACTCGTCACGGCCCGCCAGCCGGTGGCCTTCGTCGACTTCGACGGCACCCTGGCCGACATCGTCGGCCAGCCGGAGTCGGCGAAGCTGGTGCCCGGCGCCGCCGAAGCGTTGCGCGCACTGAGCAGGCAATGCCCGGTGGCGGTGATCAGCGGCCGCGACCTGGCCGACCTCCGCGCCAAGATCGACGTCGACGGGTTGTGGTTCGCCGGCAGCCACGGATTCGAACTGGTCGCGCCCGACGGCACGCTGCACCAGAATACCGACGCCGCGGCTTCGGTCGCCGTCTTGGTGCGTGCGGCAACACATTTGGCCGAAGAACTCAAAGACGTCCCCGGTACGATCGTGGAGCGCAAACGTTTCGCGGTGGCTGTGCACTACCGCAACGCCGAACCGCAGTCCGTCGACCGGGTGATCGCGGCGGTGCGCCGGCTGGGACGCGCGACGGGGCTCCGTGTCACGACCGGACGCAAGTTGGTCGAGCTGCGGCCGAACGTCTCCTGGGACAAGGGCAGGGCGCTGCACTGGATTCTGGAATACCTGGCCGCTGAGGGGGATTCGGGGTCAGCCACCACACTGCCGATCTTCATCGGCGATGACATCAGCGACGAGGACGCTTTCGACGCGATCCGCTTCGACGGTGTGGGAATCGCGGTTCGCCACCTGGAGGGCGGCGACCGGCCGTCAGCCGCCAGCTTCAGTCTCGAAAGCCCCTCTGCTGTAACCGAATTCCTGCAGCTACTGGCCGACGACCTGAGGGAGGAGTCGGAGGCTCCCCACGATGCGTGGGAGCTCGCCTACGACTACTACGACCCGGTGAGCGAACGGCTGCGCGAAACGCTGTGCACCGTGGGCAACGGCTACGTCGCCACCCGCGGCTGCGCTCCCGAAGCCGCCGCGTCGCAGCACCATTACCCGGGTACCTACGCCACCGGTGTATACAACATCCTCGCCGACCAGATCGCGGGCCGGACCATCGAGAACGAGAGCCTGGTCAACCTGCCCAACTGGCTGTCCCTGACATTGCGGATCGACGGTGGCCCCTGGTTCGACATCGACCAGGCCGAAATCCTTTCTTACCGACAGGTATTCGACCTACGCCATGCGACGCTGTCGCGTAGGGTGCGTTTCACCGACGGCGCCGGCAGGATCACGACGCTGGACCAGCAGCGCTTCGCGTCGATGCACGATCCGCACCTACTGTGCATGAAAACCACCGTCCACCCCGAAAACTGGTCGGGGACGGTCGAGTTCGAGTCGCTGGTGGACGCGACCGTGCGCAACACCATGGTCGAACGCTACAAGCCGCTGTCCAGCGCACACCTCACCGAAGCGGTGATCGACGAGACCGCGCCCAGTGGCGTGGTGCTGCGCACCGAGACCTCGCAGTCGCGCATCGCGATCGCAATGGCCGCCCGCAGCAGCGTGTGGCACGGTGACACCCCGGCCGACGTGCAACACACGATGATCCGCGAGCACAACCGCGGCGGTCAACGCATCGAGGTTGCGGTCGAGTCCGGCCGGCCGGTGACCCTGGAGAAGATCGTGACCATCTTCACCGGCCGGGATGCCGCGATCGCCGAACCGGCCGCCGCCGCGGCCGTATGCCTCGACGCGGCCGGGCGCTACGCCGAACTGCACCAGGCGCACGAGCGGGCGTGGGCGCGGCTGTGGGAGCAGTGCAACGTCGGCCTTTCCGACGGAGACGACGCGCTGCGGATCCTGCGGTTGCACCTGGTGCATGTGCTGCAGACGATCTCTCCGCACACCGCCGAACTCGACGCCGGCGTCCCGGCCCGGGGACTGCACGGCGAGGCCTACCGCGGACACGTGTTCTGGGACTCGCTGTTCATCTCGCCGGTACTGAGCCTGCGGATGTCGAATGTGTCCCGGTCGCTGCTGCTGTACCGGTACCGACGGCTGCCGGAAGCCCGTCGTGCGGCCCACCGCGCCGGCCATCTGGGCGCCATGTTTCCGTGGCAGTCGGGCAGCGACGGACGCGAAGTCAGCCAGGAAGTCCATCTCAATCCCCAGTCGGGTCGCTGGCTGCCCGACGCCAGCGCGCGGGCACATCACGTCGGTCTTGCCGTTGCCTACAACACCTGGCAGAACTATCAGGTCAGCGGGGACCGCCAGTTCCTGGTGGACTACGGCACCGAGATGCTGGTCGAGATCGCGCGATTCTGGGTGGGTCTGGCCAACTTCGACGCCGTCCTGGGCCGCTACACGATCCGCGGCATCATCGGGCCGGATGAGTTCCATTCCGGTTACCCCGGCCGGGAATACGACGGGATCGACAACAACGCGTACACGAACGTGATGGCGGTCTGGGTGATCTTGCGGGCGATGGAGGCGCTGGACCTGTTGCCGCTGCGCGACCGCCTCGAACTCGTCGCGAAGCTCGGCCTGACAACCCAGGAGCGGGAGCGCTGGGATCACGTGAGCCGGCGCATGTTCGTGCCGTTCCACGACGGCGTGATCAGTCAATTCGAAGGCTATTCCGAACTGGCCGAACTGGATTGGGAGGGTTACCGCCGGCGGTACGGCAACATTCAGCGACTCGACCGTATCCTGGAAGCCGAGAATGACAGCGTCAACAACTACAAGGCGTCCAAGCAGGCTGACGCGCTGATGTTGTTCTACCTGCTGTCCTCGGAAGAACTGCTCGGCCTGTTCGGCCGGCTCGGCTACCACTTCACGCCCGCGCAGATCCCCAAGACGGTCGACTACTACCTGGCCCGCACCTCCGATGGGTCGACGTTGAGCGCGGTCGTGCACTCCTGGGTGCTGGCGCGTGCGAACCGGGCCAATGCTCTGGAGTATTTCCAGCAGGTGCTCCGGTCCGACATCACCGACATCCAGGGCGGCACCACCGCGGAAGGGATCCACCTGGCGGCCATGGCGGGCAGCATCGATCTGCTGCAGCGGTGCTTCACCGGACTGGAAACGCGCGACGACCGACTGGTCCTCAGCCCGCAGTGGCCGGAAGGGCTGGGGCCCATCGAGTTTCCGTTCGTGTACCGGGGCCACCGGCTGCATCTCGAACTCAAGGGGCGCAGCGCGACACTGACCGCGGAGTCCGGAAGCACCGGACCCATCGACGTCGAGTGCCGTGGCCGGATCCATCGGTTGCTGCCGGGCAGCACGATCGAAGTCGGATAAGGGCTTTCAGTGCCGGACCAGCAGCACCGAGCAGTCCGGATAACCCAGGATCGGATGGCAGTTCGGGGTCGCCAGTCCCGGCAACTCCGCCGCCTCGGACTCTCCGACGATAGCGAGATCGATTGCGCGACTGTGGTTCTCGTCTGCCCTGGCACCGGTTCCGGACGCCACGATCTGGACCGGCACGTCGGGGTAGCGGCGGACCCAGCTGTCCAGGCGGCGGTCGATCTGCCGCACGATCGCGTGCCGGCGCCGACCTTCCTCCATTGCCAGCCGGACCACCTCGTCGTTGTCGGGATCGTCATTGAGGACGACGGCGATCACCCCCACCTGGGTGGGTGAGCCGTCGGGATTGGTGCGGATCACCGCGACCGGGCAGTGCGCGTGCGTCACCAGCGCGGCGGCCGTGGGACCCAGCAGCCCATCAGCGGCCCACCCGCGCCGGGAGGTACCCACACACACCAGGGCCGCGTCCTGAGAGGTGTTGATCAGCGCCCGCGCCGGGTCCCCGGAGCGGATCGCGGTCTCGATCTCGACTGGCTTTCCCTCGGCCTGCGCCGCGCTGAGCACCGCGCTTTCCGCCTGCGACAGCACCATTTCGGCGCGTTCGAGTTCCCAGTCCGAAGCCTGGGTCGACCCCGTGTCCTTGCCGGTGATGACGTAGACCAGCCGAAGTGGCATCTGGCGGCTCAACGCCTCGTCAATCGCCCACTTCGCCGCGTTGACCGCGGCCTGCGAACCGTTGACACCCACCACCACCGACTTTGCGTCCAGCTGGTTCATGTCGGCTCCTGACTTTCGCTCACCATCAATCTATGGCGCGGTCGCTCATTTCTGCAGGGGTCGTTTGGCCTGAGTTCGCAATGCCCTTCGTCCCCTACGCGCTGTCGCCCACCTCCACCGGCTCGCCGGTCAACTCGAAAAGCCGTTCCACGTCCGAGCGTTCGCATACCGCGGTGCCGGGCGTCAGCAGCATCGCCGCGCCCGCGGCGATTCCCAGCCGCACCGACTTGGCCAGCGGCCATCCACGGGTCAGTCCGACCGCGATGGCGGCCACCATCGCGTCGCCGGCACCCACACCGCTGCCGCCCTCCATGGGCACCGCCGCGAAGCGCTGGCAGGTGTGCTCAGTGGCCAACAGCGCGCCCGCCGAACCCAACGACACCACCACGACCTCGGCGCGACCGCTGTCCACGAGTTCGCGCGCGGCGGCGATTTGTTCTGCCTCAGTGACTAATTCGCGTCCCACACATTCGCGCAGCTCCCGCACGCTGGCCTTCAGGAGGTAGACCCCCGACGACACGCCGTGCAGTCCGCCACCAGAAGTGTCCAGAATGAGGCGGGCACCCACGTCGCGAGCTACGTCGGCCACCCGCTGATAGAAGTCGGCGGGAACACCGGGCGGCAGGCTGCCGCTGGCCACCACGAAGTCAGCGGACCGCGCGGCCATCCGCAGCTCCTGCAGGCATCTGTCCTGTTCGGCCGCGGTGAGCACGGGGCCGGGCAGAACGAACCGAAACTGCCGTCCGGTACTGGTCTCGTTGACGGTGAAGCTCTCCCGGGTGGCGCCGGCGATCGGGATCTCACCGAACGGCACCCCCGCGTCGCTGAGCAGCCTGGTCAGCAGACCGCCGTGCGACCCGCCCGACGGCAACACCGCGAACGCCGACCCCCCGAGCACGTGGGCTATCCGCGCCACGTTCACACCACCCCCACCCGGGTCGTATCGCGTTGCACTGCAACGCAACTTGCTGGTGGGCTGCACCACTTCCACGCTGGTGGTGATGTCGAGGGCGGGATTCATCGTCAGCGTGACGATCCGCGGTAGCCCCGGTGCGAAACCGGCGTGCATGGTGAACTCCGCTCGTCAGTGTGGACTTCTGCGACTAGGAATTTGGTAAAACTAAAGACCGCTGGGATACGTCTCCGGCGTCTCGCCGGCGATCCACACGCTCGTCGTCTCGAGCGGCTCCAGCGCACGGGTCGTGTCGATGTGAATCATCGCATCGAATTGATCGGCGGGCCGGACGTGGAAGTAGTGGCTCTGCCGCTCGGTTGCGGGCTGATAGATCACCCCGATCGCGCGGCCCAACCGTACGGCCGACATCGGCTCGGCGGCCTTTTCGTCGATCCGCGCGGACACCAGGAAGGCGTCCTTGCCGCTCTGGTGGAACAGGTCTTCCACGCTGCCGGGAAGCGCGGGCCGAACCACTTTGCGTTCGGCGATGCCACCCCACTCGCTGGCCGCAGTGACCGTGCCGGTGTAGGTGCTCAGTCCGATCAGGCGCGCGTCGCCGTGGTACCGCTGCCGGACGAGTTGCCCGAGCGTGAGCTGGCCGTCGGCCCACGCCTCGGTCGCGGTGGCGTCGCCGACGTGGGAATTGTGTGCCCACACCACGATTCGTGCCGGCGGGTTGTTGCCGTGCCGGTCCAGGTGCTTCAGCAGTGCTTCCAGGGTCTGCGCCATGTGCTTGTCCCGCAGATTCCACGAGGAGACCCGGCCGCTGAACATCGAGCGGTAGTAGACCTCGGCGTCGCGGACCGTCTGCGCGTTCTGCTGGGCGTAGAACAATTCGTCCTCGGCGAGCAGGCCGTCGGCGCGCAGGTAGTCGAGGGAGTTGCGCTGCAACTCGACCAATTGCTCGATCGCCTGGTGCTCACACTTGGGCCCGGCGCCGAACGCGGCCTGGTAACCGTATGCCTGTCCGTCGTCGCCGGCGGGGTGGTCGAAGCATGCGTAGCGGACCCGGGCCCGGGCCGCCGCGGCGGAATCCACGGTGTCGAGGTATTTGATCACCTCGTGCATCGACCGGTGCAGGCTGTAGAGGTCGAGCCCGTAGAACCCGGCTTGGCGCTGCGCGCTCCTGTTGTGCTCCCGCAGCCAGTCGGCGAAGTCGCGGCAGACGGTGTTACGCCACATCCACCCCGGGAAGCGCTCGAAACCGCTCAGCGCCTGCTCGGCCGTCGTGTCCTTGCCCAGGCCGCGCGCATAGCGGTTAACCCGGTAGGCGTCGGGCCAATCCGCCTCCGCCGCAACGGCGCAGAAGCCCTTCTCCTCGATCAGCCACTTGGTGATTTCCGAGCGCGCCTCGTAGAAGTCGTGGGTGCCGTGCGAGCTCTCGCCGATCAGGACTACTCGCGCGTCCCCGATGATCTGTTCGAGGATGTCGCGCGGCGGAATGCCCCGTGGCGCATCGACGGCCACCTCGGCAATCATCTCGGCTGCCGTCGGTGCCGCGGGCTTGATCAGCGTAAGACCCGTGGTGGGCTTGGCCAGCAGGTCACGCACCTCTTCGTCGCTGACCTGACGGAAGTCCCAGAACGACTCCCCCACCGCGAGAAACGGTGTCGGCATCGATGCGCAGACCACTTCGTCGACCAGGCCCTCGAATTCGCGGCAGGTTGATTCCGGGGCGGCGGGCACGGCGATCACGATGTGCGCCGGCTCGGCGTCGCGCAGAGCCTGCACGGCAGCGAACATGCTTGCGCCGGTGGCCAATCCATCGTCGACGAGAATCACCGTCCGGCCGGCCACCTGCACCGGTGGGCGTCCGCCGCGGTAGGCGGCCTCGCGCCGGATCAGTTCGCGGCCCTCCCGCTCGACGATGTCGCGCAGTTGCGCGGATGTGATCCGCAACCCGCGCAGCACATCGTCGTTGACCACCACCCGGCCACCGCTGGCCAGTGCGCCGACGGCGAATTCTTCGTGGCCCGGAGCGCCGAGCTTGCGCACGATGAAAGCGTCCAGCGGGGCGCGCAGCGCCGCCGCCACCTCCCAGGCGACGGGCAATCCACCGCGGGCCAGGCCCAGCACGATCACGTTCGGGTTGTCCCGGTAGGCGCCCAGCAGGTTCGCCAGTACCTGGCCGGCTTCACGGCGGTCGCGGAACACTCGCCGCGGTGCGGGACGGCCGGCCTCGGCTGCACTGGTCATGACGTACTCCTTATATCTCCGATCGCCCCGGCGGCTTCGACTCCTGTGTGGCGATGCTTTATTCGACCAATCCCCCATGCACTGCCGGTAGGGACCGAAGTCCCAGGCTGAGGTGTACCTAAGCCATCTCGACGAATGAGAGCCATCTGCCCCCATAGACCGACCAGGATCAGCCGAGCACCTCGAGCACCTCATCCAGCGGACGCCGCGGGGTCGCCTCCGGGATCGGACCGGACGGGGAGATACCGACCCGGATCAGAACCTGCGGAACGGCCGCGCGCCCGTCGGTGAGGTCGCGAAGGATGGCACGACCGGGCTCCAGTTCGGTGGCGTGCGTGATCGGGCACGTCGCCAGGCCGGCCACGGTGCATTCCAGGAGAACGGCCGAGAGCGCTTCCCCGCAGTTGAGCGCATCGGCTCGGGCGTTCTCCGGCGTCGACAGCAACACGATCTTCGCCTGGTCGTGTCTGCTGGTGTGCTCGCCGTCGGCGCCGGTGGGGAACTCCCGGTTGACGCCGACACCCCGGGCTTCGGCCCCGGATACCAGAGCCGCCTGCGGTATACCGTCATGCTCCCTGGAAGGTGCTGTCCACCAACTCAATTCATACTGGTAGCTGTCGTCGTAGCGCCGCAGCGCCTCGCTGAGCCGGGTGGCCTCCGCCAGCCGCGGCCGCGCGTCGTCGCTCAACACGTCGAGCCCCACCCGGTCCAGGTCCACACAGTTACGCAGCAGCGGTTGCAGCGACGGCCAATCGTTGGGAGCGCGGAACGGGCGCCGGTCGGTGCGACGGACCGTGATCGCCTCGGCTCGGTCGCGCCGGGCCCGACCGACATAGGCCATCGGCGTGAAGTCGGCCGAGGCCAGGTGGTCGAGATTGTTCGGGTTGGGAAATCGTTCGATGTGGGTGTCCCAGCCGACGGCGGCCATCGCGACCCGGAGATGGTCGAGGGCGGCGCCACAGCTCAGGACGGCCTCCCGGCCCGAGCCGTCGGTTGAGGTCACGATGCGGGTCCGGTCGATGAACAGGTCGACGCTGGCGCCCCTGACCACCCACCGCCACGGCTGCGTGTTGTGTAGCGAAGGAGCGTGGCACGCCAACTCCACTGCGTTCGTGATCACCGCAGTTTCGACCAGCGTTCGGGTCATCGCAGCCACCTTTCCGCTCTGACTGTCTGCTCTGACTGTCTGCTCTGACTACGACGCTCCGCCACCCAGACGCTCCGCTGCCAGAGTCCTTGGTCACCATCGTCGCGTCATAGGGCACAAGTAATCGACGTACGACCGGGTGATCGGTGACCTTGTTCCCTATTGCGCCCGGGGCTGGCGCAACAGGCTTAGGTAGCCAACCCCTGGGGATGAGGACCCGCACATGGATGTGATTCACAAGACCCCCCGCGACTTCCGCGTTTCACCTAATCTCACCGACTACGGGCAAGCCCGGGCGCACTTCCAGTGGTCCGACGTGCCGAAGCTGTGCGCAGGCATGGGCGAAGGGAAATGCAACATCGCCTACGCCGCCGTCGACCGGCACGCGAACGGCCCGGAGAGCACCCACACCGCACTTCGCTTCCTCACCGAGGACGGGGCGCACGAGCTGACCTACGCCGAGCTGAGCGACCGGGTGACCCGGTTCACCGGCGTGCTACGCGCCCTGGGCATCGGCAAAGGCGACCGGGTTTTCGCCATCATGGGCCGCATCCCCGAGCTGTACATCACCATGCTGGGCGCCCTGCGAAACGGCAGCGTCGTCTCCCCCCTGTTCTCCGCCTTCGGTCCCGAACCGATCGCCACCCGGGTCGACATCGGGCAGGCCGACGTACTCGTGACCACGAAAGCGATCTATCAACGCAAGATCGCCAAGATCCACAGCCGGCTGACCTCGGTGCGACACGTCATCGTGGTCGACGACGGCACGCACGGCGAGCCGCCATCCGGAACGCTGGACTTCTGGCACTGCATGAACGCCGCCGACGCCAACGCCCCGGTCGAGCCGACCACGGCCGACGACCCGGCACTGCTGCACTTCACCAGTGGGACCACCGGCACACCCAAAGGCGCCATCCACGTCCATGGCGCCGTCGCCATGCACTACGTCACGGGCCTGTACGCGCTCGATCTCCACCCCGATGACATCTATTGGTGCACTGCGGATCCCGGCTGGGTCACCGGAACGTCCTACGGGATCATCAGCCCGCTGCTGCACGGGGTGACGTCCATCATCGACCAGGCCGAATTCGACGCCGAGCGCTGGTACCGGATCCTGCAGGACGAGCAGGTGTCGGTCTGGTACACGGCACCGACCGGTATCAGGATGCTGATCAAGGCCGGTCCGGAACTGCCCGCCCGCTTCAGTTTTCCGCATCTGCGGTTCATCGCCAGCGTGGGTGAACCACTGAACCCAGAAGCCGTGTGGTGGGGAAAACAGGTGCTGGGCTTGCCGATTCACGACAACTGGTGGCAGACCGAGACCGGCGGCATCATGATCGCCAACACGCCGGCGTTCGACATCAAGCCCGGCTCGATGGGCCGCCCACTGCCCGGGGTCGAGGCCTGCATCGTGCGCGACAACGACACCGTTAGCGACGAAGGCACCGTCACCGTCATCACGGAACCGGATGTCGAAGGCGAACTGGCCCTCAAACCGGGGTGGCCGTCGATGTTCCGCGGTTACCTGCACGCCGACGAGAGATACCGAAAGTGCTTCAGCGACGGGCTCTATCTCACCGGCGACCTGGCCAAGCGGGATGCCGACGGCTACTTCTGGTTCGTCGGCCGCAAGGACGACGTGATCAAGTCCGCCGGGCACCTGATCGGCCCATTCGAGGTGGAAAGCGCGCTGACCGACCACCCGGCGGTGGCCGAGGCGGCCGTGATCGGCAAGCCGGATCCCACGGTCGGCTCCGTCATCAAAGCCTTCGTCACCCTCAAGGACGGCTACGCGCCGAGTGAGGATCTGCGGCTGCAACTGCTCGGCCACGCGCGTAAGCGGCTGGGACCGGCCGTGGCGCCCAAGGAGATCGAGTTCGCCGATTCACTGCCGCACACCAGCAGCGGCAAGATCCTGCGCCGTCTGCTGAAGGCCCGCGAACTGGGTCTGCCCGAAGGAGACACGTCCACGATCGAACAACCACACGCGGCGGAACAACCACACGCGGACGAACAAGCACACAACCAACCTCAAGGAGCGTCGCTGTGACGGAGAAGGACCTGACGCACGCGCTGTTGTCCGACATGGTGCGGGTGCGGCGCATGGAAGAGAAATGCGCGGAACTGTACAGCGCGGCCAAGATTCGCGGCTTTCTGCACCTGTACGTCGGTGAGGAGGCCGTGGCCGCGGGCTCGCTGCGGGCCCTGACCGAGGACGACGCGGTGGTGGCGACCTATCGTGAGCATGCCCACGCACTGCTGCGCGGCATCCCGATGACCAGAATCATGGCCGAGATGTTCGGCAAGCAGGAAGGCTGCTCCCGCGGTCGCGGTGGGTCCATGCACCTGTTCGACGCCGGCCGGCACTTCTACGGCGGCAATGCGATCGTGGCCGGCGGACTGCCGCTGGCGGTCGGCATCGCGCTTGCCGACGCCCAGCTGAAGCGGAACCGCGTGACCGCCTGCTACTTCGGCGACGGAGCGGTGGCCGAGGGCGCCTTCCACGAATCGCTGAACATGGCCGTGTTGTGGAACCTGCCGGTGTTGTTCCTGTGCGAGAACAATCTTTACGCCATGGGCACCGCGCTGGATCGGGCACAGTCGCAGACCGACCTGACCGCCAAGGCGGCCGCCTACCGCGTCGATGCGCTGGCCGTCGACGGGATGGACGTCGAAGCGTGTTACGAGGCAACCCGCAAAGGTGTCGACCACGTCCGCAGCAGCGGCGGCCCGTTCTTCATCGAGTTCCGCACCTACCGGTTCCGCCCGCACTCGATGTTCGACCCGGACCTGTACCGGGAAAAGGCGGAAATCGAACACTGGCGCGAGCGGGACCCTATCGAACTGTTCATCCGGCGGCGGAAAGGCGACGGGCTGCTGACCGACGACGACGTGCGTGACATCGAGGAGTCGGCTGCCGCCGAGATCGCCGACGCGGTGGCCTACGCGGAGGCCGGAACCCGGGAAGACGTGGCCGATCTGGCCCGTGACGTGCTCACCCCGCTGGAGGCGGCGCGATGAAAACGACCTACCGCACCGCCGTTCACGACGCGATCCGCGACGCGTTGCGCGACGACCCACGGGTGGTTCTGATGGGTGAGGACGTCGGGCGCTACGGCGGAACGTACGCGGCATCCAAGGGCCTGCTGGAAGAATTCGGCGAGCAGCGGGTGCGCGATACCCCGCTGTCCGAACTCGGTTTCGTCGGCATCGGTATCGGCGCGGCCCTCAACGGGTTGCGCCCCATCGTCGAAGTGATGACGGTGAATTTCAGCCTGCTGGCGCTGGACCAGATCGTCAATACCGCTGCGGCCCTGCGTCATATGTCCGGGGGGCAGTTCTCGGTGCCGATCGTGGTACGGATGGCCACCGGAGCCGGGCGGCAACTGGCCGCGCAACATTCGCACAGCCTCGAACCCTGGTACGCCCACATCCCGGGCATCAAGGTGCTGGCACCGGCCACCGTCGAGGACGCCTACGGCATGCTGGGACCGGCGCTGGCCGATCCCGATCCGGTGATCATCTTCGAACACGTTCAGCTCTACAACACCTCGACCGATATCGACACTCTGGAACCGACGGACATCACCCGGGCGGCGGTACGCCGCGAGGGCAGTGACGTCACATTGATCGCGTACGGCGGGTGCGTCGGCAAGGCGCTGGACGCGGCGAACGAATTGTCCCTGGCCGGAATCGACTGCGAGGTGGTGGATCTGCGGGTGCTGCGGCCGTTGGACACCGAGACCATTCTGGAATCGGTTCGCAAGACCCACCGCGCGGTCGCCATCGACGAGGCCTGGCGCACTGGCAGTTTGGCCGCCGAGATCTCCGCGGTGATCATGGAAGGCGCGTTCTACGAGCTGGACGCGCCGGTCGGCCGGGTATGCAGCGAGGAAGTGCCCATCCCCTACGCGAAACACCTTGAGGAGGCTGCACTTCCGCAGCCGCACAAGATCGTCGCCGCCGTGCACGAACTGTTCGGAGATCGATGATGATCGAGTTCAAAATGCCCGCCCTGGGCTCCGACATGGATGAAGGCACACTCAACGAGTGGATGGTCAAGCCAGGTGACAAGGTGACCCGGGGTCAGGTCGTCGCCGTCATCGAAACCACCAAGGCCGCGGTGGAGATCGAGTGCTGGCAGGAAGGCATCATCGAGGCACTCGTGGTCCCGGTCGGCGAAACCGTGGAAGTCGGAACGGTATTGGCCACCTTGCGGGCCGATGGTGAAGCCCCGGCCGCGACCGCCCCGGTGACGGCCCCTCTCACCACGCCTTCGGCCACCCCTTCGACCACCACTTCTACCACCCCTTCGACCGACGCCGAACCGCAGCAGAAGGAGCCCCGCAAACGGGCCGCCAAGGCGCCGCGCAAGGCACCCAAGCCGGCCGCCGCGGCGCGGGCCCCCGAGGCACCGGTACCGACCCGGCCGGCCGGGCCGCAGCACCGCCGCTGGGTCTCCCCCGCCGCGCGGCGGCTGGCCGCGAACCTGAGCGTCGACCTCGACGGGGTCAGTGGCACCGGCCCGGGCGGCGCGGTGACAATCATCGACGTCGAGCACGCCGCGGCAACCCGGCAACCGGTCCGCAAACCCGCACCGAAACCCGCCGGCGAACGGATGTCGATGGCCGAGCGGGGCGCCGCGATGCGTCAGTCGATCGCGGCCGCCATGAGCAGATCCAAGCGCGAGATCCCGCACTACTACCTGGCCGACGAGATCCTGATGGACACGGCATTGACCTGGCTCACGGCCCGAAATGCGCAGCGGCCCATCACCGAACGAGTACTGCCGGCCGTCCTGCAACTCAAGGCGGTGGCCCTGGCGGCGCAGCGCTTCAAGGAATTCAGCGGCTTCTGGCGCGAAGACGGCTTCCAGCCCGCCCCGGCGGTGCACGTCGGTGTCGCCATCTCGCTGCGCGGCGGCGGTCTGGTGGCGCCCGCCATCCACGATGTGGCCGAAAAGAAGCTGGACGAGCTGATGAACGACCTGACCGACCTGGTGGCGCGGGCGCGGGTGGGTTCACTGCGCAGTTCAGAGATGTCCGACCCCACCATCACCGTCACCAACCTGGGTGACCAGGGCGTCGACTCCGTGTTCGGCGTGATCTACCCGCCGCAGGTCGCCCTGGTCGGCTTCGGCAAGACCACGCAGAAGGTGTGTGTCATCGACGGCGGCATCCGCGTGGTCAACGCCGTCCAGGGCACCCTGGCCGCCGATCACCGGGCCAGTGACGGACACCGCGGCGCCATGTTCCTGGCCGCGATCAACGAACTGATGCAACAACCCGACGTCCTGGAGAAGTGAAGAATGACAACGCAAGAAGACACCCGCGGTGTGGTCCTGTCCGTGCTTACCACCATTGCCCCGGAAGTCGATGCCGACGAGATCACCGATGACGACCTGCTGCGCGACCAGGTCGACCTGGACTCGATGGACTGGCTGAACTTCCTGCTCGGCATCCACAAGCGGTTCAACGTCGACATCCCGGAGTCCGACTACGCGACGTTGCGCACCCTGTCAGACGTGGTCGGCTACGTCGAGACTCACGCACCGGCCACCGCGACGTGATGCGCCGGCCGTAGCCGGCGGCGCCGCGGCACAAACTCCAGCGACAACAACACCACCAGCGCGCTCGGGATGTGGTGCGTGCACAGCACCACGTACCGACGCTCGTTGAGCGCGTGAAACTTTCGCAGGTAACGGTAGAGCGATTCCAGCCGGATCAGCGGGTCCAGCAGATGAATCAACCGATAGGCAAGGCGTTGCAGCGGAGCCGGGTCGGCGGCGTCGAAGACTTCCGGGAAGGCGGCGAACGCCAGCGAAAGTCGCTGTGCATGAGAGATTTTCGCGGCAGCGATCATATCGACGCTGAGCCGCTCGTCGATCCCGTTGGGAGCATCGGGCCGGCGGTAGGGCGCGTCCAGGGTGATCTCCGAGCCGCCGCCGGCGCTCGCGTAGCGGTGAAACGCCACCGCGCGGCCACCGCTGTCGCGGGCGATGGCCAACCGTACGCCGGGGCAACGGCCTTGCAGCGCCCCGTCGAGGTTCATGCAGAACCCGCGCTCGGTGCGCACCCCACCGTGTGAGGCGTAGAGCACCTCACTCAATTCGGCGACCAGGCCGGCGTCCAGATCGCGTTCGTCGATGATCTCAGTGGTGACGCCGCGGTTGTGGGTGCGCTGCACGGCCTGACGCACGTTCCGGTAACGACGCCCGGCCAGGCTGAAGCGCGGGACATCGACCACCACATCGCGCCCGATCGGGACCGCGAGCATCGCCTGCCCGATCAGCTCCTTGGTCCACAGCCCGAGATTGCGCTGCGCACTCGCCAACACCACGATCCGCCAGCCACGTGAACGGCACATGACGGCGAAATCGATTGCCAACCGCTCGAATTGCGTGCTGTCACCGATCGGGTCGCCGCTGACGACGGCAAACCCCAGCCGGGTCCGGTAGGCGATGGCGGCGGTTCCGGCGGCGTTGAAGTAGTAGGCCTTGAGCGAATGCATTGCGAAGGGCGCCAAGGGGTCATCGGGTGTGGCATCGACAAGCGCCCACACCCGCTGCAGCAACTCCGGTTGCGGCTCAGCCGAAGTGGGCCACATCAGCGCCAGACCGCTGGCGGCGACCAGCACATTGCCCCACCCGCCGAAGGCCAGGAAGTGGGCGAAGAGCCCCGCCGACAGCAGCGCCACCGAGGCCACCGTGTGCCGCGGTGTCACCGGTCGCCCCAAGAACACCCCGCGCGCGATGAGGACGACGGCCGCCAGCAGCGCGACCGACCACCCGAACCGGCCCGCCGCATACCAATTCGCGGCCGGGTGCTCGTGCACGGTCAGTACCGTCAACCAAGTCAGCACGCAGAGCAGCAGCAGCGAACTGGCCAACCGCGCCGCGCGACGGTCCGTCCGCAGGATGATGCGTTCGGACGCGAGCGCGGCGGTGGCACGGTGACCGCGCTGACCGCGCTGACTCACTTTCATGCCGGACTCCTTGCCCCGTGTGGAAACGCTATCCGCCCAGGCAGTGCCGGTCGTGAGGCTTAAGTCACCAAACCGGTTGCCGGCGACCAATGTCCCGGGTGGTTCGGGACTTCAGTCCCTCCCGTCGGCCCCGGTCGAGTGCTCAGATGGTGGTATGGGAGACGCGCGTCCCCCAGCGGGAGGTAATAGAAATGAGCACCACACAATTACAACCACGCACGCGTGACTTCGCCCGCGTACTCGGCCCCTACTTCGCCATCATCGGCATCACGACCGTCTCACGTGGATCCGAGATGCGCACGCTGCTAACCGGTTTCGAATCCAGCCCGGTCTGGTTCTGGGTAACCGGTGCGCTGGTACTGCTCGTCGGCCTGGCCATCGTCGGGCTGCACCCGTACTGGCGGGGGGCGGCGGCGATCACGATCTCGGTGATGGGTTGGGCTATCACCCTCCGCGGTCTGATGCTGCTCGCCTTTCCGAAGGCGTTCATGTCGGCCGCCAACGCCACGATCGGCATGGGCAACATGTGGATGACGGCAAGCGTCCTGCTCGCGGCGGCCGGGTTGTATCTGACCTACGTCGGCTGGCGTCCTACACCGGCGACACCCGAGCCGAAAACCGAAGTGGCGCCGCGGGATCTGCGACACGCGGCGTAGCCGCCGTTCACTCCTTGGCGGCCGAATCGTCCTCGGCGAGGATGAAGTAATTCTCCTCCTCCTGGACGAAGTGCAGCCGTAACAGGGTGTACAGCCCGTACAGGCACGCCAGCAGGTCGTCGACCTGATCGGGCTGTATCGCCCCGGCCGCCTGCGCCTGGGCCAGATGCGTGCCGATGCGATCGGCGAGTCGTCTGATCTCGGCGTGGGTGCGGCTCATCGTGGCGGTCGCTTCGCTGCTGCCGAGTGGGCGGGCCAGGGCCGGGTACAGCTGAGTCTCTTCGGCCTCTTCGTGGGGCAGGATCCGGTCGACCAACAGCGTGTGCACGGCGGCCAGTGACTCCAGCGGAAGGGCGTCCGGACCGCCGGCCAGGCGATTGGCGCTCTCCCGCAGCAGACCGATGGTGTCCCGCAAGGCGTCATGTTCGGCGGCGAAGCGGAGCAGCATCTGTTCGGTCTGCGCGTCCACCTGCACCTCGTTGGCCGGATTGCCGCGCAGGGCCCGCAGCGCGTTGAGGATCACCGCGACGTCGATACCCTCTTGCAGCAGCGCGCCCGCGGCCGGCGGCAGCCAGCCCAGCGCGGCGATCACCATCGCGATCAGCGACAGGCTCATGCCGACGACGGCACTCTGCACGGCTATGCGTCGCGACCAGCGGGCGATGTCCATCGCGTCGGCAAGCCGGTCCAGGCGGTCCGTGGTCAGCACGATGTCGGCGGCCTCGGAGGACGCGGTGGCTCCCCGGGCGCCCATCGCGACGCCGACGGTGGCCGCGGCCAGTGCGGGAGCGTCGTTGATTCCGTCGCCGACCATCACCGTCACCGCGTGTTCGCTCTCCTCGCGCACGGCGGCGAATTTGTCCTCGGGCGTCTGGTCCGCGCGGACCTCATCCAGTCCGAGAATGTTGGCGACTTCGCGAGTGGGTTCGGCGCGGTCCCCGGTCAGCATGAGCAGCCGCTCGAGGCCGGCTTCGCGCAACCGGCGCACGGTCCGCGGCGCGTGCCGGCGCAGCGGATCCCGCAGCAACACCGCTCCCGCGGGGACGTCGTCGACGCTGACCCATGCGATACCGGCGCCGTCCAGGCGGGCGCGACTTATTACCGCTGTGGTCCATCCGCCGGCCAGTTTGTCGGCGGGCACCTTGCCGACCATGACGCGGTGCCCGTCGACCGTCGCCGTCACACCTCGTCCCGGCTGCTCGACCATGTCGGTGGGTAACGCCAGCTCGAGCTTGCGGCTGAGTGCCTCGGTGACGATGGCCTCGGCCAGCACGTGCGGAGAGAATTGATCCACCGAGGCACTCAGCCGCAATATCTCGGCAGCCTCGCGCCCCGGTTCCGCCACGACGTCGACCACCGTCGGGCGTCCCATCGTCAGGGTGCCGGTTTTGTCCATCACCAGAGTCTTGGCGTGACCCAGGTTCTCCAGCGCTCCCCCGCCCCGGATCACCACCCCGGCCCGCGACGCGCGGGACAGTCCCGAGACGATGGCCACCGGCGCGGCGAGCAATAGGGGGCATGGAGTCGCCACGACCAGCACGGCAACGGCGCGCACCGCCGATCCGCTGGCGAACCAGGCGGCGCCGGCCACCACCAATGTCAGGGGAAGGAACCAGACCGCGAAACGGTCGGCCAACCTTACGATCGGCGCGTTGAGCGCGCCGGCCTGCTGGGCGAGCCGGACGATGCCTGCGTAGGTGCTGTCGGCGGCGGTGGCGTGCGCCTGAAATTCGAAAGCGTTGCCGGCGTTCACCACACCGCTGCGCACCGTGTCGCCGGTCGCACGTTCGACCAGCAGCGGTTCACCGGTCAGTGCGGACTCGTCCAGGACGGCGACCTCGTCGGTGATCCGCCCGTCCACGGGCACCACCTCGCCGGGCCCGACCACCAGCACGTCGCCGACCGCGACCTCGGCCAGGTCGATCATGGTGATCTGCGTTCCGACCCGTCGCCGTGCGCAACGCGGCGCGCGGTCGAGCAGCGCCCGCAAGTCACGCGTCGCTCGCCGCTCGGCCGCGGAATCCAGCGCCCTGCCGCCGGCGAACATCACCGCGATCAGCGCACCGGCCAGGTACTCGCGCACCCACAGCGTGCCGGCCAACGACAGCACCGCGATGATGTCGACACCGACCCGCCCCCGCCGCAACGCCAGCAACACCCAGAACAGAGCGGGCCCGATCGCGGCGATTGTCCCCGCGATCCAGCACGCGTCGGCGACGGTTCGCCGCCCGGCCAGCCAGGCAACGCCGCCGAGGACCAGGGCGACGACGACGAACCCGGTCAAGGCCGGTCCGATCAGCAGGCGTAACCGTGAGATCAGACGCTCTCGCGATGATCCTGGGGCGCCGGACACTGGACATCCTTCTCTGCTCGCGGGCTCTGTTGCTGGTCGGTTCCGAACATTAGTCGCGTTGCGACCGAACGCCCACTGCCGCCGAGCGCACCGACATGAGAAGGTGGACACGTGTCCAACAGTGGTGAATCAGCCGAGCACAGCCTTCGTGAAATCGACACGCCGGTAGGTACTTTGCGCTACTACGATCACGGCGGCGATCACGGGGACGACGGACCGGTGGTGCTGTTCCTGCACGGCTCGGGCCCCGGCGTCAGCGGCTGGCGCAACTTTCGTGGAGTGCTGCCGACATTCGCCAGGCACTTTCGGTGCCTGATCCTCGAATTCCCCGGCTTCGGCGTCACCGACGACTTCGGCGGACACCCGATGATCACCGCTCAGGGCGTCGTGGCGCCGTTCCTCGACGCGCTCGGGGTGGAACGCGTCCACATCGTCGGCAATTCGATGGGCGGCGGCGTCGGCATCAATTTCGCGATCCGCTACGCCGACCGCATCGACCGGTTGGTGACGATCGGCGGAATCGGCACCAACACGTTCAGTCCCGGTCCGAGCGAGGGCATCCGCCTGCTGCAGGAGTTCACCGAGGACCCCACCCGGCAACGACTGGTCGACTGGCTCAAGTCGATGGTCTACGACCAGACACTGGTCACCGAGGAACTGATCGAGGAACGCTGGCAGTTGGCCACCGATCCCGAGACGCTGGCGGCCGCACGCCGCATGTACGGCAAGGCCGCCTATGCGGCGATGATGGCGGCGATGGGTGCGACCGACCGGCCGATGCCGTGGGCGGTCATGCACAAGGTGGCCGCCCCCCACGCTGCTGACGTGGGGGCGCGACGACCGGGTGAGCCCGCTGGACATGGCCATCATCCCGATGCGCACCATCCCCAACGCGGAGCTGCATGTGTTTCCCAACTGTGGGCACTGGGCGATGATCGAGGCCAAGGCGGCGTTCGAAAGTACTGTCCTGGCGTTTCTTTCGCGCTAGGAGTCTCGGGTCAGCAGGGCACGTGCCTGTGGGTTGCCGTCGAGCACCCGGCTGGTGCGGATGCCGATCTGCCACCGCCCGTCGATCCGGCGCAACGCGAAATGGTTTGCGGTAGCACGCCATACGCGGTAGCCGTCGCCGTCGCGCACCAGCACCAGCGACTCACACACCGCCACCGCGGTGTCGCCGTCGACCGTCACCGCGGCCGGCCCCAGGAAGTGGCTGCACCCGTGCGCCACCATCCTCTGATGCGCCCCGGAGTTGACCATGGCGCGCACTTCGTCGCGGCCCTCCATGCGCATCAAGTCGATGTCGTAGACACCGTCTTCCGCCCATAAGCGCGCCGCCGCGTCGGCATCGCCGGCATCCACCGCTGGGCCGTAGGAGGCGATCAGCCTGGCGATGTCACGCTCGTCTTCCAGCCGGTTCAGCCGGGCCAGCAGGTCTTTGATCTCGGTCATGGCTTCCTATTTCCGGCCGATGAGGGCCTGGACGCGGCGGTGGGCGCCGAGGACGATCGCGGCCCGGTCGGGTCCATTGCCCCACCCGAACGCCGCGGCGTTGTCACCGGCGATGAGCACCGGGCCATTCGCCAGATTTGCCAATCCCTCGCGGGCCACGTCCGCAGGCTCCGACACCACCAGGCCGGGTATGTCGAAGTTCAGTCCGGCGCGCTCCATGGCCGGCGTGCGGGTGACGCCCAGGACCAGCTCCAGCACGTCGACACCGTACTCGCGGAGCTCGAGCCACAGACTCTCGGCGAACAGCCGGCCGAAGGCTTTGACGCCGGCGTAGGCCGACTGCTGCATAGATCCGTAGGTGCCCGCCAGCGAGCCGACCAAAATGATGCCGCCGCGACGCCGCTCCCGCATCGGACGGCCGAAATGCTGGACCAGCTCCAGCATCCGGGTCACGTTGAGGTCGATCACCTTCGCGACCGCGGCCAGATCGGCGTCGAGGAACTGTTCCCGGCAGGTGTTGGCGCCCGCGTTGTAGACCAGCAGCCCGACCTCCAGGTCGGCGGTGTCGGTGGCGATACGTGAGATTGATTCGGGCTCAAGCAGATCCGTGGCGATCGTGCGGACCTGCGCCCCCAGGTCACGGCAGCGCCGCGCCGTCTCGTCCAGCGGGGCCGTTTTGCGTGCGATCAGCACCAGGTTGATCCCGTCGCGTGCCAATTGCGCGGCGAACTCCGCTCCGACGCCCTCGGAACCACCGGCGATCACCGCCCACGGTCCGTACCGTGCCGGATCGGTCATGTCGTCCCTGGCTTCTTGACGAGTTCGAACCCTTTGTAGCCGGCCTCAGCAACCTCTGCGCAGATTTGGTTGTACGTGGCGAAGCCGCCGATGAACAACATGAAGCCCCTTGGCTTTCCAGGCACATTGGCCCCCATGTACCAGGAGTTCGCCTTGGTGAACAGCGTCGCCTCGGCCAGTCGCGCGCATTCGGCGCCCCAGCTGTCGACCGCTTCGGCGCCGGCTTCGATTGCGGCATAACCGCGAGCGTCCAGGTATTCGATGGCATCGGCGATCCAATTCACCTGCGCCTCGGCGTGTAACACCATGTTGGCCAGGACGGCCGGTGCCCCGGGGCCCGAGATCACGAACAGGTTGGGGAAGCCGTCGATGCCCAGGCCGAGATAACTGCGCGGCCCGTGCGCCCACCGGTCGCGCAACGTAGCGCCGTCCCGCCCGACGATGTCGATCTTGGCCAGCGCTCCGGTGAGTGCGTCGAAACCGGTTGCGAGAACGATCATGTCGAGGTCGTAATGCTGGTCGGTGGTGTTGATACCGCTGCTGTCCACCGATTCGATCGGGGTGGCCCGCACGCTGACCAGCGTGACGTTGGGTTGGTTGAAGGTCTGAAAGTAGTTGCTGTCGGTGCATATTCGCTTGGTCCCGATCGGGTGGTCGGTCGGGATCAGCAGGTCGGCAACGGCCGGGTCCTCGATAACCGCGCGGACCTTCTCCTCGTAGAACTCGCGGGCCGCTTCGTTGGCGGCCGGATCGGTCGTCTGGTCGGGAAAGGTCTTGGAGTACAGCACTCCGCCCAACTGCCAACGCTTCTCGAAGGCCGCGCGCCGCTCTTCCGCGCTGAAATGCATGGCTGGTTTGGTCGCCGTGATGTGCGGTGATCCCCCGCCGCTGCGCCACGACAGCCGGCGCCGTTCCGCATAACCGCTCTTGATCTCGTCGAGTTCCTGAGGGGACAGCGGTTTGTTGCCGGCCGGGACGCTGAAATTCGGGGTGCGCTGAAAGACGGTCAGTTGCGCGGCCTGCTCGGCGATGAGCGGAATCGATTGGATGCCTGAGGATCCGGTGCCGATGACGGCCACCCGCTTACCGGTGAAGTCGACGGGTTCGTGCGGCCAGTGCGCGGTGTGGTAAATCTCGCCTGCGAAGGTGTCCAGTCCGGGGAACTGGGGCGTCATGGCGTCCGACAGCGGGCCGGTCGCCATCAGCACGTAGCGCGCCGTGAGCCGTTGCCCGGTGTCGGTGGCGATTGTCCAGTGCAGCGCGTCCTCGTCGAAAACGGCCGAGCTGACCCGGGTGTTGAGCTCGATGTCGCGGCGCAGGTCGAGTTTGTCGGCGACCCAGTTCAGGTAGCGCAGGATCTCCGGCTGCGTCGCGTACTTCTCGGTCCAGTCCCACTCCTGCTGCAGCTCCTCGGAGAACGAGTAGCAGTAGTCGACGCTCTCGACGTCACAACGGGCGCCTGGGTAGCGGTTGTAGTACCAGGTGCCGCCGAGCTCGGGGGCGGCCTCGAGCACCCGGACCTGCAGGCCCTGGGCGCGCAGCTTGTGCAGGGCGTACAGGCCGGCGAAGCCGGCACCCACCACCACCACCACGTCTGAAGGTTGCTCACCATTCACAAGGACCCACGGTAGGGCGTCGCGGCCGTCTGCCGATAGCAGGTTCCCGGTCATCGGGCCGTGGGGGCGATTTTGAGCTCCGACTGCGGTAGACCAGAAGACAGCCCCAGACAACGTTAGGACGACAGCATGAGCGAGCGGGTACTCGACCGAGTCGTGGAGATGGCGGACCAACTGCGCGAGCAAGCGCCGGAAGCGGAGCGCATCGGCCGGCTCACCGACGACACGGTAAAGATGATGAAGGCGGCCGGGTTGATCCGGCTGCTGCAGACCAAGCAGTACCAGGGTTTCGAGGTACACCCGCGGGAGTTCGCCGAGACGACAATGGCGACGGCAGCCCTGGATCCCGCCGCGGGCTGGATCGTCGGCGTGGTAGGCGTGCACCCGTACCAGCTGGCGTATGCGGACCCGAAGGTCGCCGCCGAGATCTGGGCGGACGACGTCGACACCTGGATGGCCTCGCCGTATGCGCCGCAGGGTGTGGCCCGGCCCGTAGAGGGTGGGTATGTCTTCAACGGGCGCTGGCAGTTCAGCTCGGGCACCGACCACTGCGACTGGATCATCCTGGGCGCGATGCTCGGTGACGACAAAGGCATCCCGCTGATGCCGCCCCGGATGCTGCACATGATCCTGCCGCGCAAGGACTACGAGATCGTCGACGATTCGTGGAACGTGGTGGGGCTGCGCGGCACCGGCTCCAAGGACGTCATCGTCAAGGACGCTTTCGTGCCCAGCTACCGGACCATGGACGCGACGAAGGTGATGGACGGCACCGCCCAGCGCGAGGCCGGGATGACCGAGCCGCTGTACCTGATGCCGTGGTCGACGATGTTTCCGCTGGGCATCTCGGCGGCGACGATCGGCATCGCCGAGGGCGCGCTGGCCGCACACCTGGACTACCAGCGTGAGCGCGTCGGGGCCACCGGGACCGCAATCAAGGACGACCCGTACGTCATGTACGCGATCGGCGAAGCCGCCGCCGACATCAACGCCGCCCGCCAGGAGTTACTGGCCAACGCCGACCGCATCTACGACATGGTCGCCGCCGGGAAAGAGGTGTCGTTCGCCGACCGCGCTGCCGGGCGGCGCACTCAGGTGCGGGCGGTGTGGCGCGCGGTCTCGGCGGTCGACGAGATCTTCGCCCGCTCCGGGGGCAACGCCTCGCGGATGGACAAGCCACTGCAGCGTTACTGGCGCGACGTGCATGTCGGACAGATGCACGCCATCCACGTGCCCGGCTCCACCTACCACGCCGCCGCGCTGAGCTCGTTCGGCGCCGAGCCTCCGATGGGTCCACTGCGCGCCTTGATCTAGGAGTGGCTGGTGTTCAAAAGCCTTGGCTACATTACTATTTCGACCGACGAAATCGAGCGCTGGCGGCATTTCGCGTTCGGTGTGCTGGGTTTCGCGGAGGGCTCCGGCCCGGATCCCTCCGCGCTGTACCTGCGCATGGACGAACGCGCGGCCCGGATCGTCCTGGTGCCCGGCGACAGCGAACGGGTACTGGCCGTCGGCTGGGAGGTCCGCGACGGCCCGGCGCTGCGGCGGCTGAAGTCAGTCCTGGACGGCGCCGGGATCGCATTCAAGGAACTGTCCGCGCGAGAGGCCGATGCCCGCCGCGTCGAAGAAGTCATCACCTTCGAGGACCCGGCCGGCATCACCCTCGAGGTGTTCCACGGTGCGGTGCTGGACCACAGCCCGGTGGTCACACCGTTCGGCGCCCGGTTCGTAACAGGCGATCAGGGACTGGGCCACGTGGTGCTGCCCGCCACCGACCCGGGCGGGCTCTTCGATTTCTACACCGAAATACTGGGCTTCCGGTCCCGCGGGGCGTTCCGGATACCGACGCCGCCGGAGTTCGGCCCGATCCGGGTGCGCTTCCTGGGCATCAACGCACGCCATCACAGCCTGGCGATCGCTCCGGCCATGCACCAGCGCGACCCCGGCGTCGTGCACATCATGGTGGAGGTGGACACCCTCGACGCCGTCGGGCAGGCGCTGGACCGGGTCAACGCCGAGGGCATTCAGGTGTCATCAACCCTTGGCCGTCATACCAACGACAAGATGGTCTCGTTCTACGTCCGTGCGCCCGGCGACTGGGACATCGAATTCGGCACCGACGGCATGCGGGTGGACGAAAACTCCTACACCGCAGAGGAAATCACCGCAGACAGTTACTGGGGCCACCAGTGGGTCGACGAGTTGCCCGCGGCCATGCGCCCCTGAGTTTTCTTGCGCGAGCAGACGCGAAATCGCACCTATCCGGGAGGAAATGTGCGATTTCGCGTCTGCTCGACGCAGCACGGTGAGTGACACGGACCACATAGATGTGATACAAGTAGGCATATTCCTAATAGGAATATGCCTACGTTCGGGAGGATCCCATGTCAGCGAGTGTCGAGTCCGCAACCCCCAGCGCAGTCATCGACCGCATCTCTCTCGTCCTCGATGCGTTCGACGGACCTGGACGCCTCACGCTCGCGCAGATTGTGCGGCGCACCGGGCTGCCCCGGTCATCGGCGCACCGGATGCTGGAGCGGCTGGTGCAACTGCGGTGGCTGCGCCGCAGCGGACGCGACTACGAGCTCGGCATGCGCCTGGTCGAACTCGGATCACTGGCCGTCCACCAGGACCGCCTGGTACGCGCGGCGAAACCGCTCTTGGACGAATTGCACCGTGCCACTGGACTCGTCGTGCACCTTGCGGTGCTGGACGGCACCGACGTCGTCTATCTGGACAAGATCGGCGACCGCATCTGCAACGGACTTCCCACCCGCGTCGGAGGCCGCCAGCCCGCACACTGCACCGCGGTCGGCAAGGCCATGCTGGCGTACTGCGACGACGCTTCGCAGGTCGATCTGCGCGTCGGTAGGACCAAATACTCGATCTCCACCGGTTCGCAGTTGGCCGCCGAACTGGCCAAGGTCCGAGCCCACGGCGTCGCCTTCGAACGCGAGGAATCGCTGCTTGGATTCGGTTGTGTCGCAGCGCCTATCGGCCAGATCGGCGAGGCCGTCGCCGCGGTCTCGGTCTGCGGTCCGATGAATCGCATGCGGTTCGACCAGAGACTGACGGCGCCGGTACGTATGACCGCGATGGGCATCTGGCGGTGCGTCGAGGGCGATTCCGTGGCGCCGACGTTGCAGCCGTTGCGTCCGCTGCGCCCGGCACTGCAGTACGCGTGAAGCTCGACCCTCAGATCGCTGGGATGATCGCAGAGTTGGACAGCGGCTTCCCGCCGGTGCACACCATGACCGGCGCGCAGGCGCGGGCGATCATCCGCTCGCGACTGGTGGTGCCGGATGAGCCGGAGCCGATCGCCGAAATCCTGGATGAGTTGGTTCCCGGACCCGGTGGCGATATTCCGGTCCGGATCTACCGCCCTGCCGGCGACGAGCTGCCCGTCCTGATCTACGCCCACGGCGGCGGGTTCGTGTTCTGCGATCTGGACAGCCACGACGGCTTGTGCCGCAGCATCGCGAATTCGACTCCGGCCGTGGTTGTTTCGGTCGGTTATCGGCTAGCGCCGGAGCATCCGTGGCCGGCGGCGGCTGAGGATGTGTATACGGTTGCCGATTTGGCGGCAAACGGGATGTTTGGCGGAGACCGCGGCCGGCTCGTGGTCGGAGGAGACAGCGCGGGTGGGAACCTCGCCGCGGTGACCGCACTGATGTCACGCGATCGTGGCGGCCCAGAGCTGGCGGCGCAGTTGCTGATTTACCCGGTGATTGCGGCCGACTTCACCACGGAGTCTTATCGCCTGTTCGGCCATGGCTACTACAACCCCAAGCCGGCGATGCAGTGGTATTGGGATCAATACGTTCCCTCGCCCGCCGACCGCACGCACCCGTACGCCGGACCCCTGCACGCCGATTTGCGCGGGTTGCCGCCTGTCGTCATGGTCGTCGCGGGCCACGATCCGTTTCGCGACGAGGCGCTCGCCTACGCCTCCGCCCTGCGTTCAGCCGCAGTTCCCGTGACGCTGCTTCAATTCGACGGCGGCATACACGGTTTCATGAGCATGCCAACACTCGACATTGCTCGGGATGCACGACGGCGGGTGGGCGTGCTGCTCCGCTCGGTCCTCGGGTCGGCCGATGGCTGACGCTCAGGTCTTTGTCATTGATCGCGTGGTGACCCGGCCGGGTTGTGCGCGCAGATTCGTCGAGACCTATCTCGCCGACTATGCACCGGGTGCACGGAAGCGCGGCATGACACTGCGTGACGTTCTGGTGAGTCCACCGATTTGGTTGGACGACGAAGTCAACACCATCTCGATCACCTGGACGCTGCCCAGCGTGACCGCCTGGTGGCACATGACGTGGCAGGGCCGCACGGATGCCAGTTTGGCCGAATGGTGGTCGGCTATCGGCGAGCTGATAGTGGAACGGTCACGCTCATTCGCCGCAGCCGCAGATGACGTGGACGGTCTGTGCGATGTATAGCGTCATCAGGTTGCTTGACGTGCAAGAACCCGACCGCGACCGGATCATCGGCGACCTGCGTGTCGTCGCGGCCCGCATGCCCTACTCAATCGTGCAGCCGACCATGGCGGGTTCACGTAACGGCGGCGACATTCTCGTTCATCTGCGTTTCGCCTCGGAAGATGAATGGCGTTTCTCGGAAACAGAATTCGCCGCTGTCCTCGCTGACGCCGCGGTGACACGAATCAATGGCGCCAACTATCCGGGCAGCCCGGTTCGCACCCGGACGACCATCGGCACGGTCTACCGCACCCTGCTGCTGCGCGTCTCTCCCGACACCGCAACCAGGACGATCTCGCGCTTCGAAGAGGAACTCCGATCGATGCCGCGCTATGTGCAGACGATCACCGCTTGGCAACTGAGTCGCGTCGACTCGGCGGTGGGGATGTCGCCGTGGACCCATGTGTTCGAGCAGACGTTCACCTGTGTCGATGGGCTCACGGGCCCGTATCTGATGCACCCCATCCATTGGGCCGTCGTGGACCGCTGGTTCGATCCCGAATGCCCGGACGTGATTGTCCGCGATCGGATATGCCACAGCTTCTGCGCGCTGCCCGAGACTGCCAACTGGGATGATCTCCCGTCGTCTCAGCAACGGGCAAACGGCTAGAGACCAGCGGGCCGGATGTTCGGGTTCGCGGTGTCCGGCGGTGCCAGCGGCGGCAGTAACGAGGTCCCGTCCAGGCTGCGCACTGGCAAGCCTTGCGTCCAGGGATAGTGCAGGCTGAACGCCACCAACCCGGTGCACTCCGCCGCGGGCCGATGACACATGGCGAGCACGGTCTCGGCCAGGTACTCGACCGGCTCGGTCGGAAATGAATCTGGAATGAGTTGGGCGGCACCGGGTGTGCGCACAGCAGTGGACGGACCGACACAGTTGACCGCGATGTTGGAGTCCACTAGTTCGGCGGCCACGCCCTGGGTGAAGCGGTGCAGCGCAGCCTTGCAGGATGCGTAGATAACGTCGCCGGCTGTCTTGTTGTAATCCCGGTACGGCCGCACCGGCGCCAGACCGGTGACCGAGCCGATGTTGACGATCCAGCCGCCACCCTGCTTGTGCATATGCGGGATAACGGCTTTCGTCAGTGCGAACGGTATTCGCAGGTAGTGGTCGATGGTCCTTTCGAAGGTCTCCGGGGACATCTGCTCGACCATGGCATAGTCGGCAAAACCGGCATTGTTGACCAGGATGTCCACTTTGCCCGTGCGGCCGATCACCTCGTTGATCAGTTGCTCGCGCTGTGCAGCGATTTCCAGGTCTGCCGGTACCGCGATCGCCCGTCCGCCAGCGGCCTCTATCAGAGTGACGGTTTCGTCGATCGTGCCCGGCAACACCGCGGCTACGCGGTCCCGGACCGACGGTGAGGGCTGATGTGAACGGGCCGTCACCACCACGGTGGCACCCTCGGCGGCGAGTCGGCGGCCGATCGCCCGCCCGATACCGCGGCTGCTACCGGTCACCAAAGCCGTTCTTCCCGCAAGCAACCCGGTCATCGCAGTTCGAAATGCGCTTCGACGGGCGCCCGGTGTTCGTTCCAGAGATCGACGAGCCGGTAAGGCGTGGCCACCACGACCCGACCGGAATTCGACCGGTAGTAGGTGTGCGCACTGGGCGTGTGGCACCAGACGGTCCCGGCCATGGCCCGGTCGATGCCGGCCACGTATTCGTCGTAGGCCTGCCGGGTCACTTCCATGGTGGCGGCACCGCGCAGCGCCATCAGTTGCAGACATTCGACGATGTAATGTGCCATCACTTCCATCGAGAAGTTCGCGCCCGCACCGTGTCCGGGACTGTAATTGGGCGCCGAGTTGATGAACAGGTTCGGGAACCCGGGAACGGTGCCACCCCGGTACGCGGCGGGGCTGTCCCCCCACTCGTCGACAAGTTTCCGGCCGTCGCGTCCCCTTACGTCGATCGTGGAGAGGAAATCGAGGTGGTAGCCCGTCGCGTAGACGATAACGTCGAGGTCGATCTGCGTGCCCGACTGTGTGACAATGCCTTTCGCGTTGACCTCGCGCGGCTCGCTTGCCTCCACGTCGACGTGGTCGCGCGTCAGCGCCGCATAGTAACCACCGGGGTCGCGAACGATCCGCTTGCCGTACGGCGCGAAGTCCGGCGTCACCTTCTTCGCCAGTTCTGTACCCGCTCCGAAGGTTTGATCGATGTAGTTCAGACACATTTGCAACAGCACGTCATTGGCGGGCGAGATCGACAGGTGAGTCGACGCCCACTCCGGGTCCCGCAGGATGACGGGGTAGTTGTTATCGGCCGTGCCCCAGAATGACTTGAGTCTGTTCCAGTTGGCGTAGTACGGCAGGTGACGGCCCAGGTAGCGGCGGTAGTCCGGCACGTCGTCGGTCAACCGCTTGCGAGGCGCCACCCAGTGCGGTTGCCGCTGAAACACCGTCAGGTGTTCGACCTCGTCGACGCAGGCGTCCACGATCTGCACCGCGGTACAGCCGGCGCCGACCACCGCGACCCGCCGACCGGCCAAGTCCACCGAAGGATCCCATTGCGCGGAGTGAATACTGTTGCCCGCGAACGCCTCCCGGCCAGGCAGATCCGGCCAGCGGGGGCGGTTGAGATAGCCGGCGGCAGTAATGACCACGCGCGCATAGCTGACATCGCGGTTGCCGTCGCGGTCCACCGACCGAATCTCCCACTGGCCGCGATCGTCATCCCACCACAGGCCCTCGACCTCGGTGCCAAAGCGGGTGTGCGCGCGGAGCCCGTACTTGTCGGCCAGTTTCGTCAGGTAAGCCTGGTATTCAGCGCCTTGCGGGTAATAGCTCGTCCATTCCGGGTTCACCTCGCGCGACAGCGAGTAGTAGGCCGACGGCGTGTCCACGCCGATACCCGGGTAGTTCGTGGTCAGCCAGGTACCGCCGACCTCGTTGTTGCGATCGAATATCTGGTACGCGACTCCGGAGTCGGCGACCGCCAGCGCGGCGATGATGCCGGCGATACCCGCCCCGACGATGGCCACCGTCGTGGTATCGGGAATCGGCACCGAACGGGGCAACGTCGGCTGTGAGAGTTGAAACCCGCCCTGCTCGAGCAGCAGCGGCACGAACTCGTCGTCGACCGGAGAGCCGAGCGCCAGCGGTAGCAACCGCCGAAACAGATCGGCGTCGTCGGCGGCGCGGGATCCGGGCGTCCTGGTCGTTCCAAGTGCGGCGACAATCGCGTCGCTTAACGCTTCGGCGGTGACCGGGTCGGTGACGCCCCTACGTTCAGGCGGGTCCGGGATATGGGAAATCCGCGGTCCGAAGGTGTCAACAACCGAGGGATCACCGGTGAGTTGGGCCAGTACGGCGACCAGCACGCCCGGGTCCCCCAGACTCAGGTTTGCCCGCAACTCATCGGGATCCGGCCGGTTCATGCCTGTCAGTATCTGGGGACTCGGCGATCGGTCCGACGGCCCTTTCCTCTGAGCGGGACAACAATCCAAGTGGATCCCGTTCACCCGCGCGTTCGGTAACTCAACCGGAGTCCCTACAGTTGCGAGCATGAGCAATCCCGCAGAGCCACTCGTGATCAGCACCGACGGGCCGATCCAGACCTGGACCATCACGCTTCCTTCCGTCGGAAACGCCATCACCGGCCGCGACGTCATCTCCGGGTTCGAGCAGGCCGTCGACAGCGCCAACGCCGACACGGAAGTCCGCGCCATCATCCTCACCGGCGAGGGAAAGATCTTCTCCGCGGGCGGCAACGTCAAAGAGATGGCCGACCAGTCGGGCATGTTCGGCTTGAGCGCCCTTGATCAGCGGTACGCCTACATCGACGGGATCCAGCGGATTCCACGCGCTCTGTCACGACTGGAAGTCCCGTTGATCGCCGCCGTCAACGGAGCCGCGATTGGCGCCGGCTGCGACCTGGCGATGATGTGTGATATCCGAATCGCCTCTGAGCGTGCGTCATTCGCCGAAAGTTTCGTGCAACTGGGACTGATTCCGGGCGATGGCGGAACCTGGTTCCTGCAACGCATCGCCGGCTACCAGCGCGCCGCCGAAATGACCCTCACCGGCGACCGGGTCGACGCCGCGACAGCGCTGGAATGGGGTCTCGTCAGCAGAGTGGTGCCGCACGACGAGCTTCTCACCGCCGCACAGGAGCTCGCGCAACGCATCGCCAAGAACCCCTCGCACGCCTTGCGGATGGCCAAGCGGCTGCTGCAGGAATCGCGTACCGGTTCACTTGAGTCGACACTGGGGATGGCCGCGGCCATGCAACCGCTGGCCCACCGCGACCCTGAGCACGAGCAACGCATCGCCAAATGGCGGACAAGCTGATGGTCGCGCCCAGACTGGTGCCGCCGGCCGGCATCGAGGATCCGGCGATCGATGCGCTACGCGCCGAGGTGCGCATGTTCGTCGCCGAACAGCAGGGTTCGCGTACCTTCACCCCATCCGTCGACGCGTGGTTGTCCCGATGGGACGAGAAGTTCACCGCCGCGATGGCTTCGCAGGGTTGGCTGGGCATGACCGTGCCGGTCGAGTACGGCGGGCACGGACGATCCTTTTTGGAACGCTTCGTCGTCACCGAGGAACTATTGGCCGCCGGCGCGCCAGTCGCGGCGCACTGGATCGCCGACCGCCAGATCGTGCCGTCCTTGCTCAAGTACGGCACCGAAGCGCAGAAACAGCACTTCCTGCCGCGGATCGTGCGAGGCGAGTGTTTCTTTGCGATTGGCATGAGCGAGCCTGATTCCGGCTCCGATCTGGCCAGCGTGCGCACCCGCGCCGAGCGCGTCGACGGCGGCTGGTCACTGTCCGGCACGAAGGTCTGGACCTCCGGTGCCCACCTCGCGCACGCCTTCATCGCGCTGGCCCGTACCGCGCCGGTGGACCCGCAGCACAGGCACGCCGGCCTCAGCCAGTTCCTCGTCGACCTGCACGGGCCCGGCATCGAGATCCGGCCGATCATCTCGATGAACGGCGCCCACCACTTCAACGAGGTCATCTTCGACGAGGCATTCGTGCCCGACGACATGGTGTTCGGTGAGATCGGCGACGGGTGGCGGCAAGTGACGTCGGAACTCGCCTTCGAACGCAGCGGCCCGGAACGGTTCCTGTCCACCTTCGTGCTGCTGGCTGCCTGTGCCGACCGGATGGCAGCGAACGCCATTCCCCGCGACGCGGAGCTGGGCCGGTTGGTCGCACGGGTGGCCGGCCTGCACCACATGTCCACCGCGGTGGCCGGCGCGCTGGAGCGGCACGAACCCGCTGACGTTCCCGCTGCGGTGGTCAAAGTCCTCGGCACCACCACCGAGGGCGACATCGCTGAGTTCGCCGATCTGCAGGACTCCCCCGATTCGGTGTTCACCGAATTGGTTGGGACAGCCGTCGACCAGCGACCAGGTTTCACCCTCCGTGGCGGCACCAATGAGGTGCTGCGCGGGGTCATCGCGCGTGGACTGGGCATGCGATGAGTGTCGATTACGAACTCGCCGACATGATGGACGCCGTCTTCGCGAACCACCGTGAGAAGCATCCGACCAGTCCGGCAGTCGACCGAGACCTCTGGCAGCACCTCGACGAACTCGGCCTGGTACGGCTCACCGGCGCCGAACAGCTCGGCGGCAGCGGGGCGGGGTGGTACGAGGCAGCCGAACTGCTGTCTGCAACGGTGCGGCACGGGATTCGTATCCCTTTGGCGGAGCACGACTTATTGGCCTGTTGGCTGCTGGACGTCACCGGACTTCCATCCGATGGCGCCGTGCGCACGGTCTGCATGCTCGATAAAACTGGACGAGCGACCGCCGTGCCCTGGGCTGCCACGGTCGACCGGGTGGTGCTGGTGTGGCGAGCTGACGGCCAGCACCGCGTCGCCGATGTCGCCGCCGGCGAGCTCGACATCACGCCGGGCACCAACCTGATCGGAGAACCGCGTGACACGGTGACGGCCGACCTCGTCGGTCTGCAGTCGGCGCCGGCTGCCCTGGCGCTGATCGATCAGCTGCGGCTGAAGTCCGGGCTGGTGCGGGCCATACAGGTGTGCGCCGCACTGGACCGAATCGTGCAGCTGTGCATCGAGCACGTGGGCTCACGCATACAGTTCGGCCGTCCGTTGTCGAAATTTCAGGCCGTGCAGCACCTGGTGTCCGACATCGCCGCCGAAGCCGCGCTCGCCCGGGCGGCAACCGAGGCCGCGCTCAGCGCGGGCGTCGCCCATCAGTGGTCCGCAGACCACCTGAAGTTCCTTGTCGCCGTGGCCCGTTCCTGCGCAGGCCATGCCGCCTCGATTGTGGTCCGAAACGCCCATCAGGTGCACGGCGCGATCGGCACCACGCGTGAGCACCGATTGCACGAATTCTCCCGGGCCGCGCTGGCGTGGCGGTCGGAGTTCGGTTCGATGCGGTACTGGGACGACCAGGTCACCGATGCGGCGCTGTACGCGAGCGCCGGCGGCCTGTGGGGTCTGATCAGCGGGTAACGCCGGCGTTCCACTGACCGGGCAGAGGGGTGTCGCGACGGGCCTGACCGCGGTTGACTCACTGCCATGAGCAACGACATCACGCTGTCGGACTTGCAGGAGTTCATCGCCGGCTTCTGGTACCACTACGACGAGGCGCACTACGACGAACTGGCCGCCCGTTATGCCGCGGACGTCCGCTATGTCAGCAGAAGCGACGATGGCGCAAGCCCTTTCGAGGAACTCATGTCACCGGAACTGCACGGGCGCGATGCGGTTTTGCAATGGCTGACCGAGCACCGCGAACAAAGTCCCTACCCGTTGCGTCACCATGCAACGAACCTCCATCGAATCGGCGCATCCGGTGACATCACCCGCGCACGCTTCTACCTCTTCGTCAACCAAGTCGCCAACTTCGTGCCGTTCGCAGTCTCCAGCGGCGTCGTTGAGGTCAGCGTGCGCCGGACGGCAGAACGTTTGGAGTTCACCGAGATGGTCGTCGTTCTCGATACCACCAATTCGGTGTTGCTCTCCGAGCGGCACGCGGGCAGCACCGCCGGGTCGTGAGCGCTCGCGACGTTTTCGCCGGCGGCGTGGCCGTCATCACCGGTGCGGGCGCCGGAATCGGCGCGGGGCTGGCGCGTGTCGCAGACCGGCTCGGTATGACGGTGGTACTGGCGGACGTCGATGTCGAGGCCATTGCCGCGCTGCGTGAGGAGCTCACCGCGGCAAGGGATTTCGTCTGCGATGTACGTGACCCTGAGGCCGTGCGGGAGTTGGCAGACCGGACCTACCGGGAAATCGGCCCGGTGCGGCTGCTGGTGAACAACGCGGGCGTGGAACAGTTCGGCTATCTGTGGGATACGCCGCTGGTCAACTGGCAGCGGGTAGTCGACGTCAACATCAGCGGTGTGTTCCACGGCATCAAGGCGTTTCTGCCGAGGATGATGGCCACCGAGGACGAGGCCTGGGTGTGGAACCTGTCGTCCGTCGGTGGGGTGGCGGCGATGCCGCTGCAGACGCCCTACATCATGAGCAAGCACGCGGTACTTGCGATGACCGAGTGTCTGCACCTCGAGGTGGAAACCGCCGGGCACGGCAACCACATTCATGTGCAAGCCGTGCTGCCCGGCGCGGTGGTTTCCAACATCTTCGAATCAGCGGGCGGTGCCGAATCCGGTGGTGACACCGCAAGCGCGGAGGCACAGCGGGTCGCCATGCTCAACGTGAAAGCCAGGGCCATGGATCCGCTGTCGGCCGCCGAGACGCTGTTCGAGCAGGCTGCCGAAGGCCGGTTCTATCTGGTCACCCAGCCGTCGGTCGTGTCGGCGATGAAGCGCCGCGCCGATGTCCTTGCTGAGCAACGTCCCCCCGCTCTGCCATGACCCTGGATCCGGACGCCGCCGCGCGGGTCGCCTCGTTCGGTCCGGTCCCTCCGATGCGGACACGAGGGCTGGCCGCGGTGCGGGCGGCCATCGAGTCCGCGCAGTTGCCAGACGACATGCCGGAGATGGCCGCCGTCACGGATGTGATGATCCCCCGATCAGTCGCGGCCCGTATCTACTACCCCACAACGGATTCCGGCCAACCCGTGCTGGTGTACCTGCACGGCGGCGGCCTTGTGATGGGCAGCAATCGCTCGTTCGAACCATTGGCGCGGGCGCTGGCCTCAGCATCCGGCGCAGCCGTCGTCGCTGTCGACTACCGACTGGCGCCCGAGCACCCGCCACCGGCGCAGTTCGACGACGCCTACACGGCGACCGACTGGGTCGCCCGCCACGCTGCCGAACTCGGTGTCGATGCCAATCGGCTCGCGGTGGTCGGCGACAGCGCCGGAGGGTCGCTGGCCGCGGGCGTCGCGTTGGCCGCACGCGATCGTCGTGGGCCCGCCATCTGCGCCCAGGTCCTGCTGTATCCCGGCCTGGACCGCGACATGACCGCGCCCTCAATCACTTTGCTTGCGGACGCACCGATGCTCAGCCGCGACGACATCGAGTACCTGCATGCGCTCGTCGAGCCCGGCACCGGATGTTATTTGATTCCGGCGTCCGCGACCGACCTGGCGGGGCTGCCGCAAGCCGTTGTGGTGACGGCGAATTGCGATCCGATTCGGGATTGGGGCGAACGATACGCCGCGCGACTACGTGACGCCGGGGTGCAGACCACCCTGACCCGGTATCCCGGCGCCTACCACGGATTTCTCATGCGCCCCGAGGCAACGGCCCGCGGCCGCTTGGCTATCGCCGAGATCGGCGGGTTGCTGCGCGCCAAGTTCGCTCATCCCCTTGGATTTTAGCGTCCCGGTCACCGGACATCCTGCATTCGAATGGTGCCGGAACTGCGCAGAATCTCATGCACCGGCACCTGGAGAAGGAGACAGATGATGCTCACCGAGGAGCGGCGGAAGGAGCTTTCCGATGTGTTGCGGCCGGCCGCACCACCCCGCGAGGTCGACAACGTCTACACCGACGACCAGCATGACCGGTTGCTCGACGTAGTGCGCACCGAAGGCCCCTGGCGGTTGATCATCGCCCAGCACTTCGCGTCGGCCGACGAATTGATCGCCACCATGAGTGGGCTTTTCCCCGAGGGCTATACACCATCGCTGGACCTCTTTCTCACCCCGACCTTCCGTGGCTACCTGGCCAATTACGGTGCGGTGCTCTACCCGCAACTGCACGACTGCTTCTACAACGAGCGCTTCATTGAAATGGCGAAGAGCTATTGGGCCGCCGACTACGCCAAACCCGAGTTGATGTTGTTCAACATCAACGGGCCGTGCGCCAACCGCGATCCGGGGCACCTGGATTCACCCAGCTTCCGCGGGGTACGGCACGAGAACGCTCCGACCTGGTTGACCAGCGTCATGGGCAAGTCGGGCCTGTTTCGGGATTACTTGATCAAGATGGCACAGGTGATCACGTGGTTCTCGCTCGACGGTGGCAGCGGCTTCACGTACTGGCCCGAAGGCCCGCTGGGTGCCCCCAAGCGCGTCCTGCCTCCCGTTTACAACCGCGGCGTGGTGGTGCAGAACGAGATGATGGTGCACCGCGGGGAAGCGAACGGCCCATTGGAGCAACAGATTCCGCCCGGCCTGACGTTCGATACCGTATTCACCGGTGATCCCCATGACCGCGACCTGTGGCTGCTGAAGAACGCTGACGATGTGATCGCCCGCCACCGCACGGACGAACTACGCTTCCTGGTGCACTGGTCGGCTGAGGTGTTCACCGACTACGACGAACTGAAGAAGAATATGGAAGGCTCCCACGACCTGACCGTCGAGAAGGCCATCGACATCATGGTCGACGACATCAACTCCCGGGGCACCAAACTCGACATCCCCAGCCAGCCGCTGCACGACCCGGGGTTCATCGCCGCGCTGAATGGTGCTTACGACATCGGCGGACCGAGCGTCTATCCCGGGGAAGCGCCGATCAGCGCTTTCCAGCTCTGACCGATCAGGTGAGACGAGCTATCTGATGACGACGCTGCTCGGGTCCCGCGGCACGCCCAAGTGCCGATGGGAGGGCGGCCGACGTCCGCCCTCGTCGGTAATGCCGTAGCGCTCGGCTAGTTCGGCGCCGATGAACGTCCGGCCGCTGAGTTCGGGCAGCGCCGGGTCGTGGTACAGCGCGTCAATCAAAAGTCCGGTGAATTCGGGTGTTTCGGCATGCTCGGCAGTCTTGGCCAGCGCCTCAGGATTGCCGGCGAACGCGCCGCGAAGCTTCTCGGTGAGCAGGATGCCCATCCAGATCGAGGTGGTCGCGACGCCGGTGCCGCGGAAGTCCACGGCCATGTCGGCGGCCATCTTGTCGACCCCGGCCTTTTGAGCCCCATAAGCCGGGCCGTGCATGTAGCACGCCGCTCCGGGCGAGGACGTGAACGCGACCAGGCCCCGCCCGCCGGCCACCAGCAGTGGCGCCGCGTACCAAGACGCGACGTAGGACGAGCGCAACCCGACGTCCAGCACCTCCGCCAGCGCAAGCGGCTTCTCCCAGAACGGGTTTAGGCTGACCAGCTCATCGGAGACGACCGCGGCGTTGTTGACCAGCAGATCGAGCCGGCCCTCATCGGATCGCACCCGCGCGAACAGCCCCGCCACGGCGTCGTCGTCGGCGTGGTCGACCCGAACCGAGACGCCGCCCGGTGGCGCGTCGGTGATACTGCGACCGGTCGCGTACACCCGCCAGCCCTTGGCGGCCAGCGCGGCGGCGATGCCACGTCCGGCACCGCGACTGGCTCCCGTCACCACCGCAACCCGACCGCTCATGTGGTCAGACTAGTGACTGGGCAAACGTCGCCACGATCGCCTCACGCGCCGAGCGCCACGTCAACCCGAGATCTCGCAGCGTCTCCGAGTCATCCGTGGGTATCGCAGCGGTAATCAACTGCGCCGCTTCGTAACTGAACCCACTGCCCAGAGGCAGCACGGACGCGGCGAGATCGGAAACCCGGCCGAGCAACCGAAACGCGGCCGGGCTCAGCGGAATCCGGCGGATCCGCCGTCCGCAACCACGTTCGATCGCCGCGATCATGTCATCGAACGTCAGCAACTGCCCGCCACACAGATAACGCTTCGGACCCCGCCCCGGCCGCATCAACCGCTCGTGCACGTCGGCGACGTCGCGGACATCGATCATCATCATCCCGGCATCCGCAACCTTGGGCGCCACCGCGAACCGGACGATGGTCGCCCACCCCTGCTCGGTGATGCCCGGCGCGGTGTACATCGCCGGCCCGACGACGCTGGACGGATAGGTGACGACGACCGGGGCGCCGTCGCGCTGCAGCCGGCGCGCCACCCGGTCGGCGTAAGACTTGGTCCGCGCATAGGCCGATTTACCCTGTGCGGTAGGCGAATCCGGGCCGATGACCGGGCCCGGCGGCGGAAACAACGCGCTGTAGCTGGACAGCAGCACCACCGGGTCGAGTCCGAGCTTGACACCGCGCAGCATGATCCGTTCGCTGGCATAGGCGTTGATGTCCCACATCAACTGCTCGTGCCGGTCATCGGTGCCCACCACCCCGGCGCCGTGGATGACGGCGTCGCATCCGTCCAACAGCCCCTCGGGAATCTCCGGTGCACGCAGGTCGCCGCGCACCACCGAGACGTCTCCGACGGCCTGCAGCCGGTGCAACAGCAGGTCGTTGGACCAGCCTGGCTCGGCCAGCAGCTGCACGCTGTGGCCGGCGGCCAGCAACGCATGGACGATATGGGCACCGACGTATCCCGTGCCGCCTGTCACCGCGATTCGCATCGCCAGCAACCCTATCCGGTGTCGACGACGGCCAGGTCTCCGGCCGCAACGGCGGCCTCGATGGAATCGCGCAACGCCACACACGCCAGAAACAACCCCCAGCGATTCCCGGCGGCCCGGGTGGTGTCGCGCCGTTCCCAGCACAGCGCGGAGGCCTGGGCATTCCACTGCACGCTGGTCTGGTTCCAGCTGCTCTTGCGAACCGATACGTGGGCACCGCATCGGAGACAGTCGACCGGTGCCATCGGCATGTCCTGCAGGCGGTTGTCGGTGCGCGCCGGCCGGGTCATGACAGCGCGCCCGCTTTCGCCGCGATATTCGCTTCGATCTGCTTCATCCACGCTTCGTAGGGCTTGCTGGTGTCCAGTTCGAACTCGAAGCGGTCCACCATGTCCGGCTGCACGTCGGCGACGTCGACATAGAACTGCTCATACCAGCGCCGCAGCTGGTAGACCGGCCCGTCTTCTTCGACCAGCAGCGGATTGTCGATCCGCGCCTTGTGCCGCCAGATTTCGACGTCCTGCTCGAAGCCCAATTTGACGTAGTCACCGAGCCTGGTCGCGGCCCTGACGGCCTCTTGGTCAGGCAGATCCCGAGATTTCTTGACGATGATGCCGTATTGCAGCACAAAGGAATTGGCGTCGATCGGGTAGTGGCAGTTGATCAGGATCGTCTGCTGGTCGCCGGCCGCGTAGTGGTAGGTCAGGTCGTCGACCATGAACGACGGGCCGAAGTACGATGCCACCGAGGTGGTGCCGAGCATTTTTGCACCCTCGCTGCCCATGTCGGGCCGGCCTTCGCCGTTCATGTACTGCGTGGCGACGTGGCCCTCGAAGATGTTCTTGAAGTAGGTGGGCAGCGACCCGTGGATGTAGAAGAAATGCGCCATGTCCACGACGTTGTCGATGATCTCGCGGCAGTTGCTGCCCACCACGGTGGTGTACCAGTGCCAGTCGGTCCACTCGTCGCTGGTGGCGCCTTCGATGCGCGGGATGGTGATCTCCGGCGGCGGCGGGTTGCGTTCCGGGTCGTTCCAGACGAACAACATGCCGTCCTGCTGCAGCGTCGTCCACGCCGCGGTACGGGCCAGCCGCGGTGTGCGTTTGGCGTAGGGCACCTGTTTGCAGCGGCCGTCGCCACCCCAGCGCCAGTCATGGAACGGGCATGCGATCGCGTCGCCCTTGACCTCACCCTTGGACAGGTCCCCGCCCATGTGGCGGCAGTAACCGTCGAGCACATTGATCTGACCGTCCCCACTGCGGAAGACGACGAGTTTCTGCCCGAATGCGTTGACCGCGTGTGGTTTACCGTCGCCGAAATCCCGGATCAGGCCTAGGCAGTGCCATCCGCGGGCGAATCTGGCAGGCGCGGCCTGCGCCTCGATGAACCGTATTTGATCGGCGTCGGCGTCGGAATGCCTCATGGCGTCCATTCAACGCTTCTCCGTAGGCCGGTGCGATCACCTGTTCCACTGACCAGGAGAACTATTCCGCGAGGGTGCCGCATCGGCCTAGCGTTAGCAGACGTGAGCCAGCACAGCACGACCATCCCGTCCGGCCTGCCCGTCGCCGACACGAGCGTGGACCTGCTGGTGGTCGGCTCGGGCACCGGGATGGCGGCGGCGCTGGCTGCCCGTGAGCTCGGCTTGTCGGTGCTGATCGTGGAGAAGTCCTCGCACGTCGGCGGATCCACCGCCCGCTCCGGCGGCGCCCTGTGGTTGCCGGCCGGTCCGGTGCTGCGCGAGGCGGCCGCGAGCGACTCGCCGGCCAAGGCCAGCACCTACCTGGACGCGGTGGTCGCGGGATCGGCGCCGCCGCAGCGGTCAGCGGCATTTGTGCACCATCTGTCCGCGACGGTCGAGATGCTGCGCCGCACCACACCGTTGCGGTTCTTCTGGGCCCGCGAGTACTCCGATTACCACCCGGAGGAGCCCGGTGGCAGCGTCGAGGGCCGTACCTGCGAGTGCTATCCGTTCGACACCGCAAAGCTGGGCGAGTACCGCAACCGGTTGCGGCCCGGCGTGCTGGAAGTCGCGTTCGCCATCCCCACGACGGGTGCCGACTACCGGTGGATGAACCTGGTCGCCCGGGTGCCGCACAAGGGAGTTCCGACGTTCGCCAAACGCATCGTCCAGGGGGCCGGCGGGTTGCTGATCGGTCGCCGGTATGCGGCCGGTGGGCAGGCCCTGACCGCGGGCCTGTTCGCGGGTGTACTGCGGGCCGGCATCCCGGTATGGACCGACACCACGTTGCGGCACCTGGTGAGTGACGGCGACCGGGTGACCGGCGCGGTGGTCGACCACGCGGGCCGGGACGTGACCGTGACAGCGCGCCGCGGGGTGGTGCTGGCCACCGGCGGCTTCGACCACAGCATGGACATGCGGTGGAAATTCCAGTCGGAGTCGCTGGGCGCCAACCTGAGCCTGGGTGCCGCGTCGAATACCGGCGACGGGATCCGGGTGGGCCAGGAAGCGGGGGCCGACATCGCGCTGATGGATCAGGCGTGGTGGTTCCCGGCAATCGCCCCGCTGCCCGGCAAACCGCCCGCCGTAATGCTGGCCGAACGGTCGCTGCCGGGTTCCCTGATCGTCGACCAGCATGGTCGCCGGTTCGCCAACGAGGCTTCGGACTACATGACGTTCGGTCAGCGACTGCTGCAACTGGAGCGGACCGGCAACGCCGTCGAGGCGATGTGGATCATTTTCGACCAGCAGTACCGCAACAGTTACGTCTTTGGCGCAGAACTATTTCCGCGGATGCGGGTGCCGTCGGCCTGGTATGCGGCCGGGATCGCCGCCCGCGCCGACAATCTCCCGGATCTGGGGGCGCAGATCGGCGTTCCGGTGCCGGAGTTCGTGCAGACGATGACGCGGTTCAACCAGAATGCTTCTGCCGGAATCGATCCCGAGTTTCAGCGGGGATGCAGCGCCTATGACCGCTACTACGGCGACCCGACCGTCAGGCCCAATCCCAACCTGCGCCCGCTGGTCAACGGGCCCTTCTACGCGGTGAAGCTGGTGCTCAGCGACCTGGGCACCTGCGGCGGGCTACGGGCCGACGAGCGGGCCCGGGTGCTGCGCGAAGACGGCAGCGTCATCGCCGGCCTGTATGCCGTCGGGAACACCGCGGCCAACGCGTTCGGCACCAGCTATCCCGGCGCGGGCGCGACGATCGCGCAGGGCCTGGTGTACGGCTATATCGCGGCTCAGAACGCTGCGCGTTAATCCACTTCGCGCTTGGCTTGCACCTGCTTCTCGACTTCGCGCCAATAACCCGGGGTGGGGCGCGGCTTACCGAAGCCACCCTTTGCGGCTTTTTCGATGGTTGCGGCGGCCTCGTCGATGTCCTTCATCAACTCCAGTGCGAATTCGCGTTCGGCGGCGTAGTACTTGGCCGCCCAGCGCAGGGCCATCACCGAGTAGGCCCAGGCGGGTTCCACCTCGGCTCCCTCTGCGTCCTCGATCGCTTTGCGGTACCTGGCTTCGGCGTACGCGACATGTTCGGCCAGAAGTTCTTTCAAGCGAGCAGGCGTGCTGAGGTGCCCGAACGTCACGCGCAGCAGCATGCTGTGCTTGAGCACCGGTGGATCCAGGGGCGCGTTGTTGGTCCAGTCGGTGATGGCGGCCATGCCGGCAGGCGTGATCTTGTAGAGCCGGCGGCTGCGGGTGCCTTCGTCACGCTCGACCCGAGACGTCACCAGCTCGAGGCTTTCCAACTTCTTGAGCTCGGTATAGATCTGACTGTACGAGGGACTCCAGTAGTAGAGGTCTACGCTCCAGTCGATCCACTTCTTGAGGTCGTAGCCGGAGACTTCCTCCTCGTAGGACATCATGCCGAGCAGGGCCCAGCTGGTGGCGGCGAGTGCCGACTTCACCTTGTCGCTGGGCGCGTTCACGCCGCCAAGATTAACAACCCGCAGGTCGGTGTCGGCTGACGACGGACCGCTCAATGGGACATCGGTGGCTGCTCTAGGGTGACGGGCATGGTGGATTCGTTTGAGTCGATGACTGATTCGTTGCCGGTGTACGAGTCGCTGGCGGCGTCGGTCCGGCGGTTGATCGACGCGACGATACGCACCGAGGTGGACCACGAGGTCATCGCCGCCGCGGCCGCCAAGATCGACAGTGTCACAGCGGAACTCAGCGCCGAATTGATGCCCGGAACGTTCGGCCAACGCGGAATCGATGACGGCCAGGGCATTGCCTCCGGGAATGTCGTTGTCGGCGTTCGCAATCCGTCGGCTCCGCCGCTGGTGGTCCACCATGAGGACGACGGATCGGTGTGGACGGAGTTCAATCTGGGCGCCGCGTTCGAAGGTCCCATGGGGCACGTGCACGGCGGTGTCTCGGCGATGATCCTCGACCACATACTCGGAGCCACCGCGCACCGGCCCGGCCGGCCGGCCTACACCGGAACGTTGACGTTGCGCTATCACCAGCGAACCCCGCTGCTGCAGCCGTTGCGGGCGGACGCATGGGTGGACCGGGTGGAGGGCGTCAAGACTTTCGCGATGGGTCAGATCAGCGGCGCCGACGGCGTCCTGGTGTCCGCGGAGGGTATTTTCATCCACCCGCGGAACTCGAGCGCGTAGTCACGGACGCCCGCCCAGTCTCCTGGGGAGCCGACTGGCGTCGGGCCAGCCTCCGAGCGACAACCCGCGCCGTTTCCGGGACAGATCCGCTGAGCCTTCCCTAGGCTGCCCTAGGGTTCCGGGCACCCGTGGCGAAAGGACATCGATGTCGAAGGCAACACGACTCTTGACTCTCCTGGCGGCGGGGTTGATCACGTTGACGGCATGCGGATCGCCGCACGCCGCACCGGCCCCCTCCTCCGGCACCTCCGCGAAGCCGGCCACTCCGGTGGCGTCCGCCACCAAACCCGCCGCGCCGACACCGTCGTCCAACACACCGTCGACCACGAAGACCACCAGCGCACCGGACTGTGTCGGGCTCTCGATATGCCCGCCACCGCCGCCGGACGCCGACGGCAACCCGGCGTGTTTCTACTCCGACGGCTGGCAGGCCACCTCGTCCGGCGCCGGCATCGAGGTCTGGTATTTCCATGAGCCGCAGAACATGTCGACGCCGGTCAAGGTGACCGCGGTGGTCCGCAAGAAGGATGGCAGCACCGAAACCCAAGACGCCACAATCGAAGCCGGTCAGCAGGTGCACCGATTCGAGTTCCCGACCATCGACAAGTCGACGGTCGCCGAAGTGCTGTTCGACAGCGGCAGCGGCCGCTGTTTCGTGGTCGGCCCCGGCAGCTAGGGCCGCTGACCGTACTCGAGCACCGCTCCCCCGGCGGCGGGCGCGCCTCTGGCAACCACCACCGGCATCGACGTCGATGCGCTGGTGCGCAGGATGGTGTGGACCACCTCGACCAGATCCTCGACGGGCATCAGCTTCCCCGGCATGCAGCCGCGCGACACCCACAGCGGATAGGCCTGCATCGCCAGGTCGCGGTCCCACCCGGAGTTCATGCCGGTCTGCGCGTCACCCTCGCCGCCCGCGCACTCGCCGACGATGAGGTTGGTGAAGCCGATGCCAGGATGCTCGGCCCGCCACGCCTCGACCAGCCGTTCCAGCGCCGCCTTGCTGACCCCGTAAGCACCCAGGCCGGGCCAGGGCGGCCCGAACGTACCCGCGTCGGACGACAGATAGACCACCTTGCCCGAGGATGCCGTCAGGTGCGAGACGGCTGCCGCCGTAGCCAGCGACGCCCCGATCACGTTGGTGTCGAAGACGCGCCGCCAGGTCTGGGCATCGGTCTCAGCCAGCGGGACCAGTGGACTGATCGCGGGCGAATAAACGAGATTGTCGATACCGCCGAGCGCCGCTGCGGCGGCGTCGATGCCGGCCCGGGCCGAGGCCTGGTCGGTCATGTCGCATTCGACGGCCATCGTGCCCGGTCCTGCTTCCTGAGCGGCCGCCTCGATCCGCTCACGGCGCCGAGCGAGCAGCGCAACCTGGTCTCCGCGCCGCGCCAAACCGACACCGATGCAGCGCCCCAACCCGCTCGAGGCTCCAATCACCACTGTTCTTGCCATAGCGACCTCCCCGCCGAGCATGACACACTGTCACTGACCAATGAGAACGGGGTTACCGTTTAAGGAGCATGGCGTTGCCCACAGTGGGTCCCAGGTTGGGCCCCGTTTAGTGGTCCAGACCCCGGGTATGCCATCACCGCGAGAAGACCGGCACCGCCAATAAACTTGGCTGGAACCATCTCTCATGAGGAGCATGCATTGGACGACCCCAGGACCGACCCGGTCGATCACGATCGGACCGCCCGTCAGCATGCCGGCGGGGCGATGAAGAACGGCGCCAATTCGGTCGGCATCGCCGCGGTCGGCATCGGAGTGACGGCGCTGATCACCGGCTTGTTCGCGTTTGCCACCGGCAACCCCGGCGTCGGCACCGGAGCAGTCGTTATCGCGGTGTTGGTGACCGCCGCAGGCCTGGCTTGGCTGCGTCGCACCCACAACCGGGTGCGTGCCGTCGAGCTGCGCTGGCACGACGCGCATTCCGACCGGCCCGCGCCCCCGCCGACCAGCTGACTCAACCGGAGGCTTGCTCGAACAGGCTCGGATCGTGTGCGCAGACGATGTCCAGATCGGGTTCGCCGCGCTCGTACAGTTCGGCGAGCCGCGCCTGATTGTCGCGCAACTGCCGGCGGTTGAAGGCCGAGGCGCCTTCGTACGTGCGCAGCAGCAACGGCACACCGGACCGGTCCAGCGCTCCGCGATGGTAGAACGCGTCCCCGCAGTGCAACACCCATTTCTCGCCGGCTCCCTCGCTGGCACAGACGGCCACCGCCGCGTGGCCCCGGGTATGCCCCGGCATCGGCACTAGGACCACGCCGTCGTTGATAGCGGAAAGTGTTTTGGCGCAGGCGAATCCACGCCAGGACTCGCCCTCCGGGCCATGCTCGACCAGCTTGGGTCCGTGGGCCCACTGCACGCTGCGGTACCGCAGGCGTTCGCGCAGCGAAGGGGCGTGGACAGCGCCGCGCGCCTCGGCCGCGGTGACGTGCACCTGCGCGTCGGGAAAGTCCGCAAGCCCACCGATGTGGTCAAAGTCGAAGTGGGTCAACACGATATGACGCACATCGGACCGGTGGAATCCGAGTTGTGCGATCTGATGCACTGCCGTTTCGCTCTGTTGAAGCGCCGGCCGGATGACATGCCGGAGCGGCCCGACACGGCCGGGATCCCGGCAGTCCTGGGTGCCGAAACCGGTGTCCACCAAGACAAGTGCGTTGTCCGTCTCGACCAGGAGGACGTGGCACACCATGGGCACACCGGGCGTATTGATCGTGCCGCAATTGAGGTGGTGGACTTTCATCGCGTCCTTCCCGTCGTGCCGGCCGCACTCACCCGAGCACCCGGATCGGTTCCGCGCCATCCCATTCGGCGGCGACCTCCCGAATGTAGGCGAATAGATGACCCTTGGGCCCGCTGATGTCACTGATCTCGATGACGGTGCCCTGCTCGTGCTCGGTATCCAGATAGGCGAACCGGCCGCCGATGTCGCCTTCCTGGCCCACCGTGTAGCCGGCCGTCAAGGCACGGTCGTACAGGGCCTGGTAGTCGGTGGTCCAGTAGGCGACGTGTTGCGCTCCCTCGCGGCCGGAGTCAAGGAAGTCCTTGTACATCGACGGCGCGTCATTGCGTTGCTGGATCAATTCCAGCTGCAGATCCCCTGAGTTGGCGAGGGCCACACTCATTTTCAAGTCGGAGTCCGTCCCGCGGTAGCGAAAGTGCTCCGGCATGACCGATTCGATGTAGAACCACGGCCCGACACCGTGCTGAATCCAGCGATCCATGGCGGCCTGAATATCGCGCACCACGTAGCCGAGCTGGCTGATGTTGCCGAATATCCGGCTCACCGGGTTCCCCTTCGTCAGGCGGATCCCGAAGTTCTACCACGGCCGCGTGCCGGTGACGGCCCATATACGGTGGGGCTTATGAAATACGTTCAGGTCGAGGGCGTCGGGCAGGTCAGTCGGATCGGGCTCGGCACGTGGCAGTTCGGCTCGCGGGAGTGGGGTTACGGAGACAACTACGCCTCCGGGGCCGCACGCGACATCGTGCAGCGCGCCCGCGCCCTCGGCGTCACCCTGTTCGACACCGCCGAGGTGTACGGCCTGGGCAAGAGCGAGCGGATCCTGGGCGAGGCACTGGGCGACGAACGCGCCGAGGTGGCGGTCGCCAGCAAGATCTTCCCGGTCGCGCCGTTCCCCGCGGTGATCAAGCAGCGCGAACGCGCCAGCGCCCGGCGGCTGCAGCTGGACCGCATTCCGCTGTACCAGGTCCATCAGCCCAACCCGGTCGTCCCGGACACGGTGATCATGCCGGGCATGCGCGACCTGCTCGACGAGGGCAAGATCGGCGCCGCGGGTGTCTCGAACTACTCACTCAGCCGCTGGCAGCAGGCCGACGCGGCGCTGGGCCGCCCCGTCATCAGCAACCAGGTGCATTTCTCCCTGGCTCACCCACGCGCTCTTGACCACATGGTTCCCTTTGCTGAGCGGGAGAACCGCATCGTCATCGCCTACAGTCCGCTGGCTCAGGGTCTGCTGGGCGGCAAGTACGGCGTCGACAACCGCCCCGGCGGCGTTCGCGCGGTCAACCCCCTGTTCGGTACCGAAAACCTGCGCCGCATCGAACCGCTGCTGCAAACGCTCCGCGATGTCGCGTCCGACGTCGGCGCTCAGCCCGCGCAGGTCGCGCTGGCCTGGCTGATCAGTTTGCCGGGCGTGGTCGCCATCCCCGGGGCGTCCAGCGTGGAGCAATTGGAGTTCAACGTGGCGGCGGCCGAAGTCGAACTTCCCGCCGAGTCGCGCGACGCTCTCACCGAGGCGGCGCGCGCGTTCAAGCCGGCGTCCACGGGACGCTTCCTCACCGACCTGGTTCGCGAGAAACTCGGCCGGTAGGTCAGCTGGAGACGCGCCGGCGACTCAACGGGGCCGTGAAGCCTCCCGTGTCGTCGAAGCCCGCCCATTGCCCGTCGTCGCACACTTCCATGCGCCAGCCGAGCTGGTAGCGACCGGCAATGGTGTCAGCAAACCACCGGTGCGCAGCCTCCGCGTTATCGAAATTCCTGGTCGCGACGATCACGCCCCGCGGATCGATCGCCCGAAACACAGCCATGAGATGCGGATATCCGTTCCGGCCGGCTTTCAATCCCACAACCTGCCCTGACCTCAGCCGTAACACTGAGGCCACGCACACGACACGCCCTTGGGTTCAAGGGATGGGCGTGCGTAGCTTCTATCTCGGCGAGGCACGCGAGCCGGAACCGCTACACGGTACGCGTGAGCCGGTCGGCCAGTAGCTCGGCAAACCGCGCCGGATCCTCCAACGCCCCACCCTCGGCCAGCAGCGCCGTTCCGTAGAGCAATTCCGCGGTTTCGGCGACCGAGGTGTCGTCCGGCCGGTCCGCGTGCGCCTGACGCAGCCCGCTGACCAGCGGATGGTGCGGATTGAGTTCCAGGGTGCGTTTGCCGATCGGGACGTCCTGCCCGGATGCCTGGTACAGGCGAGCGAGGGCGGGCGTCATGCCGAAGGCATCGGTGATCAGGCAGGCCGGTGAGTCGGTCAGGCGGCTGGACAGCCGCACTTCCTTGACGTGCTCGCTCAAGGTCTCCTTCAGCCAGCTGAGCAGGTCGGCGAACTCTTTCTGCTGCTCTTCGCGCTCGGCTTCGGAGGTCTCCTCGCCGGAGTCCAGGTCCACTTCGCCCTTGGCCACCGACTGCAACTGCTTGCCGTCGAACTCGTTGACCACGCCTACCCAGACCTCGTCGACCGGGTCGGTGAGCAGCAGCACCTCGTAACCCTTCGCCTTGAACGCCTCCAGATGCGGCGACTTCTCCAGCAGCTGACGGGAGGCCCCGGTGGCATAGAAGATCTGCGTCTGGCCGTCCTTCATCCGCTCGACATACTGGGCCAGCGTGGTGGGCTCCTCCTCGCTGTGCGTGGAGGCGAACGACGAAACGGCCAGCAGGGCTTCCTGGTTTTCGAAGTCCGACATCAGTCCTTCTTTGAGGACCTTGCCGAACTGAGTCCAGAAGGTGCGGTAGTCATCGGGCCGCTGCGACTGGATGTCCTTGATCGTGGACAGCACCTTCTTGGTCAGCCGGCGGCGAATCGCGTTGATCTGCCGGTCCTTCTGCAGGATCTCGCGGGAAACGTTGAGCGACAGGTCTTGTGCGTCGACGACTCCCTTCACGAAGCGCAGATACACCGGCATCAGCTCTTCGCAGTCGGCCATGATGAACACGCGCTTGACGTACAGCTGCACCCCGACCTTGGCGTCCTGGTTGAACAGGTCGAAGGGTGCCTGCGAGGGAAGGAACAGCAACGCCTGGTATTCGAAGGTGCCTTCGGCCTTCATCGCGATCACCTCGAGCGGGTCATCCCAGGCATGCGCGATGTGCTTGTAGAACTCCTTGTACTCCTCGTCGGAGACCTCGTCTTTGGGCCTGGCCCACAACGCCTTCATCGAGTTGAGCGTCTCGGTCTCTAGCGTGACGGTCTCCTCGCCGCCCTCTTCTCCCTCTTCCTGAGGGGCAGGGGTCCGCTTCTCGACCTGCATGCGGATCGGCCAGGCGATGAAGTCGGAATACTGCTTGACCAGGCTCTTGAGCTTCCACTCCGAGGTGTAGTCGTGCAGCTCGTCCTCGGCGTCTTCGGGCTTGAGATGCAGGGTGACAGAGGTGCCCTGCGGGGCACCCTCGACGGCTTCGATCGTGTAGGTGCCCTCGCCGCTGGATTCCCACTTGGTGGCTTCACTCTCGCCTGCCTTGCGGGTCAGCAGTTCGACCTTGTCGGCCACCATGAACGACGAGTAGAAGCCGATGCCGAACTGCCCGATCAGCTCCTCGGATGCCTGAGCGTCCTGGGCGGTCTTGGCTTCCTTGAGTTGCTTACGCAGCTCCGCCGTGCCGGACTTGGCCAGCGTTCCAATCAGATCCACCACTTCGGCGCGTGTCATACCGATGCCGTTGTCTCGGATGGTGAGGGTCCGCGCGCCCTTGTCGGTCTCGAGTTCGATGTGCAGGTCGGAGGTGTCCACATCGAGCTCTTTGTTGCGAAGCGCCTCGATCCGCACCTTGTCCAGCGCGTCGGACGCATTTGAGATCAGCTCCCGAAGGAACGAGTCCTTATTGGAGTAGACCGAATGGACCATCAAATCCAGCAGTTGCCGGGCCTCTGCCTGGAATTCCAGCTGCTCGACCTGCGCGTTCATGCCAATCCTCCTGCGACGTACTTCGGCCCTGCCAAGGGCGATCACCCCTTGTAAGGGCGATCGGTCCTGAATGTAGCGAGACGCCGAAAGCGAGCGCGGCGGGGGTCGGCAAGGTGGCCCCGGTTGGACGAAGCGTCCATCACCGGACCGAACGGCGAATCGCAGACGCGGGCTTACACTTCATCCGCTGGGGCGGATCGGCGCGCCGACCGCAGCCTTGATCGAGGCGCGGAGGGAACACGGTATGGACACTTCCTATGAGCGCCTGATCGTTGGTGCTGCCACCATCGACGAGTTGTTGTCCGACGATTTCGAATCTCTACCGGGTCAGAAAACGGACACCGACCAAGCGACCCGGCGTCTGGCGGCCTGGTGCCGCTCGTGCGCCAGTGGTGATTGGCGTCAATTTGCTCGTCGTCTGCAACGCGAAGGATGGGATTTTCCCTTCGTGTTGGAGCGATTCGCCAGCGTTCGTCGCAAGCCCTCGGCGCCGCTACCGGCTTGGATCGAAGACGCGGTCTGGATCGACGCGGCCCTGCGCTCTGCTGGCGGCCGGGCCGCAGAGTCCGTGCCCGGATCGGGCAAACCCGTTGCCTTCGAACAGCTTCTGCTACCGGTGGTCGACGAGGCCGAGGTTCGGTTGTGGTCCGGGGTCGACGCGCAGACTTCGGCTCTCTTCACCGATCACGCCCGCGCAGGCCTGCGTGATGCGCTGCTGCAGCACCTGTCTGGCCTGTGCGCGCCGGCGCTCTACGCATTGTTGGACACGGTGCGCCCGACGGGCTACCGGAAGTTCGTGGCTGACATGAAGGCAGACGGCTTTCAGCGCCTGTTCGAAACCAAGCCGGTGTTCTTGCGTCTGATCGCCACAATGACCCGCCAATGGATTGATGCGACAAGAGAACTCATTGAACGACTCGGCGCCGACCTGTCGGTGCTTCGCGCTGATCTGGTCGTCATGACCGCGGAAATTCGCGTTACGGGCATACACAGCGACCTCGGCGACCAACACAACGGTGGCCGCTCAGTGCACATCGTCACGTTCACCGACGACACCCGAATCGTCTACAAGCCCAAGGATCTCGGCGTCGACGTCGCCTGGCACACCCTGGTCGAACGACTCAACCGCTCCGGGCCACCGGTCGATCTGCGGGCCCCGCGCGCGCTGGCCCGCCGAGGTTACGGGTGGACCGAATTCATCGAGCACGCCGGCTGCTCAGATGAGCAGGCCGTCGAGCGCTACTTCCGCCGCGCCGGCGCCTGGTTGGCGCTGTTCTTCTGTTTCGCCGCCGGCGACATGCACCACGAGAACATCATTGCCGCCGGCGACCACCCGGTGCCCATTGACATCGAAACCATCCTGCAGGCCGCACTCGACCGGCCTGATGCAGACGTTCCGGACAGTGAAGCCCATCAGGCCGCAATGAAGACCATCGCCGATTCGGTCATGATGGTGCGCCTGATCCCGTCCTACCTGCGCTGGAACGATACCGAGGTGGGGGCCATCGGCGGATTGCTGTCGGGCTGGGCCGCCGGAGGCGGAATCCGGTGGACCGACATCAACACCGACGCGATGCGTCCCACCCGAGCCCCGGATACCGGTTCCGTCACGCCGAACCTGCCCCACGTCGGCGGCCGCTACGCCAAGTTCGCCGACCATGTCGACGCCTTCGTCGCGGGATTCGAAGACTATGCCGGATTTCTCGCCAGATGGCGCGCTTCCACCGCGCCCGGCAGCCTATTGGAGGGTTTCGCCGGCCTGCCGGTCCGCAGGGTACTGCGTCCCACCAGGTTCTATGCCATGTTGCTGCAACGCCTCAAAGACCCGCGGCGCATGGACGACGGCGTAATGTGGTCCGCACAAGCGGATTTCGTAGCGAGGATGTCTGATTGGGACAACGACCTCGATCCACAGTCGCCACTGGTGCGGGCGGAGCGGTTGGCACTTTCGGCGTTGAACGTGCCATATTTCACGATGTCCAGCGATGACATGGATATTCGCGATGGCGTCGGTATCTCGGTTCGCGCCGGCGGAGTATCCGGCCTGGATCACGCGGCGGCTCTGGCCGACAGCCTCGACGATGCGGGGACGCGCTGGCAGGTCACGATTATCCGCCAGAACATGGAATCCTTTGCGTCCGAACGTAAATCAGCAACATTCGGCGAGCCGCAACCCGATCCCGACGACAGCGGCACGCTGACGACAGAGATGTTCGCGGTGGAGGCCAACAGGATCGCCGAGGACCTGTCCCGGTACGCGGTTCGCCGCGGACCCGGTGCGGCATGGATCGCGCTCGACTGGATGGGCGATTCGGATCTCTTCCAACTGGTCTGCCTGGGGCCGGGCCTTTACAACGGAGTGTCCGGAATCGGGGTCTTTCTGGCCGCCCACGCGGCCGTGACGGGGCGTAGCAGTTCAGCCGAACTGGCACTGGCGTGCCTGACGCACCTGCGGAAGGTACTGAACAGCCATAACGCCGCGCGGTACGCCCGCTCGCTGGGCATCGGCGGGGGCGACGGCCTGGGGTCCGTCATTTATTCGCTGACTTTGATAGGAAAATGCTTGCAGGACAACGAGGTGCTGTCCGACGCGCAAGTTGCGGCAGCACTGTTCACCGACGATCTGATCGCCGCCGACAATCGGCTCGACGTCGTCGGCGGCAGTGCCGGCGCCATCCTCTGTCTGCTTCGTCTCTACCGCGACAGCGGATCTCGCGAGGTGCTCGCCAGCGCGATCCGTTGCGGGGAGCACCTCTTGGAGCAGCCCAGGATCGGAGAGCACGGGCGACGCACCTGGAGTGGAAAGGGTACGAGCTCGTTGGATTTCAACGGTATGTCGCACGGCGCGTCGGGTTACGCCTACGCCTTCGCATCATTGGCCCAGGTGACCGGTCGCGACGAATTCGCTGTCGCCGCAGTGGAATGCATCGCGTTCGAGGATGCCAGCTACGACCCAGAGCACCACAACTGGTTCGACCTTGATAGCGACGGCCGACAGGTCTGGGCGTTCAAATGGTGTCACGGCGCGCCGGGCATCGGTTTGGCTCGGATCGCCATGGCCGGATGCGCACACGCCGACCTCCCGCTGTTGCAGCGCGACATCACCAACGCGGTGATCGGGGTGGAAGACGGGTGGGCCGGTGTCAATCGCGACACCTTGTGCTGTGGCACGCTGGGCAGCGTCGAATTTCTCAGTGCCGCAGGCACCGCATTGAACCGGCAGGAGCTTCAACAGGTTTCGTCGCAGCGGCTGATGAGTGTTGTGGCAACCGCCGCTCGCCGTGGCGATTATCGGTGGGGTGGCGGCACCCGGCGGTTCAACCCGGGCATGTTCCGGGGGCTGGCCGGCGTCGGCTATACGATCCTGCGCCGAATCGATGGCACGCTTCCCAATGTCCTGGTCTGGGAATAGTAACGGCTCTACAGCCCGCTCCAAGAGAACGGCGGTGTGAACATCCAGGAGACGGCCAATATGCCGGACCCTTGCGCCAAAGGTTAGGCCCAGTCGTCTTTACACTTACAGGTCGCACACAACGAGGTGTTCGACGGAGTGCAGTTCAACGTGTCCTCGGCACCGCTGCCCATGCCGGCGGCGGCTTCGATGGCCTCGTCAGAGAATCCGAATGCGAAGATGTCTTCCTCGGACGGAGCAAAGTCGATAGTCATGTGATTCATGGCGTAATTCCCTTCGCGCGGCCTCATGAGAGATGTTGGACCTCGATTTTCACTCCGACCGCCCCTCTCTACTAGGGGCTTTGGTCCTCAAGGTCGGGTAACCCCGGCGCGTCAACCCTGCGGGAAGTACTTTGACGGGACCTACACTTCGTCCGGCCAGGATGGGCGTGACGTGTCGCGGTGGGAAAGGGGTGAGATGGAAACATTCTCAGAGCGCCTGGTTGTAGCCGCGTCGACCATCGATGAGTTGATGTCCGAGAACATCGAACCGTTGCCGGGTCAGAAGACCGACACCGATCGCGCCGCATTGCGTCTGGCGGCCTGGTGCCGCTCGAGCGCCAGCGGCGATTGGCGCCAATTCACCCGACGACTGCACCGTGACGGATGGGATTTTCCCATGGTGCTGGAAAGATTCGCCAGCGTCCGCCGCACATCCTCGGCGCCCGCACCGCCCTGGGTCGGCGACGCGGTCTGGATCGACGCTGCGCTGCGCTCTTCTGGCGGCCACGCCGCGGAGTCCGCCCCCGAATCGAGGAAACCCGTTGCCTTCGAACAGCTTCTGCTGCCGGTGGTTCACCAGGCGGACGCCCGGATGTGGGCCGGCGTTGCTGAGCGGGCGGCCGGTATGCTCGCCGACACAGCCCGCGCAAGCCTGCGTCAGGCGCTGCTGCAGCAGCTGTCCGAGTTGTGTGCGCCGGCACTCTATACGGAGTTCGACAACGCGCGCGCGAGCCGGGCGGCGTCGAGCTACCAGCACTTCGTCACCGAGATGGGGGCAGCCGGCTTTCGGCGACTGTTCGAGGCCAAACCCGTGCTGTCGCGGCTGATCGCCGTCATGACGCGCCAATGGATCGACACCACAACAGAACTCGTCACGCGTCTGGACACCGACCTGCCGGCAATCCGTACCGAGTTGCTCGGCGGGGCCGACCCTGGTCACGTCACGGGCATCCACGGCGATCTCGGCGACCCACACCGGGGCGGCCGCTCGGTACACATCGTGATGTTCGCAGATGGCGCACGAATCGTCTACAAGCCCAAAGACTTACGAATCGACGTCGCTCTGTGCGACCTGGTTGACCGGATAAACCGGGCCGCCCCGCCACTCGAGTTGAGGGCGGTCCGCGCATTGGCGTGCGCAGGCTACGGCTGGACTGAGTTCATCGAGCACGCGCCCTGCGCTGATCAGCAGGGCTTCGAGCGCTACTTCGCCCGCGCCGGCGCGTGGCTGGCCCTGTTCCACTGTCTGGCCGCCAGCGACATACACCAAGAGAACATCATCGCCGCCGGCGAACACCCGGTGCCGATCGACGTCGAGACACTGCTACAGCCCGCAATGCAGGAGCCTGCGGACCAGGCCCCCGAGAGCCAGGCGTTTCACGACGCGCTGGAGATCGTCGCAAATTCGGCCATGAGCGTGGGCTTGCTCCCTTCCTACGAACGTTCTGCGGACAACAAAGTCTTTGCGAGCGGCGGGTTGGTTTCGGACTGGAACGTTAAGACGTCGATTCGCTGGACAGACATCAACACCGACGCCATGCGCCCCATACGATCGCGCGAAGCCGGCAAGACCACGCCCAACCTCCCACGTGTCGGTAGCTGCCACGCCCGATTCATCGACCATCTGGACGCTCTGTTGACGGGTTTCGAAGACTACGCGGGATTCCTCGCCGCGTCGCCGGTGGACGCGGCGCTGGACGGGTTCGCCGGCCTACCGGTCCGTATTGTGCCCCGCCCGACCAAGTTCTACGCCATGATGCTGTCGCGTCTGCGAGACCACCGGGCCATGAATGACGGCGTGCTCTGGTCGGCGCAAGCCGACTTCGTCGCCAGGCTGGCCGATTGGGATACCGACAACGACCCACGATGGCCTTTGCTGGAGGCAGAACGTTCGGCTCTTCTCACGATGAACGTACCGTTTTTCACCTCGCCCAGCGATGGCACCGACCTCCGCGATGACACCGGGATTTCCATCAGCTCGCCAGGGGTCTCCGGAGTAGACCGCGCGAGGGCGCGCATCCGCGGTCTCGAACCGCGCGAAATAGCGTGGCAACTCACGGTCATTCGGCAGAACATGGAGTCATTCCGCGGCCCAGCCGGCATCTCGGCGGGAAATGTCGAGCCGAGCCCGGGCTCGGGCGATGTCAACGAACCGACCCGGGAGATGTTCATCGCCGAGGCCGACCGGGTCGCCACTGAACTGACGCGTTACGCGATCCGCCGGGGAACGGCCGCGGCCTGGATCGCTCTCGACTGGTCGAGTGATTCCGACACCTTCGAGTTGATCTGCCTGGGCCATGACCTCTACAACGGCGTATCAGGAATTGCGCTCTTCTTCGCCGCACACGCAGCCGTGACGGGGTGCACCCCTTCCCACGAGCTTGCGCTGGCCGCGGTTGCGCACCTTCGCAAAGAATTGCGTGGCCACAATGCGGCGCCGGCGGCCCGTGCGCTGGGACTAGGTGGTGGCTCGGGCCTCGCGTCAATCGTCTATGCGCTTGCCGTGATGTCGAAATGCTTGCGTGATGAAGCACTGCTGGCCGATGCGCAGGCCGTGGCGGCGCTCATCACCGACGATCTGATCGCGGCGGACAAGCAGTTGGACGTCATGGGTGGCAGCGCCGGCGCGATCCTCGGTCTGCTCCGTCTGTATCGCGACACCCGTTCCGGCGATGTGCTGGATTGCGCGACTCGATGCGGTGAGCATTTGCTTGCCGAGCCCAGGGTCGGACCCGAGGGCCGCCGCAGCTGGAGCAGGCCGAATTCCGGCAAGGCCCTCAACGGGATGTCTCACGGCGCGGCAGGTTTCGCCTATGCTCTGTCCTCTTTGGCAGCCGCGACGGGACGCCCGGATTTCGCGGTCGCAGCGTCGGAGTGCATCGCGTTCGAGAACTCCAGCTATAGCCGGGAGCACCACAACTGGCCCGATCTGCGCGGCGACGGAGGAATGCACTGGCCCAGCCAGTGGTGCCACGGGGCACCAGGTATCGGTCTGGCACGCATTGCCATTTCCAAACTCCCGCAAGCGGATACCGCGACTCTCACGGCCGACGTTCGTAATGCTCTGCAAGCGGTGGAAAGCGGATGGTCAAGTCATCTGCGGGACACCCTGTGCTGCGGGTCGCTCGGTAGCGTCGAATTCCTCAGCGAGGCAGGATCCGCGTTGGGCCGGCCTGATCTTCGGGAGCTGGCAACGCGACAGTTGGCCGGGATCATCTGCGCCGCTGCCTCACGGGGTGACTACCGGTGGAGTGCCAGTAGCGGTCGGTTCAACCCGGGATTGTTCCGCGGGCTGGCAGGCGTCGGCTACACCGCCTTGCGCCGGGTCGACGACTCGCTGCCCGATGTGTTGATCTGGGAGTGATCAAAACGGGGGTCAGCCGCCGCATGTGTGGAGAATCGTTTCGTCCCCACAACACCATGCCGAACCCGCATCCGTCTTTTTCGATCCGATCCACCTACTACCCGCCGCGGCTTCGAGGGCATCGTCGGAGACGTCTCGCATGAAGACGTCCAGCTCGGCCGGTGAAGTCCTGATGTCGTCCATAGCCGTAGTTCCTTCCCGTAAGTGGTAGCGAGCGCTACGCCTGCGCACCCGGATATCGAACGAACAGACTCATGCACTGCAGGCTCTACTGTCGGCCGCGGGTGCAGTGGCTGCTAGGGCCTTTAGTCCCCCGGCGGGGCACTTTTCGTTCACACCTGCGTCATCGAGTAATAGGCACCCCGCCGCGCCATCAACTCGGCATGGGTGCCGCGCTCGATGATCTCCCCAGCCTGCATCACGACGATCAGGTCGGCACTGCGGATAGTCGAAAGTCGGTGTGCGATAACGAAAGTGGTTCGTCCACGACGCAACTCGCGCATCGACTGCCGAACCAGCAACTCGGTGCGGGTATCCACCGAACTCGTCGCCTCGTCAAGTATCAAGAGTTGCGGGCGGGCCAAGAATGCCCGAGCAATCGTGATCAACTGCTTCTGCCCGCCGCTGATGTTGCCACCGTCGTCACTCACCATCGTGTCGTAGCCGTCGGGCAACTTGTCGACGAAGCGGTCCACGCACGCCGCCCTGGCCGCCGAGATGATCTCGTCGCGACTCGCCCCAGGGCGTCCGTAGCCGATGTTCTCCGCGATCGTTCCGCCGAGCAGCCAGCTGTCCTGCAGCACCATCCCGATCCGCGAGCGCAGCGAGTGCCGACTCACCGTTGCGATGTCGACGCCGTCGATCAGAATCCGGCCGGAATCGACTTCGTAGAATCGCATCAACAGGTTCACCAGCGTGGTCTTGCCGCACCCGTTGCGTCCGACGATGGCGACACTGCTGCCTGCTTCGACGACCAGTGAGAGGTCCTTGATCACCGGGACGCCGGGCCGGTAGCTGAAATTGACCCGCTCGAACTCCACCCGCCCCCGTGGTGCCGACTCGGCAACGGGCGGCAGGGTCGACAAGCGGTCGGGCTGCTGTTCGGAAGCGTCCAGCAGCGCGAAGACGCGGTCTGCGCTGGCCACCCCGGACTGAGCGATGTAGTACATCGACGCGAGGTTGACGACCGGTTGATTGAACTGGCGCACATACTGAATGAACGCCTGGATGTTGCCCAGCGTGATCTGTCCGGACGCCACCTTCAGTCCACCCACCACCGCGACGACGACATAGTTGAGGTTCGCAACGAAATCGGTGGCCGGCGAGATTAAGCCGGAGAGAAATTCGGCACCGAAATTCGATCGGTAGACCCTGGAGTTGAGATCTCTGAACCGCTGCTGCGCCCGGGCGCGCTGACCGAACGTCTTGACCAGAGCCAGTCCGCTGTAGGTCTCTTCGACATGAGCGTTGAGCCGCCCGATGACCGACCACTGCTCGTCGAACAACCGTTGCGCGCGTGGCGCTATCAGCCTGATCAGCACAAGTGACAGGGGCACGGTGAGCAACGTGATCGCGGTGAGCAGCAGCGAAATGGACATCATCATGGCCAGCACCGCCCCGACCGTGAGCAGTGCCGTCAGCAACGGGTTGATCGTCATCCACAGCGATGTCTCGATGTTGTCGATGTCGTTGGTGACCCGGCTCAGCAGCTCACCGCGCTGATGACCGTCGAAATACGACAGTGGGAGGCGGTGCAGCTTGTCTTCCGCGTCGGCACGCAGGGACAGGATGGTGCGCTGCACGATGACGTTCAACATCCGTCCCTTGACCCAAACCAGCAGTGCCGCAGACAGATAAATCACCATGGCGATCATCAAAGTCCGTGCCACGGCGCCGAAGTCGATGCCCCGGCCGGGTACCACGTCCATACCCGACACCAGATCGGCGAAGCCGTTGTCGCCCCGCGCCCGCAGCGTCTGGATCGCCTCGTCCTTGGTGAGCCCGGCCGGCAATTGTTTCCCGATCACGCCGTTGAACAAGAGATCGGTCGCATGGCCCAGGACGCGCGGACCGATCACCGCAAGAGCGATGCTCCCGACCGACAGCGCCGCCACCGCAGCGATCAACCGCGACTGCGGCCCGAGGCGACGCGCCACCCGCATCAACGAGCGCCGGAAGCCAGAAAAACTTCCAGAGGGTTCCTCGCACGTGTCCGGGCTGGACAGGCTCTCTGGACGACTCACTGCCAGTCCACCACATCGGAGTTCACCGACTGCAGGTCGGCGAGATCAGCGTAGGCGGGGCAGCTCAGCAGGAGCGCGTCGTGCGTACCGGCGCCTACTACTTCGCCCTGGTCCAGTACGACAATCTGGTCAACTGCCGCGACCGTCGAAAGACGCTGCGCCACAATGATCACCGTCGAGTCCGGGGCGGCTTCGCGCAATGAAGCCCGTACCCGCGCGTCGGTCTGCACGTCGAGTGCCGAGAACGCGTCATCGAACAAGTACACGGCGGGACGGTTCATCACCGCCCGCGCGATCGCCAACATCTGCCGCTGCCCACCCGACAGGTTGACGCCGCCCTGGGAAAGCGGCATCTGCAAACCGTCCGCATGCTCGCGAACGAACTCGTCGGCTGCGGCGATCCGGAGTGCCTCCCAAATCTCGGCGTCACTCGCGTCAGGTTTGCCGAAGCGCAGATTGTCCGCGACGGTGCCCGAGAACAGATAACCCCGCTGTGGCACCAAGCCGATCGCGGACCACAGCTGCTCGGTCGCATAATCGCGAACGTCAATTCCGTCCACGAGCACCGCACCGGCCGTCACGTCGTAAAATCTGCAAATCAGCGATACCAGCGTCGATTTGCCCGAACCACTGCCGCCGATGATGGCCGTCACCGTCCCGGGTCGGGCGGTCAGCGAAACATCACGCAATGCACAACCATCGGCGTTCGGATAGCGGAAACTCACGTGGTTCAGGCCCACCATGCCCTCGATACCGGCTGCCGGGGACCGGTGTTGTTGCGGGCTGGTGATTGCGGGACAGGTCGACAGCACTTCACTGATGCGCGTGGCGCATACCGACGCCCGGGGCAACAGTTCCAGGAAGGCCGTAGCCATCATCACGGCCATCAGGATCTGCAGGAAGTACGACAGGTAGGCGATCAACGAACCGACCTGCATCTGACCCACGTTGATGCGCAGGCCGCCGAACCAGACCAGCGCAACACTGGACAGGTTGATCACCGACATCGCGACCGGTGCCATCAACACCTGCCAGCGACCGACCCTGAGCGAAGTCGTGAACACGTCGCGGTTGGCTATCGCGAACCGCTCCACCTCGAAGGGCTCCCGAGCGAACGCGCGAATAACCCGGATGCCCGAGAGCTGTTCTCGCATGACGCGATTGATGTTGTCGATCCAGGTCTGCAGGTTGTGAAAGAGCGGCAGCATGCGCGAGACGATGAGGTATTCGGCGACCGCCATAACCGGGACACTGATGAGCAACAACCAGGACAAGCCCGCATCCTGGCGTATTGACATGAAGACGCCCCCGACACACATGATCGGCGCCGCGATCAGGACGGTGCTCGTCGTCTGTACCACCACCTCCAGCTGCCGTACGTCGTTGGTCGTGCGGGTCAGCAGTGACGGCGTTCCGACGCCGGCCGTGTCCTGCTCGGAGAGCCCGGTGACGTGATCGAACATGGCGGTACGCAGATCCCTGCCGAACCCGATGCTGGCGCGTGAACCGGCGTAGAGGGCCCCGATGGCGCACAGCACTTGTAGGCCGGTGACCAGCAGCATCAATCCACCGAGCCGGATGATCGTGTGGGTGTCTCCCTTGGCGACGCCGTCGTCGATGATCGACGCGTTGACGGCCGGCAAGTACAGCGACGCGAACGCGCTGACCATCTGGAGCCCCGCAACCACCGCTATCAGCCATCGATACGGCCGAACATACTGCCGCAGCAGTTCCGCCAGCATCGGGCTACTGTCGCACAACTGGCCGGCAGTAGGCACTAAACCGGTGCTACCGCTTTTCGGGAACCCGCGGCGACGACGCCGCCGGATTTGGCCGGCCGGGACCAATCGGACCAGCGAGCCGGCTCGGTCCGGGCTGCCTCCGGATGAGTTTGTCCACAACGTCGGTCAGGCAGGCAAAGCCCGGGGCCGCGGCCATCTCGGCGGCGATGCGGCCACTGGCTTCGCGGTAGCGCGGTTGTTCCAGCACCGCAAGAATGCTCCGGCGCAACGCTCTCGGTGTGGGCCGCTCGGTCCGCAGGCGGCGCCCCACGCCCGACCATGCCACCCGTGCGCCCACCTCGGGCTTGTCCTCCTTGCCCCCGGTTGCCACGATCGGCACGCCGTGGCGCAACGCGTACTGAACTCCCCCGTAGCCGCCGTTGGTGACGTAGACATCGGTGCGAGGAAGCAACTCGTCGTACGGGAGGAAGGTTGCCGCACGGGCATTCTCGGGCAGCGGCGGCAGCATGTCGAGCGGGCGTCCACCGGTGGACACCACCACCAGTACATCCTCGCCGGCCAGGGCCTGCAGCGTCGGCGCGATGACTTGCCGGTAGTCGACGTTGGCGACGGTGCCCTGGGTGACGTGCACGACGGGCCGGGTGCCGTCCAGGTCGGACCACCAATCCGGCAGGTCGACGTCCGAGCCGGCCGGGCACAGCGCGCCGGCGAAATGCAGCGTCTTGGGCGCGTCTGAACGCGGGTACTCGAACGCCGGAACGGTGAACTGCACGAAGGCGTCGACGTGGGAGTACCACTCCAGTAACGAGTGGGGTAGTTCCGCGCCGTGCAGCTGGCGGTAGATTTCTCCGCCAACCATGTTGGCCTGACGCAGGATTCGGCGATGCAGCACGGCAAGTGCGGCATTGCGGGGCCGGTTGGCCCACTTCGCCGGCGGCAATCCCATGCCGAAGGGCGCCGTGTCGGCGCTGGGGATCGGCAGCGGAACGACTCCACACACGACAATCGCCGGCCTGTCCGGTCGCCGGTGCCCGATGAGCATCGCCCCACTGCTGAATGCGGGATCGATCAGTACTGCGTCTGCGGGCCGGGACGCATGGGCTGCCATTACCGCCTCGTATTGAGATTTGGCCGGACGCACGAAGATGTGCTCGACGTCGAAGGCTACTGCTCTGGTGCCCTTGAGTTTTGCCCGCTCGGGCAACGTGTCGAAGAGTGTTTCGTCGTAGTCGGCATCGGCCGGCAACGGGATGTGCGAAGCGCCCGTCGCGCGCACCCGGTCGGCGAACCGCGCGCCGGTGATGAACCGCACGTGATCACCACGCTCAACAAAGTTTCGAGCGACCGCCAGCATGGGCGTCACATGGCCCTGCGCGGGGATGCTGCCGATGATGATCGATGCCATGGTGCGCCCCCTCGGGTTCGCTTCACTACGATGTAGTAGTATTCATTACTATGTCACAGCAGTCAATATCTAAGGGTGGCACTCGGGCGTATCGGTCGGAGTTGCGGCAGCGCCAGGCCGAGCAGACGCGGGCCCGGGTGTTGGCCGCGGCAGCGGAGCTGTTCGCCGAGCATGGATACGCCCGGACGACACTGGCGAAAATCGGTGAAGCGGCCGGTGTTTCGGCAGAGACCGTGCAGATTCACGGTCCCAAGGCAGCGCTGTTCATCGCCGCTGTCGAGTACGCCGCGTTCGGCTTACCCGCTGAAGAGAACGTCCTTAATCTGGACGCAGGTCGACGCATCGTGGCGAGCCAGGACCGCCAGGAGGCGCTGGACCACATCGTCGAGGCGCAGACGGAGGTACACCTGCGGACGGCACGGATCGCGCCGGCATTGATCGGGGCCGCTACCTACGACCCGGAAGTGGACCAGTACCTCAAAGGTCTGACCGCAAGCATCAACGGACAGATCCGGCGGATACTCACTGTGGCACGTGACCGAGGATGGCTTCGCGAGGACCTGCCCTTCGACGAGATCGTAGAAACCACCGCGGTGATCGGCAGCATCGAGACCTATCTTCGTGTGACCGGCGACGGCTGGACCACGGACCGGTACCGAAGTTGGTGCCGGCGGATGTTGGCCGAGAACGTCTTTCGCTGATTTACCATCCACACTCCCCCATCCGGGGGCGTCGGGTAGCGCTGCTGCACCGTATGGTCGGCGCATCCCCCACCGCTAGGAGGCATGGTGACGTCCACCGGTGTGCTCACCAGCACCGCACGCTGATGGCATCGCTGGCCAGCCTGTACGACTGTCTGTTGCTGGACCTCGACGGCACATTGTTCCGGGGTTCGCGACCGATCCCGGGTGCGGTGGAGACACTCTCCGGCACAGCCTGTCGCACCTTGTTCTTGACGAATAACGCGTCGCGCAGTGCGGTGGAGGTCGCCAAGCATTTGCGGGAGCTGGGATTCGATGCGAGCCCCGCCGACATCATCACCAGCGGGCAATGCGCTGCGCAGGCTTTGAGTGACGAATTGGATTCTGGCGCGCCGGTTCTGGTTGTCGGCTCGGAGGCTTTGGCCGCCGAGGTGACCGGAGTGGGCCTGCGCCCGGTGCGACGGTGGGCTGACGAACCGGTCGCCGTGGTCCAGGGGTTCTCGCCCGACATCCGCTGGCGCGACCTCGCCGAGGCGGCACTGGCGATCCGCGCGGACACGCTGTGGGTGGCCACCAACCCCGATGTGACGTTGCCCTCCGAGCGCGGACTGGTCCCCGGAAACGGTTCGATCATCGCAGCGTTGCACGCCGCCACCCGCCGCTCCCCGCGCATCGTCGGAAAACCGTATGCACCGATCTTCCGGAACGCCCTGTCGCGCGGCGACTTTCAGCGGCCGTTGGTGGTCGGTGACCGGTTGGACACCGACATCGCCGGTGCCAATTCCGCCGGGTTGCCCAGTCTGCTGGTGCTCAGCGGAGTGACGACGGCGGCCGAAGCGCTGGCCGCACCCGCGGCGCAGCGGCCTTCGTTCGTCGCGCCAGACCTCAGCGGCATCAACGCCGACAGCGACTCGTTGCGGCTCGAGTCGCTGCGCCTGTCATCAGCCGGCTGACAGCCCCCCAGTCGTCGGCGGCGCGAGCGGACGCGCGGGGATACCCCCACCGGACCACCCATCAGGGGGATGGACCGTGGCCGGCTGGATCAGAGCATGTGTGCAGGTCTTTTGCTGCCCGTTGGAGGTACCGCATGCTCACCCACCACACGACGCTGGTGAAGTTCCTCATCGAGGAAAGACGCCGTCATCCCGATGCCAGCGGCGATCTGAACTCGTTGATCCTCGATGTCGCCCTGGCCTGTAAAGCCATCTCCACCCGGGTGGCCCAGGGCGAACTCGGTGGCGTGCTGGGCGCCGCGGACGTGGTGAACGTGCAGGGCGAAGTGCAGCAAAAACTCGACGTGCTGGCCAATGACTACTTCCTGCGGGCCACCGAATGGGGCGGTCAGGTGGCCGGGATGGCCTCGGAAGAACTCGCCGAGCCCTATCTTCTGCCGACCCAATACCCGCGCGGGAAGTACCTGCTGATCTTCGATCCGCTCGATGGTTCCTCCAACATCGACGTGAATGTCTCGGTGGGAAGCATCTTTTCGATTCTGCGTGCCGCCGAGCCGGGTGCGGATCCGACCGTCGAGGACTTCCTGCAACCCGGCTCGCAGCAGGTGTGTGCGGGTTATGCGATCTACGGCCCGTCGACCATGCTGGTGCTCACCGTGGGCACCGGCGTGCACGCGTTCACGCTGGACCCGTCGCTCGGCGAGTTCGTGCTGACCCGCGCCGACATCCGGATTCCGTGCACCACCGGTGAATTCGCGATCAACGCATCGAACCGGCGATTTTGGGAACCGGCCGTGCAGCGCTACATCGACGAGTGCCTGGCGGGCCGAACGGGACCACGCGGCAAGGACTTCAACATGCGCTGGGTCGCCTCGCTGGTCGCTGAGACACACCGGATCCTGACGCGCGGCGGGGTGTTTCTCTACCCCCGGGACGCGAAGGATCCGGCCAAGCCGGGACGTCTGCGGCTGCTGTACGAGGCCAACCCGATCGCGTTTCTGGTCGAGCAGGCCGGCGGCCTGGCCAGCACCGGGCGTGGGCGCCTGATGGAGGTGGTCCCGACCGGATTGCATCAGCGGGTGCCGCTGATCTTCGGAGCGGCCGACGAAGTCGAGTTGATCGAGGAATACCACCGCAAGGACTACGTCCGGCCCTCCACCTCACCGTTGTACGGCGTGCGGGGCTTGTACCGCGTCGTGGCCGGCTGAAGCGTAAGGGGTAATCGAAAATGTCACGCCTGCACCCGATCATCTCCGTCACCGGCTCCTCGGGGGCCGGGACCACCTCCGTGATGCGGACTTTCGACCAGATCTTCCGCCGCGAGGACATCAACGTGGCGTTCGTCGAGGGCGACAGCTTCCACCGTTACGACCGGGTGGCGATGAAGGCCGCGATCGCCGACGCACACGCGCGCGGTGACCACACCTTCAGTCACTTCGGTCCGGAAGCCAATCTGTTCGAGGAGCTGCAGGACCTCTTCAAGACCTACGGCGAGACCGGAACCGGCAAGGTGCGCCGCTATCTGCACGACGAGAAAGAGGCCGAGCCGTTCGGGCAGGAGCCAGGCACCTTCACGCCGTGGGAGGAGATCCCCGAGGACACCGACATGCTGTTCTACGAGGGACTGCACGGCGCGATCGTCACCGACGAGGCCGATGTCGCCGCGCACGCGGACCTGCGCATCGGCGTGGTGCCGGTGATCAACCTGGAGTGGATCCAGAAGTTGCACCGCGACAAGGTCTCCCGCGGCTACACCTCCGAGGCGGTGACCGACACCATCCTGCGGCGGATGCCCGACTACGTGAACTACATGTGCACCCAGTTCTCGCACACCGATGTCAACTTCCAGCGGGTGCCGGTGGTGGACACCTCCAACCCGTTCATCGCCCGGTCCATACCGACCGCCGACGAGTCGATGCTGATCATCCGGTTCCGTGACCCGCACGGCATCGACTTCCCGTATCTGCTTGCCATGCTGCATGATTCGTTCATGTCGCGGCCGAACACCATCGTGTGTCCCGGCGGCAAGATGGATCTGGCCATGCAGTTGATCTTCACCCCGATGGTGTTGCGGCTGCTCGAGCGCCGCAGGGCGCAGTTGGCCGCGGCGCGCTGACGCGGCGGCCGATTGGTCACATCAGTCACACTCGCCCCCGCAAGCGGCGGCCCATCCAGCTGCGAAATCTGGTATCACATGCGATATCACGTTTCAGACGGCTTTCAGACGGCGCTGTGCCGAGCCCTGCCGGTGCCCAAGTGACGGATGTGACCAGTCGCTCTTGCCCGCGCCCTCGCCGGATCGCGCCAAGCCGTCAGCGGCTACCGGCCGGCGACCGTCTGGCCGATAGCCGGGTCGATGACGTCCAGCGCCGGTTTGGGATACACGCCCAGCACGATCAGGAGAGCTAACAGCGGCACCACCACCGTCAGCTCACGCGGCACCAAGTCGGCCATGGACTCTCTGCGGGGCCCCGTCATGATCCGCTGGTAGAGCCACAGAATATAGATTGCGGAGAGCACCAGGCCCGTCACCGCTAGCACGGCGAACACCGGATACCGGGCGAAAGTGCCGATCAGCACCAGCAATTCGCTGACGAAGGGCGCCAGGCCGGGCAGCGCCAGCGACGCCATGCCGGCGACCAGAAAGGTCCCGGCCAGCACCGGGGCCACCTGCTGCACCCCGCCGTAGTCGGCGATGAGCCGAGTCCCTTTGCGTGACACCAGGAATCCGGCGATCAGGAACAGCGCGGCGGTGGCCAGTCCGTGATTGACCATGTACAGCGTTGCGCCGGACTGCCCCTGGCTGGTCATGGCGAAGACACCCAGCACGATGAATCCGAAGTGGCTGATCGAGGTGTAGGCGATCACGCGCATGATGTCGCTCTGCCCGATTGCCACCAAGGCGCCGTAGATGATCCCGATCACGGCCAGCGCAATCACGAACGGCCGGAACAAGACCGCGCTGTCGGGAAAGAGTCGCAGACAGTAGCGCAACATGCCGAACGTGCCGATCTTGTCGACGACGGCCATCATCAGCACCGCGGTCGCCGGCGTCGCCTCCGCGGCCACCCCGGGTAACCAGGTGTGCAACGGCCACAACGGGGCCTTCACGGCGAACGCGAGCAGGAAGCCGAGAAACAGCAGATGCATGAGGTCCGGGTTAGCCACGATGTCGCCCGACGACATCCCGGCTACGATGGCGCGTGAATCGAACGTCCCACAGACCAGATTCAGGCCGATGAGCGCGACCAGCATGAGCAGCCCACCGGACAGGTTGTACAGCAGGAACTTCAGTGCCACACGTGGCGCCCCGGCTCCCCCGTACCGGCCGATCAGGAAGTACATCGGGATCAGCATCGCTTCGAAGAACACGAAGAACAACAACACATCCAACGTCACCAGGGCGACCAGCATCATCGACTCGACGGCCAGCATCAGCGCCAGGTACACGCCGGGCCGGCCCGCGTCGTTCCACCCGGCGAGCAACAGCAGCGGCATCAGGACCGTGGTCAGCAGTATAAGGACCATCGCGACACCGTCAATGCCGACGGTGTAACCGGCGCCGAACGACCTGATCCAGGAATGACTTTCGACGAACTGATACTGCGGATCCGCCGGA